>JBIISZ010000021.1:0-4955 GCA_044340745.1 Saccharimonadales bacterium (SeqCode)
ATAATAGCTTGTTGACAGCTACCCGAAGCTTATCGCAGTCTTCCACGTCCTTCATCGGTAATATACGTCTAGGCATCCATTTTGTGCCCTTGAGTACCTTTTTATGCATTGACTTAACGAGTAATTGGTAATAACCAGCTACTCGAACCGTCAATTTTATAAAATAAATCGTTTAACTAGATTGCTCTAATTAAACTAATATCGTTTCTTACATCAGTTGAATTGTTAACGTCCCGTGCTTCAAACCTCTTGAGTGCACATTTCCAAACACCGTGGTGTGTGTCGTCTGCGCTCAAGACAGCTTTTCGATAATATCACTCGCTAGTTCAATGTACAAGTGTTTTTTCGAACTTTTTCTGATTTTATGGCAGTTATTCGGACCTCGCATTTGTCCTTGCCCAGTTGAGCCAATTGCTTGATACAAAATGGCTGATTGTCAGTGGTACCTCGCCGTACATGACTTATTACTTTCAGTGTACTCCCTTTTTCGCCTTTTTGCAAGGGGTATTTGCAGAAAAGATCTTCTCGGTACCCTACTTCTCAAAAAAACAAAAAAGGCCGTCTGCAATTAATTGGTGGGCGATGAGGGACTTGAACCTCCGACCTCGTCATTATCAGTGACGCGCTCTAACCAGCTGAGCTAATCGCCCATAAGTTGCAGATGACCTTAGATGTTAATAAGTTCTGGTGGAGTGATTCAGACTTTCGCCTGATTCACCCCATACGATTCAAATGTGGTGGAGCAACAGGGACTCGAACCCTGGACCCCCTGCTTGCAAAGCAGGTGCTCTAGCCAACTGAGCTATTGCCCCATTCATCGCAGAACTCGTATCATTTTACAGTAAGTTCCCCTTTACCGCAAGGGTACACGCGTAAGAAGATGTAGATTATACTAAGTGAATGCAGTATATCGTACTAGGCGGGGGTATCTCGCCGGAATCCGAAGTCTCAAAACGGTCAGCCGCAGCTGTCCAAAGCGCCTTAGAAGCATTAGGTCACACCGTCACCCTTATTGACCCCAAAACGACACCTGCAGATACAATTATGAACGCAGCAAAAGGCTCTGACGGCGTATTTCCGATCCTCCATGGCCTTGGTGGCGAAGACGGAAGTATCCAGCAGCAGCTTGAAGCCCACCATATCCCCTACTTCGGCCCTAGCTTTCGGTCCTGCCAGACGACATACGATAAAGTTATTTTTAAGAAAATCCTTGAAGAAAACGCCATCTCTACCCCGAAATGGAATGAGATAACCAGCGAGCAGCTTGCCGACGAACCGCTCGCACAGGCACCGTTCGTACTCAAGCCGATCGATGGCGGCTCAAGTATTGATACATTCATCATACGCACGCTTCCCTTTGACCCAGCACCACTGCAGGAAGCACTCGGCCGATACGGGTCTATGCTCATCGAGGAGCTGATCATCGGGTCGGAAATTACGGTTGGCATACTGGAAGATACGGCCCTACCAGTCGTTGAAATTATCCCCCCACAAGATAAAGAATTTGATTACGAAAATAAGTATAACGGTGAAACAGCAGAGCTGTGCCCGCCACAAAATGTTTCAGTGGAGCTACAAGCTAAAGCACAAGCCCTAGCCCTTGAAGTCCACAACGCCACGGCGTGTCGGCATATTTCTCGCACCGATATTCTTATCGATGAGCAGGGTGAACTGTACGTCATTGATACGAATACCATCCCAGGACTCACTTCACAAAGTCTGTATCCTAAAGCGGCCGCTGCTGCCGGCTACGATTGGACCGCACTTGTTCGCCGCTTTACTGAAGTGTTGTAACTAGGGCTTATTTCATTACCGTCTCTAATAAACGGCGAAGTTGGTTGCGCTCTTGCACCGCCTCCCTGTACCGTTTGAGATTGGTCATCAGCTCGTTACGTTGCTTTTTAGAGAGGTCAAATAGGCGCGTGAATAGCCCATCCAGCGCCTCTGAAGCGCGCTGTATATCCTTTAGGCTATGCATATCCGTCATCATGTTCAGCTGGCGGGTCTTAATAGCGCGGATTTCTTTTTCATACAGAGCCAACCGCTTAACTGGCGTGTCTTTTGCCGTCCCCTTAAGTGCATCCACGGCTTTCTCGTATGAAGAAAAATTCTTGTACAAAGCAGCAAGTTGGATATTCATAGTGACAACCTCGGCTATCAGCCCACCATCTTGAACCTCTAAAGCAAGTCGTTCAGTCTCAAGCAACTTAAGACGCGCCTCAACACCCTTACGATAGCGACGTACTTGCCTTCTCTCTCGAGAACGTTGAGCCATACGCCCGAAGATACGCGACCAACGGTCGTATATCACCATGTCGGCGTTCTTTGCTACCTCTTTATGAAGTGCGTACGCCACATAGGCCTCACGCTCCTGGATAGCCTCAGCCTCGCTTTGCGCTAAGAACGCATACGCCGCACGGCGAGCCTTTTTCTCATCCGGGGCAAAGGAGCGTTCAACAAATGCCCGCTTTACCTCTTCAGCCCGACTTCCAACGAGGTCAACAACCAGCTGCGCAGCTTCATCTTCAGTAAGAATAAGGTATTTTTTCAACGAACGAATCAGGCTTTTTACCTGTGTCGCCTCGGCAATGGTGTGCAGGTCAGGTAACACGATTTCACGCCATTGACGATAAAATTCCGCCGCCGTAAGAGAGACGGTCTCTAACTGCCGCGCCCTGAGGCGAAGCGCTGGTGAAAAGTTTTGATATGCGTTACGGGCTGAGTCGCGAAATTGAAGCGGAGAGGCTTCCGCTTGGCGCGACAACGCATAATATTGCTCATCATGAATATCACGTACCCTATACATGAGCGACCGCCGCTTTTTTGTATTGGTAGTCGAGTACGTGCTGCCAGGTACCACCCTTAGCGTTAAAACGGCGAATGCCCGCAGGAATAGTCGCAATCCGAACAAGGGCCACAGGATACTCAGCAAATGACTGATAGAAAGGGGTCACTTCTTGTTTTTGCCATGTCTTTCGACCGGGGTAGGTTTTTAAGAATCGCTTCACCCCTTCTTTATAGAAGTAGTCAGGGTCAGCGCCAGGTGGAAAAAACCGTTGCGCTGTTGCTCCCATACCCCGTACAGCCGACACGACATCGGCAAGGGTCTGCTGATATCCGTCTTCAGCTATGATAAGCGCGTACACTTCTCTGCCACTTTCGAACACCATGGCATAGGAATGAGGGCCTGTCTCAATGTTGTCGATCACGAACCGATCCACCGGGAGATACACATGGAATAAGCGAGGAATCATCTCGTTACATTCCTGCATACGAATCGCGTTATAATCCATCTCCGTCATATGGAGTGATTATACAACTTTTGTGACTTTTAGTCAATAAAGTAGTTTTCACTTAAAACTGGGAATAAAAATACCTCGGCCGAAACCGAGGTATTCATTTTAACAACTTAGTAGTGCAAACCCGTATCATCGTCAGTCGTATACTGAGATTTTTTCGAACTTAGTCTTGTTCCAGTAAACTGGAACGACATTGGTAAGTAAGCTCGGCTTACCAAAAAGACCGACCTAGCTTCACCGTGTGATTACTCGACACAGTGGCGTAATCTCCTCTAGAAAGGAGGTAATCCATCCGCACCTTCCGGTACGGATACCTTGTTACGACTTAACCCCAATCATGCCCCCCACCTTAGGCCGACGAATCGGACTTCGGGTGTTGGTCACTTTCATGGTTTGACGGGCGGTGTGTACAAGACCCGGGAACGTATTCACCGCAGCTTGCTGATCTGCGATTACTAGCGATTCCGACTTCAAAGAGGCGAGTTTCAGCCTCTTATCCGAACTGGGACGAGCTTTGATGCGATTTGCTTCACCTCGCGGCTTCGCTGCGCATTGTACTCGCCATTGTATTGCGTTTCTAGCCCAGGACGTAAGACTAATACTGACCTGACATCATCCCCTCCTTCCTCCCCGTTGCCGGGGCAGTCTGAATAGAAAAATACAACTATTCACAAGGGTTGCGCTCGTTGATGGACTTAACCAAACATCTCACGACACGAGCTGACGACGGCCATGCAAGATCTGTCACCGAGTTCAATAAAGCACTCAATCCTTTCGGATTAATTCTCGGGATGTCAAGCCCTGGTAAGGTTCATCGTTTATCATCGAATTAAAGAACACAATCCACCGCTTGTGCGGGTCCCCGTCAATTCCTTTATGTTTTAGTCTTGCGACCGTACTCCACAGGCGGGATACTTAACGCGTTAGCTTCGCTACTGGAGGGGTCGATACCTCCAACAGCTAGTATCCATCGTTTACGGCGTGGACTACCGGGGTATCTAATCCCGTTCGCTCCCCACGCTTTCGTGCCTCAGTGTCAGAAATGGTCCAGTAACCTGCCTACGCCATTGGTGTTCCTTCTTATATCTACGGATTTCACTCCTACACAAGAAATTCCAGTTACCTCTACCATTCTCGAGTTTGCCAGTTCGAGTAATAGCCAGAACGGTTGAGCCGCCTGATTTCACTACTCGCTTAACAAACCACCTACGCAACTCTTTACGCCCAGTCACTCCGGATAATGCTTGCACCCTACGTATGACCGCGGCTGCTGGCACGTAGTTAGCCGGTGCTTATTCATAAGTTACCGTCATATTCTTCACTTATAAAAGAAGTTTACAACCCGAGGGCCTTCATCCTTCACGCGGCGTTGCTCCATCAGGCTTTCGCCCATTGTGGAAGATTCCTCACTGCTGCCTCCCGTAGGAGTCTGGGCCGTGTCTCAGTCCCAGTCTGGCTGATCATCCTCTCAGACCAGCTATAGATCGTCGGCTTGGTAGGCCATTACCCTACCAACTACCTAATCTAACGCGGGCCGCTCCCAAAGCGGATAAATCCTTTAATCCGAAGATCATATGCGGCATTAGCCACCCTTTCGGGCAGTTATTCCTCACTTTGGGGCACGTTCCCACGCGTTACTCAGCCGTCCGCCGCTCG
>JBIISZ010000014.1:0-20135 GCA_044340745.1 Saccharimonadales bacterium (SeqCode)
AGCAATTCGTTGTCGTTGACCGCCCGAGAGTTTCACGCCGCGCTCCCCGACAAGCGTATCAAATCCTTCCGGCAGCTGAGCGATGAAGTCGAGGGCATTCGCTTTGCGTGCGGCTTCGACAATTTCTTCTTCGGTCGCATCAGGTTTTCCGTAACCGATATTTTCACGAAGCGAACGGTGAAATAGAAGCGGTTCTTGGGGGACGTACGCGATTGCCTTGCGGAGACTTTCCTGGGTGACGGCTTGGATAGATTGGCCATCAAGCGCGATCGTACCGGATTCGATATCAGCGAATCGTAGGATCAGCTTCGTCAACGTCGTCTTACCGGAACCTGACTGCCCGACAAGGCCGACGCGTTGCCCAGCGGGAATAGAGAGGTTGAACTGCTTAAAGAGTGCCTTGTTATTGCGAGAACCGGTATGCCTGAAGGTCATATCTTCGATCGTGATCGTACTCTTTTTCACCGTAAGCGGCTTGGCACTAGGCGCATCTTTGACGATCTGCTTAGTATTCAGAATCATACTCATGTCACGGGCGTCACCGAAAATGCGGTTGAGCTGGCGAAGCATGCCGTTGAATCCCCATAGGTTTCCAAGGATCTGGGAGCTGTACGTCACGGCAAGGAGTAGTGTACCGACTTGCACGCCGAACCAGGCGTTCCCGAAGATGAGCGTAATGAATGAAGTGGTTGTGATCAACGTGATGATACCTCCGAACCAGATATCACGCAGTACTACTGCGTTTCGAATCTTAAATGCGGCTTGGCGGGTGTCGTTAGCGTACTTTTCAAAGCGACGCTTCTCGTGGCGTTCGCGACTGAAGCTTTTGACGGCTAATATGTTCGTGATGCTATCGGCAATCTGGCCGCTGACTTTGTTCTGCGCTTCAGCCTCTTTGACGTTCAGCTCACGGATCGAGCTGAAGCTGAACCAGGCGACAGACATGAAGGCCACTGCAAGCACGGCCAGGGCAAGTGCGAACCAAGGCAGGATCGGGCCAAGAATAGCGAAGGTGAAGATGAACGAATAAATCATCGGCGCGACATTGAAGAGCCATAAGTCCGAAAGGCGACTGAAAGCACCGCTGAACTTATTCGTCTGCGACACGAGCGAACCACCGAAGCGGTCGTTATGAAATTCCATCGACTGCTCGGCGAGCGCATCGAACGATTGCCGGTATAGTTCGTATGCCGTACGGTCGGTCATCGTCCAGTGGAGGTAGGTGACCACCCGCCACAACACCAGTTCGCCCAATGCAGCCGCACCGACGAATGCGACGATATACGGCCAGAACGTCGAAAGCAACGCATCGGTCGGTATATTCTCGGTCGTTAGGCGGTTAACGACTTCGGAAATGATCCAGAGGCCTGCATAGCTGTTTAAGAAAATAGTAATAGGCTGCAGGATCAAGACCGGGATGAGGTACCGCTTGCTTTTGCTAGCAGCCTGCCAGAAAAAGCGCAACGTCGGCTTGACTTGAAAATCATTTTTTGCAGATTGTTTTGCCATGAATACTCCTATGTAAGTGTTGTTATTGTCCCGAATGGGGTCGTTGATCCTCCTTGCTTACCGATGACGGCCAGGGCGAGGGGCGATCGAGCGCTCACGAAAGTCATTCCATCAATCGTCTGACCAGCATGGGGTGTCCAATCACCGGCGACAAATATTTTTCTGTTATCGTCGAGCGTGACAGTGGATCCTATAGCGACGCGCGTACCTCTTTTGGGGGTTATCACGGTCGAGTTGCGCCGTATCTCTTTCAGACTTGTGTACTCTGCAAATAGCACGGACTGTTTATCACGAAGCGCCTCGAAAGGGGCGTTGTCATGCCATGTCTCGGATGACTGATTGAATACTTCGTAAAAGTCGGGCCCAAGACCTTGGATTTCCGACTCGAGTTCATCTATCCTTGCGTCAAGCAGAATGCGATCGTCCTTAAGAATGCGATATTCTTCCATTATACGTCCATTCATAGTATTTTGCTGCCGTTTCGCAGCTCAGTATGTAAGAATCGTCATTGGTTCGGCCGTCCGAACGTTGAACGAATAGAGGATCTAAACGATCATAGTCGTACTAGTGTAGAAAAAATATCCGTATCTGTAAAGGCTATTTTGTGAATTGCTGCGCGTGGTACGTCAGGACTTCGCGTATCAGGTCGATAGGGAACGGTTGATCGTGCCTGAATTGCAAGGTGCCTTTTCCGGTGCGATACGGGGCAAGTGCCTTGAGTAGCTTAGGTTGATCGGTCGGGTCGAAGACCGCATAGAGGCCGATGTGATGCGCAAAGTTGGAAAAGTGTACGATGCCACGTTTCTTAGGCGCGGGCCGATAGGTCGGCATCCCGTAGCTGATATCTTCAATCGTGTTCGGGAAGATAGTTTGAATTTCTTGGCGAAGGGTTTGAAGGCGCGTGTAGGCCGGGTCTTCAAACGTTTCGATATAGGCTTCGACTTTCGGGCTTGATGCAAAACTCATACCTACAGTATACCACTAGCCAACAGGGGTAAAAAGTGGTATACTTTTCAGGATGCAAAAAATTCTTCTCTACTATAAATTTACCCCTCTCAGTGACCCTGAAGCGGTAAAATTATGGCAAAAATCCCTGTGTGAATCCCTCAATCTCAAGGGACGTATTTTGGTGAGCCGCCATGGCTTGAACGGGACTGTCGGCGGCGATGTCGATGATTTGAAAGCGTACGCCAAGGCAACGAAGACATACCCTGGTTTTAAAGATGTCGTCTTCAAGTGGAGTGATGGTTCACGCGATGATTTCCCTCGGCTCAGCGTCAAACACCGGCGCGAACTGGTCGGATTCCAAAACAGCGACGATGAGTTCGAAGTCGATGAGAACGGTGTGATCGGCGGCGGCACACACCTGAAGCCGAAGCAGGTCCATGAACTAATTGAGAAATACGGCGATGACGTTGTTTTCTTCGACGGTCGCAATGAGCACGAGGCGCGTATCGGTAAGTTCAAGGACGCAGTCGTTCCGAACACGAATACTTCCCGCGACTTTATTGCCGAACTTGAAAGTGATAAGTTTGATGACATCAAAGATAAGAAAGTCATTACGTATTGTACGGGCGGCATCCGCTGTGAAGTGATTTCTGCGATGATGAAAAAGCGTGGCTTCAAAGACGTATATCAGATTGATGGCGGAATCGTAAAATATGGTGAAGCGTACGGTGACGACGGCTTATGGGAAGGCTCACTCCGTGTATTCGATGATCGTATGACGGTTGAGTTTTCCGATCACGCGAAAACGATAGGCGAATGTACCCACTGTGGCGGTAAGACGAGCAACTTTGAAAACTGTGCCTTTGCGAACTGTAACGACCTCGTTCTTATCTGCGAAGAGTGCAAGAAGAACCCCGAGCTGTTGTACCACACCGAAACATGTAAGACCCGCGCTGCTGCACTGGTCGCCACATAAGCTCCTTACAGCATTACCTTCGCATTAGGTATACTAGATATACACTATGAACGCATCGCTTGAAGCTAAGTTGAAAACGCTCCCTCGTTCACCCGGGGTGTATTTTCATAAGGCCGAAAACGGAGAAATCATCTATGTCGGTAAGGCGGCGATATTGAAGAACCGCGTACGACAGTACTTTCAAAGCACCCGTGATATGGATATAAAGACCCGTGCACTGGTTGAAGAGATTTATGATACTGATTGGGTAGAGACGGAGAGCGAACTCGATGCCCTCTTTCTAGAATCTGAAATGGTCAAGCGATATATGCCGCGCTATAATATTCTGCTTCGCGACGATAAGTCACAAACCTTCGTGCGTATTGATTTGAAAAGTACGTGGCCGACCATCGAATTCACTCGCAACCCTATCGACGACGGAGCGGAGTATTTCGGGCCGTATTATAACGGGGTCGCGATCAAGAAGGCGCTTCGCTATCTGCGAAAAATATTTCCGTATTATACGAGAGCCCCTAAGTTAGGTCAGCGCCCCGACCTTGACGCGCATATCGGACTCAGCCCACGCCCAGGTGTTTCGCCGGAAGAATATCGCGCGACACTCCGGCAACTGATCCGCTATTTGCAAGGCGGACGAAAGGCGATTATCAAAGATATCGAGAAACAGATGAAACTCGCGGCGAAGTTGCATGATTTTGAAAATGCTGCCCACTATCGTAATCAGCTGAACGACCTCCGGGCATTGCAGCAGAAAATCATGTTTGGTGATCGGGAATTCCTTGATATCAGTAAAGATAAAGCGCTCGGTGACCTTGTGGAGTTGCTGGGCCTATCGAAAATTCCGGCCCGTATCGAAGGGTACGATATCAGCCACATGGGCGGAAAGAACGTCGTCGCCAGCATGGTCGTGTTCACGAACGGGGTCAGTGACCGGGCAAACTATCGCAAGTTCAAGACTGCCGAACGGAACGACGACTACGCGAATATGCATGAGGTCTTGTATAGGCGTTTTAGTGAGAAGAATATCAAAAGCTGGGGGATGCCCGACCTTCTATTGATCGATGGCGGAAAGGGGCAGTTGGAGGCGGCAATCAAAGCTTTGAAAGAACGGGAGATAAAAGTACCGGTCATCAGCATTGCTAAGCGTGAAGAGGAGGTGATTGTCCATCCAACGGATTCGAATGTCGGAACCGATATCATCAATACGTACCGCAAGGATTTGACCGAACCGAGCGTATTCGTAACACAGTCAGGCTCATTCCTGTTCGTGAACTTGCACGCCGGACAGCTGAACGCCTCGGGGCACTCAAAGAACCTGCGGGCAAGCACAGGTGGTCCAGCGAAGTACTCGCACGTGACAAAGTTATTCCAAAGGATCCGCGATGAGTCCCACCGCTTTGCGGTCAGCTACCATACGGTCCTGAAACGGGCGAAACAGACGGCCAGTAGCCTGGAGGATATACCAGGAGTCGGCCCGGCAACGAGGCGGAAACTGATCCGATCGTTCGGAAGCCTGCGCGCGCTGAAAGAAACGCCGACAGACAAGATAGTCGCTGTCGTCGGTGAAGCGAAAGCTGCAATCATCACCCGTCATTTACAGGGGTAAAATGCTTATGGTATAGTAGGCTCAATATGAGCATGCTACAGAAACGAACGTACAAAAGTGGGTTTACGCTTGTCGAGCTAGGTGTCGTTATTCTTGTTATCGGTATTTTGGCGAGTATCACAATTGTCGGGTATGGACAATGGCAGCGTCAAATTGCGAAATCCGCCGTAGAAAGTGATCTCAATGGTGCCGCTTCCGCAATGGAAAGTGCCCGTAATTTCAATGAATCGGGATATCCGTCCACAATTCCGTCTACCTTCAAGTCCAGTTCAACCGTAGACCTTGCTTATTCTTGGGGTAATCAAAAAGAATTCTGCCTGACAGCAACAAGTACGAGGGTTACAACCGTAATAATGTATATACGCTCCAGCGAATCGAAAGCGCCACAAGATGGAAGTTGCCCTACGTATACTCCACCGCCTACGTCCGCTCCTACACTGGCGTCTAATTCGGTACTGGCAAACGCAGCGTCTCTATCGTGGACTGCGGTGACAAATAGTACAAGTTATGAAACACAGATGCGCCCCGAAGGAGGAACCTGGAGTACTTCAAGGGTGCGAACGTCGACAACCGATTCGTATACGTTACCCACTGCCGGACAATCGTACGAATTTCGGGTAAGAGCTGTGAACGCAGGGGGAAGCTCCGACTGGTCTAATTCCATATCACGAGTATATGTACCAACGCCTACTATTAGTGGTATTTCAGGCGAGTATTGTACTTCCGCGGTTACAATGTCGACAGCGTACGGCACGCTAACGTTTGCAATTGCGCCGAACTCGGTTGCAAGCCAATATCTCATCCAAGGTCAAGACGGATATAGTCCGAGGACAGTGGTAAATAATAGTGGCATATCAGGAACGAGAAGCGAAGGCGGATACTCCTCGCGGTGGGCGTACGAGTCGGGCGGTTCAGGTGTGTTCACGGTGCAAGGTATCGGCCCGAATGGCGAAAGATCTTCCACCGCCTACTGGAACTCACGAACCTACGTAGCGTATGATTGTTGATGATGAATGTATTCTCTGAGCGACAGAAAAACCTGAGCAAAGCATGTTCCCGTAACCCCATCCTCCTAGGGGCATACGATAAGATGCAACTTTCGGGGGACATGGCTGCACCTTTTCAGCAGGAGGCAAACTTTCTTTGGTTGACGGGTATCGCTGAACCAGGATGGAGATTGCTAGTTGTTGACTCCGAAGAGCGGTATGTCGTAGCGCCGAAGGTAGATGAAGTGCACGGCCTATTTGAAACACAACTCGGCACTGAAGAGGCTAGCGCGCTAAGCGGCGCAAAAGCGATATCATATACAGAATTTGAGCGTATTCTTACAAAAGTAAGTATCACTCATAAAACTGTTTACGCACTGGATGTTGACCCGCACGAGCGGTATTATGATTTCGTGCTTAACCCGGGTCCAAGAAACATGTGGCATTCGGCCGTTGATGTTTTCGACCTAGTGAGGGATGTCCGGCCAATCTTGAAAAAACTGAGGGCTTTAAAGAGCGAAGCCGAGCTTGAAGTGCAACGTCAGGCGATTCGTCTTACCTGCGATGCATTCAAGAAAATCAAGGATAAAATGTCTGATCTACCAACCGAGGTCGCGATTGAAAATGAATTTACATACATCTTCGGATGCAGCGGCGCAAAGCACGCCTATGAACCTATTGTTGCTGGAGGTTCAAACGCCTTGACGCTCCACTACACTAGCAATACACAGGCATTACCCGCTAACGGGATAGTCTTAATTGACATAGGTGCCCGGATAGGAGGATATACTGCCGATATAACCCGTACCTATGCGGTAGGTGACCCGAGCGCGCGTGAAGTAGCGGTACATAAAGCTGTCGAAAAAGCGCATCACGATATTATAGATCTTATCAAGCCCGGTGTATTACTCGCAGACTACCAGACGCAATCTGATGAGATTATGAAACAGGCGCTAGATGGCTTGGGGCTATTAAAAGACCCTGAAGACTACCGAAAGTACTTTCCGCACGCTATTAGTCACGGGCTGGGTATCGATGTACATGAATCGCTAGGGGGATTCGAATCATTTCAACCGGGCATGGTCCTGACGGTAGAGCCGGGTATTTATATCCCTGAAGAGGGAATAGGAGTACGTATCGAAGATGACATCTTGGTTACGGAACACGGCCACGAAAATCTGAGCGCCGGCCTTCCGACTGGTCTGTAGCCGCTATGGTATACTAAAAACACTTATGAAACAGCAATTGCTTGTATTTATCGTTCGCTGGGCACTTAACGCAGTAGGACTTTGGGTAGCGGTACGTATCCTCGGAACGGGATATGATGATGTCGATGTGACGGCCGGTTTCTGGGGATTCCTTTTCGCAGGGTTGATTTTTTCGCTGTTCAACAGCCTATTCAAGCCGCTCTTGGTGATCGTTTCGCTTCCGGCAATCCTTCTGACCCTTGGGCTATTTACGATCATCGTGAACGGAATATTAGTCTATGTTTCGTTGGCGGTTTCGCCTGGTTTGTCGATGTCGTTCGGTAACTCGATTCTTGCCGGAATCATCTTGAGTCTGATAAACTATATAGTGAGTGCTGCAATAGAACTTCGCAGTGAGAAAAAGAGGAGTACCCATGTCAATTGATACTATTTTACAAATCATCATGATCGGTTCTGGAATCCTTATGGTAGTCGCCATTCTGCTGCAACAACGCGGTGCGACGTTGGGTGCCGGATTTGGTAGCTCTGGTGAATTGTACACGACCCGACGTGGTGTCGATAAGAACCTGTTTGAAGCAACTATCGTACTAGCTGTTATCTTTGTCGTCTCGATCCTGGCTGGTTTGTTGATCCCTAGTTAAGGACCAATTTCATGGCCGAAAACGAACCGGGCAAATTACGTCGCCTTCCAAAGATGAGTTTCAACTCGAAGGATCTCGCGAAACGTATGAAGAAAGTCGAGGGTGCGACCGTAAAGCACGCTCGTCGTTTCGTATTCAAACGTTGGAGCAATTTCCGTGAAGCCCGACGCCGCGTCGCGTTATGGGTTCTGACTATCGGGGTTATCATCGGTGCGACAGGGGTACAATTCTGGTGGTTCCAGCAAGATTATCGCACTACTGCTACTGCCCAGGGTGGTACCTACGCCGAGGCTGTCTTAGGGCCGGTTGATACTTTGAACCCTATCTTTGCTACCTCGAGTGCCGAAGAAGCGGTTGGCGAGCTATTATTCTCGAGATTACTGACATACGACAACGCGGGAAAACTGAACTATGACCTTGCTGAAAATATGACCATCAGTGAAGATGGCCGTACGTATACCATTTCTATGCGCCCGGGTGCCCAGTGGCAAGATGGAACCTACATCCGTGCCCGTGACGTTGTCTTTACAGTGAACTTATTAAAAGACCCAAGTACGCGCTCTACGTTAACGGGGTGGTCTGACGTAACGGTCCGCGAAGTAGATAACCTGACGGTTTCATTCGAGCTTCCTTCGGTATACGCTGCTTTCCCGCACGCCTTACGGTTCCTCCCTATCTTACCTGAAAGTGTCCTCCGTGATGTCGCTCCGGCCCAGCTACGTGAAAACGCCTTTAGCACTAACCCAACTGCAAGCGGTCCGTTCTCGCTCCGGCTATTGCAGACGGTCGACGAAGCGACAGAACGCAAAATCGTCCACTTGGTAAAGAACCCTTCGTATTACAAGGGCGCTGCGAAGCTAGACCGGGTACAGCTACATGTCTATGGTTCGATTGAAGATATCAAGCGCGCGCTTTCGACTTCCGAGGTAAACGCAGCGAGCGACCTGCCAATCACGACGTCCGCAGATATCAATAGACAGCGATATACCGTGGAGCATCGTCCGGTGAACAGCGGGGTGTACGCACTGTTGAATACGACGAGCCCGGTACTGCAAGACCGTGCGGTTCGCTTGGCGCTTCAAGCGGCAACTGATACCCGGGAAATTAGAAGTGAGCTTGGGGGAGATACCCCAGCGCTTCACCTTCCGTTTATTTCAGGGCAAGTCAGTAACCTGCCGGCAGCACCGACCTATGATACGGCCGCGGCGGCAAAGCTCTTAGACGACGCCGGATGGCGCCTTGACGGGCAGCTTCGCAAAAAAGAAGGGCAGCCGCTCACGTTGAATGTCGTCACGACGAAGAACCCTGATTTTGAGAAGACGCTTGAAATACTGACGGCACAGTGGCGAGCGTTGGGCGTGACAGTCACGACAAGTATCGTTGATCCGAGCGACCCGTCTCAGAATGTCGCCCAAAACATTTTGCAGCCTCGCCGCTACGATGTGTTGTTGTATCAATTGACGATCGGTGGCGATGCTGACGTGTATGCTTATTGGCACGGTAGCCAAGTAAACGGTGGTTTGAACTTTTCTAACTATAGGAATGCTATCAGCGACGAAGCACTTTCGACTGCCCGAAGCCGATTAGAAACCAACCTTCGTGATGCTAAGTATGTTACGTTCGCCCGCCAGTGGCTCAGTGACGTACCGGCCATCGGCCTCTACCAGGCGACAGCGCAATATATTCACACGAACAGCGTGCATGCGATCGAGCAAGATCAAGTACTGTTGTCTGCCGCTGACCGTTATGACACCATCCGCTATTGGACGGTCGGAAGTCGCACCGTCTTTACGACTCCGTAGGAAAAACGTTCAACAAAAATCTCCCCGAAAGGGGAGATTTCATATTCAATCTGGTGGGCGCTGAGGGATTCGAACCCCCGACCCTCTCGGTGTAAACGAGATGCTCTAGCCAACTGAGCTAAGCGCCCGACTAAGGGGATACTATACAGGAAAATCATATCGCTGACAAGAGTGCGGGCGGCTTTTTGCCCGTTCGATGCCATTAGTCCTTTAAAAAAGGGAAAGATTCTGCTATAATAACCCCTAATGCGCGCGTGCTGAAATTGGTAGACAGGCTAGCTTGAGGTGCTAGTGTTCGCAAGGACGTGGAGGTTCAAGTCCTCTCGCGCGCACCATGAGAAAACACCAGGTCTGGTGTTTTTTGTTATCATAAGGATATGAATGAGGGACGATTCATCCAGCCGCCGGAAATAGTGGAGACCGAAACTCCGGTCATTTTCCTCGCCGGCCCGATACAAGGTGCACGGGATTGGCAGACGGATGCGGCAGAGTTAATCCATACCATAGACGCGGATATTACGGTCGCTTCACCACGTAAGGACTATCCGGAGGGAACGTTCGTCTACGAACGACAAGTCGATTGGGAAACTCACTTTCTTCGCCAAGCAGGCAGGAATGGTGTCATTGCTTTCTGGCTTGCCGCCCAAGCCGTCGAAACACCAGGTCAATCATACGCGCAGACGACCAGGTTTGAACTAGCCGAGTGGAAAATGCGTCACGAGCACGATAGCGTGAAGCTTGTAATTGGTATCGAAGAGGGATTTGGGAATGCTCGATACATCCGTCGCCGTTTTTCTCAGGATGCCCCTGAGGTTCAAATTACCGATAGTCTTGAGGACCTTTGCCGCACTGCGGTTGACCTCGCTAAGCCATCCTATAGTCAGCCGACCTTGTTCGATTGATTAAAACGGCTTTCTATGCTATAATTTCAGATAAGGAAGCCCTGCAAATAGGGCATATTTTTATGAAAGATCCAAACCAAATTCGCAACGTTGCTATCATCGCTCACGTCGACCACGGAAAGACGACACTTGTTGATGGCCTTTTGAAGCAAAGTAACACTTTCCGAGCTAACCAGGCCGAGATGGAGCAGTCGCTCATCATGGACAGCGGCGACCAGGAGCACGAACGTGGTATTACAATCACTGCGAAGCAGACCTCTGTCTACTACGGTGACTACAAAATCAACATCATCGACACCCCGGGCCACGCCGACTTCTCTGGTGAAGTCGAGCGTACATTGAACATGGCCGACGGTGTGCTCCTTATTGTTGACGCCCAGGAAGGCCCGATGCCACAGACAAAGTTCGTCCTTTCAAAAGCGCTTGAACTTGGTTTGAAGCCAGTTGTCGTGATTAACAAGATCGACAAGCCGTCACGCCGTATTGACGAAGTACTCGATGAAGTTTCTGAACTCTTCCTCGAACTGGCGATCGATGACAGTCAGCTTCACTATCCGGTATACTACGCGATCGGCCGCGACGGTAAGGCATGGAACCAGCTTCCTGATAACCCATCGGAACACGCAGATCTGACTCCGATTTTCGACGCCATCATCAATGACATCCCAGCACCTACCGTTGAAATCGAAAAACCTTTCCAGATGCTCGTGACCTCATTGGCGTACGACTCATTCCTTGGTAAGTACGCAATCGGTCGTATTAGCCGTGGTACTTTGAAGCGCGCGCAGCAGATTGTATTGATCAAGCGTGACGGCGCAATCGTCAACGCTAAAGTTGATAAGCTCTTCGGCTACCGTGGTCTTACCCGTGAAGAAATCGAAGAAGCCGGTGCGGGTGATATTATCGCCGTCACGGGTATTTCTGAAGCACACATCGGTGAGACATTGGCAGACAAAGATCAGCCTGAAGCATTGCCTGTCATCGACATAGAAGCACCGACAATCAGCATGTACCTTGGTCCGAACACTAGCCCGTTGAAGGGTAAGGAAGCAAAGTACAACACTAGCCGCCAGATCGGTGACCGCCTGAAGCAAGAGCTCGAAACCAACGTTTCCCTTCGCGTAAAGGAAGATGGTATCGGCTTTATCGTTTCCGGTCGTGGCGAACTGCACCTTTCTGTTCTTATTGAATCGCTTCGTCGTGAAGACTTTGAGTTCGAAGTCGGTCGTCCACAAGTGGTGACGATTGAAGAAGACGGTGTCGTTAAAGAACCTGTCGAAGAGCTGTTGATCGAAGTATCTGGTGAATTTCTCGGTGCGGTGAGCCAAGAACTTGGTACCCGCCGTGCGACGACGGTAAAGCAAGAACAGACCAGTAGCGGTACGACCCGTGTGACGTATATTCTGCCAACCCGAGCGATGATCGGCCTTCGTAACTTGCTCCTTACTGCGACAAAGGGTACGGTCATTATGAACAGCTTGCCACACGGCTACCAGCCACTTGGTCCGAAGCTACAACAAAGCCGCAACGGTGCGCTTGTCGCCCACGAAGCCGGACAGACGACTGCGTACGCCCTTGATACGGCGGCAGCTCGTGGTGAACTCTTCGTCGGCCCTGGTACGACTGTGTACCAAGGAATGATCGTCGGTTTGTATAACCGTTCTGGCGACCTTGATATCAACGTTTGCCGCGGTAAGCAGCTGACAAACATGCGAAGTTCCTCAAGTGACGGGACGATCCAGTTGACGCCGTTCACCGACCTGAGCCTTGAACAGTCTATCGACTTCATCGAAGACGACGAATTGCTTGAAGTGACACCGCAGAGCCTTCGCCTGCGTAAACGCTACCTAGACCCGAACCAGCGCAAGCGCGCAAACAAATAGTTGTAAATTGTTCTCGTAAGGCCTTCTTTCACTTGTCCGCAGGTGAGGGGAGGCCTATACTAGTTGGTATATGCCACGAAAAACAAACAAACCATTACTTCCCCCGCTTCCGAGCCTCCCAAGTTTACCAAGTCTGCCTGTCGACCCTATCAAAACGGCACTCGTCAAGACGACCGGCATCCTGATGCGGGATGGCAAGGATATCGATGATGTCCTTGGTGAGCTTTTGTTAGATGTGCAGCAGAAAAACGTCTATGGGGATGGGAAGACCTTCGTCGACTTAGTGCCTGCAAGCCGTGTGCGTTCTATCAAAGAAGAGTATGCAATTTCAAAGAAAGACCCGAATTTCGACCTTCGTGAATTCGTAACCCGCCATTTTTATGATGCGACGGAAGGTGTTTATCAACGGGCGTACGAAAGTAGCCCAGAGCACACCCCGCTTGAGCATATCGACGAGTTGTGGAAGTTCCTTGAGCGACGCAACCGGGTGACGCGTGGCTCCTTGCTCGCATTACCATACAAGTACATCGTACCCGGCGGGCGTTTTAACGAGCAGTTCTACTGGGATACATACTTCATCATGATCGGACTGGCTTCCTCTGGAAAATGGCGGCAGATTGAGGCGATGATGAAGAATTATTCGCATCAGATCCGTAAGTACGGTTTTATCCCGACGGCCAACCGCACCTACTTCCTTTCCCGGTCGCAGCCGCCGTTCTTTTCGCACATGATTCGCCTATTAGCGCAGAAGAAAGGTAAGAAAGTTCTTCGTGAATACCTTCCGTATCTCGTGGCCGAATACCGGTTCTGGATGAAAGGGAAGGCTAAACTGATGGAAACGGAGCACAAGGCGTATCGTCGCGTCGTTTCGATGCCGGACGGGTCTTTGCTGAACCGGTACTATGATAACAAGACGACACCACGCCCTGAATCGCTTCGCGAGGATATCGAAACAGCTGAACATTCCGGCCGAAAAGATAGCAATCGACTTTACTTGCACCTACGCGCCGGGGCTGAGTCTGGATGGGATTTCAGTTCACGATGGTTCTTGGACCCGCTTGATATCAAAACAATCCATACGGCCGATATCATACCGGTTGACCTGAATAGCCTGCTGTACCACTTAGAGCTTACTATTGCTGACGCGTATAGGGCGTCGTTTAACCTCGTGCAATCACGTACTTTCCGTAAACGCGCCAAAGCACGCCAGAAAGCGATTGATACTTACAACTGGGACGAAAAAGCGGGCTATTACAAAGATTACAATTTCCACCATAGTACCTTCACGACGGTCGACAGTTTAGCGGGTGTGTATCCGCTTTTCGTCGGTA
This sequence comes from Saccharimonadales bacterium (SeqCode), assembly GCA_044340745.1. Classification (GTDB taxonomy): domain Bacteria; phylum Patescibacteriota; class Saccharimonadia; order Saccharimonadales; family Saccharimonadaceae; genus Microsaccharimonas. The sequence goes on from JBIISZ010000014.1 coordinate 13,790, forward strand.
TTGCCAGCCAAGAACAAGCAGACAAAGTTGCTGATGTGCTGCGTAAGGACTTCTTAAAACCGGGCGGGCTTGTAACAACGAACGTCGATAATGGCCAGCAATGGGACGCACCGAACGGATGGGCGCCGCTGCAGTGGGTGGCGATAGAGGGGTTACGTAATTATGGTCACGACGACTTGGCGGATGAAATTACCCAGCGCTGGCTAGAATTGAACGAAAAAGTGTATGCTACTTCAGGTAAGTTCGTTGAAAAGTACAATGTCGAGAGCCCGGATGGGCTTGGCGGAGGTGGTGAGTACGCGCTACAAGACGGTTTCGGTTGGACGAACGGCGTTTACGAAGCCTTGAAACGAAAGTATCGACCTACGAGGTAATACGATTAGAATATTGTTTCGTTCTCAATTTCTTTCGGAAGAAACCCCTTGGAGTGCTGGAAATCAGCTTCCCATTTGTAATCTTTGGCATAGCCAAGGTCTTTCATAAGCTTAGTCGGTGCGTTGCGCAAGTGCAGTGGTACGGGGGTGTCCTGGTATTGTTTTGCCAGTTGCTGGGCGCGGTGCATCGCATCGGTCGTGCGACGTGACTTTTCAGATTTCGCTAGCGCCGTCGCTACGTGGAATAAGATGTAGCTTGATTCTGGCATACCGATGCGCTCGACGGCCTGGAACGCATTGAGTGCTAAGCCAAGTGCGCCGTTACCGGCTAGACCGATATCTTCAGAAGCGAATATCACCATCCGTCGGGCGATGAACTTTGGGTCTTCGCCGGCATCGATCATCCGTGCCAGGTAATATAGTGTCGCGTCGACGTTGCTTCCACGCATACTTTTTATAAACGCGCTAATGACGTTGTAGTGCATCTCGCCTTTTTTATCGTAACCCGGGAGGCGTTTCTGCGCGGCGGTTTTTACCGTTTCAAACGTGACTTTTTTCGATAGGCTGAGCGCTAGCTCCAGGTTTCCTAGCGCCACACGTGCATCACCGCCGGAAAGTTCAGCGATGTAGTCGAGCGCGTCTGAACTGACCCGCTTGGTAGCTTTTTCGGCTGCAACGGCACGCTGTAAGATATTAAGCATATCTTCCTTAGCGAGCGGCTCTAACACAAGTACCCGGGTACGGCTGAGTAGGGGAGTGATCACCTCGAAGCTTGGGTTTTCCGTTGTTGCACCAATCAGGGTGATCAAACCCGATTCCACGTGCGGGAGAAAGGCGTCCTGCTGGGCTTTGTTGAAGCGGTGGATCTCGTCGACGAACAGGATCGTGCGGAGCTGGAGGTTCCAGTTCTGGCGGGCGTGTTCGATGACTTTCTCAACATCTTTCTTGCCGCTCGTGACAGCCGATAACTCGACGAACTCCGCGTTGACGTCTTTCGCGATTACTCGGGCGAGCGTCGTCTTGCCACTCCCAGGAGGTCCCCATAAAATCAGACTGACTGGTTCTTTGTTCTTGGCAATCTGTCGAAGGATCTCATTGTCACCTAATAAATGTGATTGGCCAATCACTTCATCGAGCGTCTGCGGGCGCATCCGCTCCGCGAGGGGAATTCTTTTCTCACTATCCATTATTACTAGTATACTCTGATATACTTAAGGTATCACTCAAGGAGGTTACAATATGGATGTATTTTTCTGGATCATCGTCGTTGCTGTCGTCATTTTCGTGTTGAGCGGCCTTAAAGTTATCAACCAATACCAACGCGGGGTCGTTCTGACGCTCGGTCGGTTCACCGGCGTGCGCCAACCAGGCCTCCGCGTTATCGTACCGATCTTCCAGCAGATGATCCGGGTAGACGTCCGTTCGACACCTATCGACGTACCGAAGCAAGAAATCATCACGAAGGATAACGTCACCGCCGGTGTCGACGCTGTCGTGTACTTCCGCGTACTCGACCCAGCAAAGGCCGTACTGGAAACCACTAACTACGTGTATGCGACCAGCCAGTTCGCCCAAGCTGCACTTCGTGATATCACGGGTAACTTCGAACTCGACGAATTGCTTTCAAAGCGTGAAGAAATCAGCGGAAAGATCAAAGAAATTGTCGACGCACAGACTTCACAGTGGGGGATCGACGTCGAAAACGTCAAGATTCAAAACATCGAGCTTCCAGCGGACATGAAGCGTGCTATGGCGAAGCAAGCTGAGGCCGAACGTGAACGCCGAAGTAACATTATCAACGCGGAAGGTGAAAAAGCGGCGGCTGAAACATTAGCGGAAGCTGCGCGTATCATCTCAAGCGTCCCGGGTGCGTTGAACCTTCGTACTTTGAACACCCTTGAACGTATCAGTACCGAGCCAAGCCAGAAGACCACCTTCTTGTTCCCGATCGAACTGATCGACGCCATCCGTGGCCGCAAGTAACACCTTGCCATAAACGCCGACCTCTAGTAGAATATACAGAGTTCTACTAGAAATGGCTCTTTAGCTCGTCGCTTCGCAGAAGCGCGATGAAGAACCGTAGAGCAGAGGCCTTACGGCCGGCGTGGCTCTTTAGCTCAGTTGGTAGAGCAGAGGCCTGAAGAGCCTTGTGTCCCCAGTTCGAGTCTGGGAGGAGCCACCAAAGAAAATACCCCACGCGTTGGGGTATTTTCTTTGGTTTAAAAAACGATTAACACATTCGAAGGGTATTCCAGTTGCCATTGTAGACAAAGGTACGGAAGACACCCTTCGGCAACTCTACGCGCCAAATCCCATTACCGCTGGCGACACTGTAGGTCGCGCCGGCTGCTACCTTATGGTAGGCGCCAGTCCCCGGGGCTGCATCGTGGCGGCTCCAACCGAAGGTCTTAGTAGATCCACAGTTGTTGACAACCTTGAACCCGCCTCCCGCGGCTGATGCTGTACTACTTCCGCCTATAAAGCTGAATCCCGCCACTGCAAAAACAAATGCCGCTGCTAATGTTGCCATACGTTTCGTAAAGGTTCGTTTCTGGCTTTTCATAGCCGTTGCCCCTTTCGTTAGCTGGTACATTCTTAGTATCCGCTTATCTGCTGAAAGCAGACTGAAGCCTATGACGATTTCTTGGGTGGAGGAACAAATTCTTCGAACGCCATCGCAAGGAGTTCAGATGAGTTGGGCTTCAGTGCATTCACCTCGATGTAGGGGACGTCATACTCCGTGTAATAAGCATCAAGCACCTTTGGATATTCCTTCGCTGCTAGCGTGATCTTCTCTGGGGTCTCGTGTTGGTTTACAAAATCTCGGACGGCAGTATTATGCAATGCATCGACGACATCGACTTTCAGGAGCGCCATGAGCGAAGGGTGGACCGCTTTCGTAAACTTATTCAGCAGTTTAAGGCGACGTTCCGGTGTGAGGGTTGGCGGCGTCTCCGCAATGATCGGCATATACGTCGCTAAGTCGACGCGAAATGGATCCCTAACGCCGATAACCAGGCTATGCGATGAAAACGACGAGAAATACTCGATTGCCTGGCGCGAGACGGTAAACGCACCCATGCGCACCATAGTTTCAAGCTTAGATGCTTTTGGTGAGGGTTCCATCCTATCGAGCGAGGTAAACCGTGAAGATGCAACCTCACCGCCCCGGAAAAAGAATAAGCCGGTGCTGTCAGCGACGCGGATATCACTATCGGGGTAAGCGCTACTTAACTGACGGGCTGCATCTGCGGTAGTGGCGGACTTTCCGCTGCCGTCGACACCTGTGACAACGACGCGGTGGAAATACTCTAATTGGGACATGTGCTAGTTATAGTCCTATCCTGGAGGCATTGCAACCACTATCGGAAAAAATCCTCTCAATCCTGAGCAACGGTTGAAATTACAGGGGAGATTCGGTATACTTGTTCAGGTATGCGGGTGTAGCTCAGCTGTTAGAGCGCTTCCTTGCCAAGGAAGAGGCCCAGGGTTAGAGTCCCTGTACCCGCACCAATATAAAACACCCAACCTTGCGTTGGGTTTTTATATTGGTTTTTGGTTCAGTGCTTTACTCTGGGCCTCTTCAAAGAAAACAATAGCCCAGGCAGCCCGGCGAGCTACAGCGAGTCGGGGTTAGAGTCCCTGTACCCGCATAATTTCAGTTATTTACTCCTATGATACGTCGATTAACTTGCAAAGTAACCCTGACGACGAAGAAACTACCGACGATCGTCAAGCGTAGGGTGCTGACGTATATACTCGCCGAACCATACGCCGCTTGGTCGTAAGGTGCGTTCATTCGTCTCGTAATCAACCGAGGCGAGGCCAAAACGTGGAATAATCCCGAATCCCCACTCGAAATTATCGATCAAGCTCCAGTGGAGGTAGCCGATGAGCTCGGCGCCACCTGCTTGCGCGTGCTCCATGCCCTTGAGGGTTTCTTCAAGCCACCATTTCCGCTGTATGTCAGCCTGGTCGGCAAGGCCGTTTTCGGTGATGAAAATAGGTAACTGATATTTCCTGTAAAGGCGGGTGATTACTTTTTCGATATCTACAGGCGATAAACTCCAACCAAGGTCGTGGACCTTTTCGTTCAGGTTATCGACCTTCATACCGACCACCCGATTTGAAAAGTAATAATTCACGCCCAGGAAATCGCACTGTTTTACCGTACGCTTTAGGAAGTAATCGTCACGCAGATAGTACTTCAATCGTACCGCTAACTTAGTAATAAATCGTGCGTCGCCGGCATAATAATATGCCGAGTTCTTGGCCAGTGATACTTTGAAATCCGGGTTAATGCCTTTCAGTAGCGTATATGTTTTTCGGTGCGCATGGATCAGCGCATTGAAGACACACCAGGCTTTCAGGTAGCTTTTTGTTTGTGGTGGGAAGTGCGGGGTGATATACCCTTCTTGGGTGTAGACCTCGGGTTCGTTGATAGTAATGACATACGTTACTTCATCGCGTAACTCGGTCATGAGCTTCTTCGCAAACCGCAAGAAATAAGCAATATTGGATTTCTTTTCAAATCCACCGCGCTCGGCAAACCATACAGGGAGTGAGAAATGGAAAAGGGTAAGGACGGGTTCGATGTTCCGCTTTCGCAGCGCCTGAATATAGGCACGGTAATGCTCAATTTCCTTTAAGTCCCACGTACCCTCTTCTGGTTCGATACGTGACCATTCGACACTGAAACGATAGGCGTTCATGTGCATATCGGACAGCAAGGCGAAATCCTCTTCAAACAAATGATAGTGATCAATCTTGCTGCCTGAAAGATAGGTGTCGGGTTGGACGGCAATATGTTTTACGGAATCCCAAATAGGGAAATGGCTGAACCGGACCGGGGCGTCAGCGGCTTTTGCGTTCGCCGTCTTCGTTTCCCATTCGGTCCATTGGTTGCGGTTATTTCCTTCGACTTGGTGGGCGGCAGTGGCGGCTCCCCATAAGAATGGCGTATTTGTTTTACGGGTCATTGCGACTTACTATACCAAAGCTTAGTAAGCTTAGTAAGCTTAGAGTATTCTTTGATGCTTTTCGTGAAAGCGTCGAACCGTTCTCGTACCATTCCACCACTACTGGGTTAAGCCTATTCGTGACAGAAACTGAGTCTTTTGAATACAGCATATCCTAAACCATTTTGCCTGGATCACGATTTGCTTCTGAGGCATTGATTAACGCTTCGACCATTTCGATGTAGGCATTACCCATAGCCCGTATATCTTTGACAGCGGTCTCTTCATCTCCTTTGTATTTGTCATCAAAGCATAGTCCATCCAGTGTGTTCGCATATTCAATGTATGCCTCACCCTTGCGGCCGACGGCTTCGATATAGTCGAGCGCCTTAGCTTGATCCCCGGGGAGTTGCTCGTTGACGAGGGCGGTGAGTTCTTGAATTAAGCTTGGTAATCGGAAAAAGGTATATGCTTCGCGGAAGAATGGGGAGTTCTCATCCAAAAACGTGTCGTAATTACGCAGGAGCGGCCATAAAGCCAGGCGCCCCGACTACTCAAGTCCGATAGTCATGGTCGGGAGCAATAGGAGGCTAAGCTCAATGCCAAGCCCAAGCCCACCTTGACCTGGTTGCTCTTGCGTACCAGGATCTGTCGCAGGAGCCGGTGTTTCGGTCGCAGGTTCTTCGGTCGGTGTCGTCGTACTAGGAGCGCTTGTCGATGGTGCCGGTTCTTGCGCGGTAGGGCCCGCTGTGGCCGGTTGGACTACCGTAGCACTTGTTCCTTGGCTAGGGGTGGCAGGTACGGCAACGCCCGGCGTAGTAGTACTGCTTGTTTCTTGTACTGGGGTTGACTCAGAAGTCGTTTGCTTTTCGTTCTCCCGTGAAGTTGCAGGCCGGGTGGCAACGTTCGCATCAGGTACTCGGACAGGCGCAATATGCACCAGTGCGGCAAGCACGGCGCCGAACCCTACAACGAAGGCGGCTGACCCATAAATATAGTATTGATTAAAGTGAA
>JBIISZ010000022.1:0-4397 GCA_044340745.1 Saccharimonadales bacterium (SeqCode)
GTGTATGTGTAACTACTTGCCTGTGCGAAAAAGTGTAAAATACTCATGATAGTTTAATTGTAGCACGTCATTTGATAGGCTAAAGAGGTATGAAGATTCTCGATGGCCGCGAACTGGCCGAATATGTAAAAGAGCGACAAGCAAAGCAGGTCAGGGGCCTGCGTCAAGCCTGGAAGGTATTCCCGAAGCTTGCAATTATCGTCGCCAACGATGACCCGGTCATCTCGACGTATGTCAACCTGAAGCGTGCGTACGGCGAGGACATCCTCGTTGACGTTGAAGTTCATAAGGTAGAACAATCAAATGTTGCTGAGCGTATTGCCGTACTTAATTTAGATGAAACAGTACACGGCATCGTCCTTCAACTTCCCCTTGTTGATACGAGCGAAACGGACGCACTGGTCGCGCTGATTGACCCTAAGAAAGATGTCGACGGATTAGGCTCGGATATGTTTTTCGTCTCGGCGACGGCAACGGCGATTGATTGGCTGCTTGCTGGATATAACGTTACCGTCAAGGATCGTAAGATTGCAATCGTAGGCCAGGGAAGGCTTGTTGGTGCCCCACTTGCGAAGCTATGGCTCTCGGCCGGGTTGCAGGTGACAACATATGACGATACTGTCGGCGATCTTACGAGTGCGCTTCGTGCTGCTGATATCATCGTGACCGCGACCGGGGTGCCGGGGCTTATAAAGAGTACGATGATCGCACCGGGGAAGGTGGTCGTTGACGCAGGGACCGCGTCAGAGAATGGTGTCATCGTTGGTGACGTCGCCGCTGAGGTACGGGAACGTCAGGATTTAACGATTACTCCTGTTAAGGGCGGGGTTGGTCCACTTACAGTGGCTGCGCTTTTTGATAATGTTATTACCGCAGCTCGAGCTACGATTCCAACCCAAGAGCGTCCTTGACCTGCTGTACGACTTGTCGAGGGGTGAGTTCTGCCTTGACGATGTAGCTATGTATACCGAGGCTCCGAAGTGATTTAGGTGATTCTTCTTCACCAAGATTGGTCAGGATGATGACCGGAATAGCTTTACCCCAATCATGCTTACGTATTTCTTCCAGGGCTTCGTCGCCGGACATTTCGGGCATCTGAAGGTCAAGCAGCATGATGTCTGGCTGGAAGTTCTCTACCATCGCCACGCCACGCTTACCATTGTTAGCGAGCTGTACGTCAAACCCGTCGGCCTCGAACTTCATTCGATACATCTGGCTGATTACAGGGTCGTCTTCGATGATGGCAATTTTTGTCATGGTAGCAGTATAGCATTATTTATCGCAGAAGTGGATAATGGTCATGCTGTAAAGTTAAGGGGTAACGTGCTAGATTTAAAGCAGTATGGCCACCGATAGCATGCCTCTATATGAAAATGAGTTTCCCCTTGTCCGTTTCGAACGGGGCGATAAGTATGCATATCAGAAATTCACAGAAAATCAGTCACCTGAACTCGTAAAGACAGCGAGGCGGGTGCATGCCCGTAGCTATAGAGGGGAAGGCTTTGTCTACGACGAGGCTATCGAAGAAGATGGTACGATTGCGGATGACATCGATAAGGCGCGCGGCAGTTCAGTAGATTACTTCCTAGGGTATACCTTGAAAGCCGGCACGTACGACAGCGTTTCTACGCTACGAAAAATCAACCTGGAAAGTGGCGAAACGATCGACATGCTTCCGGGATATCGTGCTTGCCAGGATGCATTATATCCAGAGCAAAAAGCATGGCTGCAGTCGCTTTCATCGGAAACGGTATCCATAAAGGAAATCAGCTCATTCGGCCATGTTCCAGAAGTGACGGCATTGGCGGGCCTTGAGTTACTGCGACATGTCCTGCAAGACTCTCTAGGAAAGGGCGAAGTCTGGTTTTTCACGATGGTGTCCGAGAAGTATAAGACGCTCGAAGCGTTGTTTGGCCCAGAAGCGGTCCGCAAAATTGGCGATGTTGTTCCATTAGATGACCCGCGCGTCGGTGACGTTTCTCTTGTGCCAGCTGTCGTCGATGTCGATAATTTCTTCGCTCATATCTATGAGGCTGCTCAAAGAGCGGAAGGTCCGACGAGGCGTCGCTATCTGACGTATCTATCGAATTTTGCCGAGGGCGTGAATGAGGAAATGCTCGGCGAGGAAGTATCTAGGGCAATCGCGGAGTTTAAGAAAGGGTTGGCGCCTACGCCGAGTGAAGCGACGGATACGTTTAACTTTGGAGTCCAGGCTGCAAAGCTTAAAGATACGCATGATGCCGGATGGCGACTCCCCACCCAGATAGATATGCACTCCGCATCCGACAGGGCTGTAGTGCAAAAAATGCTTGAGGAGAACGAGGTGCGACGAGTGCATGACCCGGCATACGCCGATGAATTGTTCGACGTGCTTCACCCGACAGAGCGGCATGACGACGAACGTCGCAAAGCATTTATCGAAGAGGTAGAGGGGGAAGGTGAGTTCTTCGGAAAATGGTTTTATTTCCCTTGGAATCGTACGCTTGCGCATTATCCAGAAAAGGAACAGTACCAGGCGCTTCGTACGTTTCGGAACCGTTCCATCATAACCAATGAAGAGCAGATGAGACTTCTGGGGGTTCGACCATTGGTTGCGGGCTTGAGTGTAGGGAGTAAGATTACGCGAAGCTTGCTCCATAGTGGCGTTGGGGGAGCGTATATATTAGCGGATTTCGACACCTTATCGACGACTAACTTGAATCGCATCCATGCTTCCGGGCTGGATACTGAAGCTTCCAAGCTCTCGATACAGGCAAGGATGATCAGCGAAGTGGATCCGTATGTAGATCAGGTGCATTTGGTGGAAGGCGTGACAGAGGACACGTTATACTCACTCGATCGGATGCCTGATATTCTTTTCGACGAAGTAGATGATTTTACGGCTAAAGCGATACTTCGGCAGTATGCACGCGAGCGCAAGCTACCCCTTATTATGGCGACGGACGTAGGGGACACGACGCTGCTAGATATCGAGCGCTACGATACGGAATCGCCTGCGCCGTTCAACGGGAGAGTGAATGAAAAGACTTTCGCCAAGATGCTCAGCGGTGAACTTACTCCCGAGGAAAAGATGAGATTGATGACGCGTATTATCGGGCTTTCGAACGCGAGTTTCAGGCTACTGGACTCTGTCATGGATCCAGCCCTTGCAGGCTTTCCACAACTTGATACGACCGCTTCCAGCGGGGGTGCTTTTGCAACGCTTGCCGCCCGTGAGATCCTGTTAGGATCAGATGTTCCTTCTGGCAGGAGGATAATTAATAATCGCAAACTGCTCGGGTTGTCGTCGCAGACTTCTCTGGCGCAAAAGCTGGCAATAGCGAAGCGTTTTGTTACTAGCAAGCGCTGATTGACTGCTATATACTATTGGTGTGATTGAAACGCTTTTGGTTACGGGTGGTGCTCTTGGTATTTCCTTGATCGGACTATTCGTGTTGAGTCGTGACGCTCGTCAATGGGCTAACCGTATATACGCACTTTTGACGCTGTCATTCGTCGTGTTGATTGTCGCGAACCTGTTTACGTTCGGGCAGTCGACTGATCCGGTCGTAATCTTATTATGTATCCGGCTTGTCGCCGCGAGCACGACGGCAGTTCTGACGCTTTTATATTTCTTATTAAAGCTACTCCTTGACGTCAAAGAGGCACAAACCGTCGGTGCCCGCGCCGCGAATATATATCTGCTGTTCGCGAGCCTCGGGGTTATCCTGTTGAACCTATCGCCACTTGTCTTTGAATCGGTTTCATTGTCGGAAGAGGGCGGCCTGTCGGTTACTATCGGATGGGCGGTGACGCTGTTCGGTATTCATGCGCTTATATTCCTGATACTTTCTATTCGCCGGCTCATCGGGGGGCTTCGCCAGCGTGAAAAAACACGCCGTGGGCAAAGCCTGTCTATCCTCATCGGTTTAGTACCTACCTTGGTTCTTGCGCCGATTACAAGTTTCGTTTTGCCGGTCCTGTTCAACCAGGTGTTTTTCGTCGCTTTCACTCCGCTTTATATTGTGTTTTTTGTCGCTGCTGTCGCCTATGCTATGATTCGCCACGGCCTGTTCGATATTCGTCTCGCAGCTGTTCGCACGGCCGCCTATGGTCTGACGCTCTTGAGCCTTTCGGCTATCTACTATGGGTTTGTATATGTTATTTCGGTCTTCATATTCAAAGAACAAGCCCAGAGTACAATGTTCTCGGTAAACCCCGCGAATATTGGCCTGGCACTCGTCATTGCCTTTATTTTCCAGCCTATCAAGCGCTTCTTCGATAAAGTCACCGACAAACTGTTTTATAAGGATAACTATTCGATCGATGAATTCATCAGTAAACTGAATCAGACGTTGAACTCCACTAATGACCTGCGCACGCTCCTTGAACGAAGCTCAACGGTGATTGGTTCTACG
>JBIISZ010000003.1:0-77061 GCA_044340745.1 Saccharimonadales bacterium (SeqCode)
GCCGTAACGAAATGCGTATGCTCCAAGAAGCTGTTGATGCGTTGATTGACAACTCAGCTGCACGTGGTGGCCGCGCGGTCAACGCGACCGGTGGACGCCGCCGCCTTAAGTCAATCTCTGACATGCTTAAGGGTAAGCAGGGTCGTTTCCGCCAGAACCTTCTTGGTAAGCGTGTCGACTACTCTGGTCGTTCCGTAATCGTGGTTGGTCCGAAGCTTAAGATCAACGAATGTGGACTGCCAAAGCAAATGGCCCTTGAACTCTTCAAGCCATTCGTTATCAGCTGGTTGATCCGTGGTGAATACGCACACAACATCCGTTCAGCAACTCGTCTTATCGAAGCTGGTGAAGCAGTAGTATGGGACGCACTTGATGCGGTGATTGAGGGTAAGTACGTTCTTTTGAACCGTGCACCGTCACTTCACCGTCTATCAATCCAGGCATTCCAACCTCGACTTGTTGAAGGTAAGGCAATCCAGCTCCACCCACTCGTAGCAAACGGTTTCAACGCCGACTACGACGGTGACCAGATGGCCGTTCACCTTCCACTGAGCCGCCAGGCACAGCGTGAAGCTCGTGAGCTCATGAGCGCGACCGCTAACCTGTTGAAGCCAGCCGATGGTGCGCCGGTCCTATCGATCGCACAGGACGTTGTGCTCGGTAACTACTACCTGACGTACAACAAGCCAAGTGCTCAAGCAAACGACGTCAAGCCATTCAGCTCCGTGTATGAAGCCGAGATGGCGTACGACAACGGGACGATTCAGCTCCAAAGCCCGATCCGCGTATTCGCAAAGGGTGAGATCCGTAACACGACACTTGGTCGCGTATTCTTCAACGAAATCCTTCCTGAAGACTATCCATTCGACGACAACGTCCAAACCAAGAAGCAGATCAAGAAGGTTCTTAACAACATCTTCCTGCAGTACGGTGCTGAAGAAACCGCTAAGACCGCTGACCGCATGAAGGGCCTCGCGTTCCGATTCGCAACCACCTCAGCTGTATCAACCGGTAAGGATGACTACATCATCTTTGAAGAGACTGACGAGTTCATCGCTGAAGGTGACGCTAAAGCGGCACTCATCAGCGAGCAGTTCAACCAAGGTCTCATCACCGATGACGAACGCTACAACCTGACTGTATCGAACTGGCGTGGGGTAACCCGTAAGCTTGAAAGCTTCTTGCAAGACAAGCTTAAGGACATGGATACAAGTGTGTCTGTGATGGTCAACTCTGGTGCACGTGGTGATATCTCGAACGTCATGCTTGCGAGCGCCATGATCGGTATCATGGTCGACGCAACGAACCGTGAAATCGAGCTGCCTATCCGTTCGAGCTACAAGAAGGGTCTCTCAAGCCTTGAGCAATTCGTGGCTACTCGTGGTTCACGTAAGGGTCTGATCGACACCGCGCTTAAGACTGCCGACTCCGGATACCTTACTCGTCGTCTCGTTGACGTGTCTCAGGACGTGTTCACCGTAGAAGACGCAGACGGTGACGATGACGGATTTACTATCTACCGTGCAGAAACCGAATTGACGATGATCGACTTCGGCAACCGTCTGTACGGACGATACGCAGCGGAAGACCTTGCTGGTCACGTAAAGCGTGGTGAATTGATCACCCGTGAAATCGCCAACGCGATCGAAGCTGATAGCGATATCAAGGAAGCAAAGATCCTGTCTGTCCTTTCAACGAAGAACCTCCGCGGTGTGCCTCGTAAGAGCTACGGTATCGACATGTCGACCAACCAGCTCGTATCAAACGCACAGCCAGTCGGTGTGATCGCCGCTCAATCAGTCGGTGAGCCGGGAACCCAGCTTACCCTCCGAACCTTCCACTCCGGTGGTGTCCAGGAGAGCGACATTACCCAGGGTCTGCCTCGTGTTGAAGAGCTTTTCGAAGCACGTAACCCTAAGGGTCAGGCATACGTTACGGAAGTAACCGGTGTCGTCGAGGCTTGGGAAGACGGAAAGAAGTACGTCGTACAAGTAACCCCTGAAGCAGGACACGTCGAAACGATCGCCCTCGAAGGCCGTACGGCTGGCGTGAAGAACGGTGCAAGCGTTAAGGCGGGTGACGTACTCGCCAGCGGCGAAAGCGAAAGCAAGCCAATCGTTTCACCATTCGACGGTGTCGTCGAAGTAACTGACGACCACGTAGTGATCGCAGCGAACCCTGGTGCGCCAGTTCGTTACGAAGTACCTGGTACGATGCAACTCCTCGTGAAGAGCGGTGATGTCGTTGAAGCGGGTGACCGCCTCACCGGTGGTTCCCTGAACCTTCACGACCTGATGCGCCTAAAGGGTATCGAAGCCACACAGCGTTACATCATCAACGAAGTGCTCCGTATCTACGCGGCACAGGGTCAAGACGTTGCTGACAAGCACCTCGAGATCATCGTTCGACAGATGTTCAGCCGTGTTCAGGTAGAAGACCCAGGTGACGGTGACTTCGTTACTGGCGATATCGTCTCTAGGGCTGCGGTCGTTGAAGCTAACGACGAACTTGCCGCTGAGGGTAAGGACCAAATTACCTACACCCAGCTGCTTCTCGGTATCACGAAGGTGTCTATCTGGTCTGACAGCTGGCTATCAGCCGCATCATTCCAAGACACGACCCGTGTGCTGATCAACGCTGCGGTAAGCGGACGTATGGACCAGCTCCACGGCTTGAAGGAAAACGTGATCATCGGTCGCAAGATTCCTGTCGGTACGGGTGTCGATAGTGCAACTGCGCTCGACACACTTGATGACGACGAAGAAGTTGTCGCGGATATCGTCGAAGATATCGAACTCGCTGCCTAGTGTAAGGCAAGAGGACAAAGAACGCTCGAAAGGGCGTTCTTTGTTTTTTTAGGGTAGGTATATGAAGCATAAACGTTATAATGAATACAAATGCCACAAGAAAACATACACATACAACAAGAAGGGAATGACGAACGTCCACACCTGCGAATCGTGGAGGATGTGCAATCCGACAGCGATGAGACAGTAGCCCAGTTCGGTGACTTTAATGATAAAGCAACGCAACACTTCAAGATTATGGCCGGTTGGCGGATGGCGCGGTAAAGATGAAGCTGCAAAAAGATACTGTAGCTTACGATGCGATGCTTGAAGCGCGTACACGCCGGATCAACGCGTCTCAACGATCCTCAGGATTCATTGATACCAAGGGGTAGACCCTCGACAAGTCTGAAAAAATTTGGTATAATTCAACTTGAGTTTCCGTTCATGCTCGTTTGAACCGTGTACAAGACGAATGAGCCGATATGAACACCACTGGTAGCGGCATGCTGAGCCAACACCGGTACCCGACACGCTGGTTCTAGTGTCGTCCCCGTTTGGGAATATAAAGTATTAAGAGGAAAGTAATTGTTTAATGCCAACAATCAATCAATTAGTTCGCAAGCCTCGCCAGATTGCTAAGAAGAAAAGCAAGTCTCCGGCGCTTGGTCGTATCCACAACGCCCTCAAGGTTCGTTACTACGACCAGAACGCACCGCTAAAGCGTGGCGTATGTATCAAGGTGACTACCAAGACACCAAAGAAGCCTAACTCTGCGCTTCGAAAGGTCGCCCGTGTGCGCCTGACGAACGGTCATGAAGTATGGGCATACATCGGTGGTGAAGGACATAACCTCCAGGAACACGCCGTAGTGCTTGTTCGTGGTGGCCGTGTGCCAGACCTTCCAGGTGTCCGTTACCACATCGTTCGTGGTGCGCTTGACCTCCAGGGTGTTGCTAACCGTAAGAAGGGCCGTTCATTGTACGGTGCGAAGAAGGAAGGTAAGTAGTCATGCCACGTAAGAAAACCGTCAGCCTACAGCGCCGCCTTTCAGCCGACCGTAAGTACCAAAGCGTCAACGTACAACGTCTTATTAACAAGTCTATGCTTGATGGTAAGAAGCTTGTCGCAGAACGTGCGGTCTACCTTGCACTTGAAAACGCTGCTAAGAAAGTCGATAGCGAAAACCCACTAGAGGTATTCGAAAAAGCTCTGAAGAACGTTTCACCAAACTTCGAGGTCAAATCTCGTCGTGTCGGTGGTGCGAACTACCAGATCCCATTCCCAGTCGCTGGTCACCGCCAGCTGCACTACGCATTCTCATGGCTCGTGCAAAGCGCCCGCGCCCGTTCTGGAATGCCGTACAGCCAACGCCTTGCCCTTGAAATCGTTGATGCCTACAACGAAACCGGTGCTGCCTTTAAGAAGAAGGAAGACACTCACAAGATGGCTGAAGCCAACCGTGCATTCGCACACTTTGCTCGCGGTTAATCCGCAGGCACACGAAAGAGCCCCGCACCGGGGCTCTTTTATTTTTCACTACAAAAACGCTTATGTTTATTATGAATACAACAAAATAGCTAGCAGGGCTACTTTGTTTCTTTGTATGGTATGATTAGGCAATGGACCGCCCCGAGTTTGGCGACTTGCATCGACGCCCAGAATTACCTAAGGACGCCCCGGCGAAGGTTTTTAGCTATGCGCAGCAGAAGATCGCATGGCTCAAAGAGCGGGTGAGTAGTACGCAGATGCCGGACGCAGTCGATTTGCTCGTCGAAGAATTGCAAGGCTTTATTACTCAAAAACTCACACCGCTGCCGGGAATTACTGTTCAGGCAAGCGAGGTGTATCACACCCAGGCGGTGAGCCAGACCGAGCGGGGAACCTATGTCATCAAGAGCCTACCCTTAGAGCTTGAGGGTGACGCTAAAATATACGGGGAACATACTATCGAGGGTACGTTATATGGCTTCCATAGGGGAGAAAAAAATGACCTCCGAGTATTCGTTGATCGGGCTGAAACGCCGATTACGATGCGATCGGGTATATATCAGCCACTGCTGTCTATTCCGGTCGAAAAATCAGTCATACGATTTACCGCCCAGCAGGAAGCGGAGCAGCTTCAGGAAAAGGATGATTACATCACTACGCAGCTTGAGACGTATCCACAGCAGGTAAGGGTGTTGATCATCCAGCTCATCAACGCGTTGAATTCAGTCGACACCCCTGCGAAGAAACTGCATAATGCATCAGATATCATCGCAGGAATCGCTAGCTACGTATCAAAAGAAGAAAGCTACGAAAAGTTTATTGACGCCGTCCTTGATTATATTCATATCAAACTCGGATTGGCTTCCCCACAGGATATCACCACGTCATCTCACCAGGTGGTGATCTCCGAGCGGCCGACATCGGCGTATCGTCGTGGTGGCCCAGCGTCATTCGATGAAGTGACCCCGCAGCTCGGGGTGATGGGTGAGTCGGCGAATAGGGTCTTAGGGCTTATCTTTCCGTATAAGAATGAAGAGTCTCCGGTGACACCGAAATACGACATGATCCGTATTCCAGTGCAGGCGGTAACCATCCTTAGAAAATCAAATCCTCCTTCGGCTTGACGCGGTAATTTTTAAGAGTACCATAGGACCAGATATGAACGAATACGACCTTGATGCCGCGTACGAAAATCTGCTCAGAAGCGAGCGTCGTAAAGCCCCCTTTTATGTAGAACACATAGAAAAAGAACGGCAGGAGATCATCGATGCATTCAGCGACCATTCACTCACCGTTCACTTGGCAGATGACGCATTCACCCTGGAAACACTCTTGAATCCGCCTATTGACGAGGAAGCTGACAGCGACCGACAGCTCGCGCTCGAAGAATTGCTTTTGAAAGACATCGATGCATACGAAGTCCTACAAGGTGGTGAGGTGCAGGTGAGTGGTGAGGGCATTTTTATGTACGACTCGGA
Source organism: Saccharimonadales bacterium (SeqCode) (assembly GCA_044340745.1). Taxonomy (GTDB): domain Bacteria; phylum Patescibacteriota; class Saccharimonadia; order Saccharimonadales; family Saccharimonadaceae; genus Microsaccharimonas. Next base: position 5,756 of record JBIISZ010000003.1, read on the forward strand.
AGAATTCGAAACGACGACCGCAATATTGTCTGACGGTGAAACGATTCATGGTGAGCTCTACTCATTCGCGGTGCTGCCTGCGTTTCTTTCTCCGGAAGCATTCAATGCGATGCAGCAGACGGGCCAAGAGCCGGATTCTGTAGACGGAAGGTTGTCGGTATGGGCGGTTCTTGATCACGCGGTCATCTATGACGGAGCTGGTTCCGAAATACATTCGACAGAAAGAATCCTCGTACCGTTTTCATATCCTGACTTGAAGTTCGGCAAAGTCATACGCCGGTCGTTCGGGATGGATGCTCATGAGACTACTTACGAGACGTTGGCTGACAGCGAGATAGAAACCGTTCAGGAGCTGCTGACTGGCGATAGATTCCAACAGTTGTGTAACGATATCGAAAACGATCTCAACTATAATTCGTATGATGCGAACGAACTGCAAATGCTTCGGCGTGAATATCAAGGTCGTCTGAATGAACAGATAGCCGCTGTGTCACCGGACCTCCTGCTGCGATTAAGCGGTGATGCGCAGATCGTCGGTGACGATTCGTTATTTCTCTTCGATCAAGAAGCGCAGTATAGCGCACCAAGCATCATCAAGTACCCTGATTCATGGCGCGTGGTGCATACGCTCAACTTAGTCGATCCTCAGGGTGATACCTATGCTTTTGCGCATATATTCCCGGAAGCGATTCACGAAATTGTACTAAAAGAACAAGAATAGCTTTACATCCCCATAACGCTCATGTATAACAAAGAGCAAATGGGAGCGTTGAACACAAACAGTCGAAAGGTCATCGGGGACTAGATGGGACCGGAGGGTTTTGCTGACGTGTCACGAACCCCCGGATTTTCCGCCCTGCAAGATTCGTTCCATCTTCCGCCCGAGCAGCCGCTTGACCACGCACTGCTTGCCGAATACGTAGCCGACCCTCGGCATACGAAATATCTTGAGAACAAAGATTATCTTCAGTACTTAAAGATGCACAAAGTCATGGTCGGAGTCTCCGGAGCTCAGCAACTCGAGTCGTTGGGTGATAGCATGGCGCAGCAATACCTCCCTAGGTTCAAGGATGCGGCCGCTTGGGCATATGTTGAAGCCGGACTGATGAATACCGATCTATCGACAGTTGAACGAGTGGGAAAAGTGACGGAGGCAGAGCGCCAGTGGTCGGAGGCGCTCGGTATCGAAGCGCAGATACAATCAAGCGAGTATAGCGCGGTCTTCGACGAACCTGACACGCAGTATCGTTTGGCGCTCGCGCTGGCGTACGCGCCATTAATTAAATCGATTATTATCGGAAACGTGACCGATACCATCCGCCACCAAGCAATGTACGATACGGCGCAATTCGCCGAACTTGTTTCAAACGAGATAACACGCTACAGCGAAGTGGGCGACCGGGCAACGACGAACGGGTTCATCGGTCTGGCGCATGAATTGAACGCTTTGTTGGCACTTCATTACCTCGACGATCCACGCTATATACCTCTCCCGTCTACCGCCCGCGCCGATACGGGGTATTTTCATGCAAATCAAACACACGACCTTATGATCATTCATCAGCACTGGGGCCAGATCCGAAAAGTCGTACCGATCGAGATAAAATCGCGACCATCTCAGCGTGACCGGCAGAGGTATAAAGCGCTCCTTGTTCGAGGTAAGATGCATCTGACAATCGCTGGCGTCGACCCGCGGAAAACAAGCCAGTCATTCGCTCATCATGTAGCGGGCACAGCGACACTGGAAGATACGGTCGCCATCGAGCGAATTTCGACGGACCTTCGAGAGATGCTTCGCCTGTACCAGCAGGGCGTGACGCCAGAGAAACTTGCAGTGAATAGCCTCACGAGCTTCATGGAATCTTCCCTGTTGAAACAAGCGCATCCGGAAATTGCTGCGTCTTAGGAACACTTACGCTTGTTCGATGACGCGCAGTTTGATACATTATGACCTACTATGAGCACACCTGAAACATCCTTGTCACACGAGTATTTGAAAGAACTTCGCACACCTGAAGAAAGAATGGAGCTCTTTTTTGATGGTTTGGCGAAGCGAGCGGCAGAGTTTGAAAGGCGCACGTTTGACGACCCGCTTGACGCCGCAATGGCAAACGATACTTTTATAGACGAAAGTGTGAAAGAGCTGGAGCAAATTGAGAAATATACCACCATCCCTTTCACGCTATCCGGAGAAAAGGTTTTCATACCTCGTCATGCGGTCCAATCGGTCGAAGATGACAAAGGTCAGCCAGGGCTTGCTATCTTGCTTCCTACGGAAGGCAACCCTGCACCGCTTCAAGAAGGTGAATCGGTAGTGGGCTATATGCAAGGCTTATTCGGTCGGGTAGTGCAAGAGGATGAAGGGAAGCCCGCGAGCGTTGTCATTGACGCGATATTCAACCTGAACGGAACCGATAGCAACCCTGTCACTTTAAGTAATACGAATATGGTGCTTATGAACGTTATGGTACATAAACGAGCCTTAGTCGGTGTTTCCGGGGGTGCACAGATTAAATCGACAGAGCTTGAGACCGTACGCCGGACCGAAGAGTTCAAAGCGAGAATATCAGAAAGCGGCCTGACACGCAGTGTATTGATACGTCAGCTACATAACCTTGAGCGAGCATTTTATACGGAAGATTCCGTTGATTTTACCCCGCTCAATAAATTAGATATCTTTCGGAGTGTCGGTGCCCTAGGTGGCCGATTCTCCCGACTGGGTGAAGATAAGATGGAAGTTGTCAAGGAATCGATCATGCGTACGCTCGGTAATACGCGCACCTTCCAGGTAGGGTACCTTGCGCCTATGTACATGGATGCGGAAATGGAAGTCGAGGCGAATGCAAGCGGAACGATCCAAGGCGTGTTATTACCAGACAGTCGTGAAAGTGAAATCATTCCTTCTATCGTTCTAGGAGCGGGCGATGACGCGAAGATTATTCCCTTCGACCGTATTACGACGATACACTTTTAATACCGTTGAACTCTCATTGCCAACGCTAGTCATATAGACGACTATCTGTTATAATTGTTTTAAAGCGCTATTTTCTATGGCCAAAAATATGACCCATCAACTAACGAAGAAAGAGACTACAGAGACATGGCTCAACAGAACGTCCCACTAAAGGACTATCGTAACATCGGTATTATCGCGCACATCGACGCCGGTAAGACCACTACTACCGAAGGTATCTTGTACCGTACCGGTATCAACCACAAGATCGGTGAAGTCCGTGGTGACGGCGACGGCGCAACGACTGACTGGATGGCACAGGAAAAAGAACGTGGTATCACGATTACTTCTGCTGCGGTCACTTGTTTCTGGAAGGGTCACAAGATCAACATCATCGACACCCCAGGTCACATTGACTTTACCGCCGAAGTTGAGCGTTCTCTTCGTGTGCTCGACGGCGCGGTAACGATCTTTGACGGTAAGATGGGCGTTGAGGCGCAGACAGAAACTGTTTGGCGCCAAGCCAACAAGTACGGCGTGCCACGTATCTGTTTCATCAACAAGATCAACCAGATTGGTGGTGATTTCTACAAGTCTCTCGACAGCATTCACAACCGTCTTTCAAAGCACGCGCTTCCAGTGCACCTTCCTATCGGATTTGAAAAGGACATCAACGGACTTGTCGACCTTATCGACATGAAGGCATACACTTACAGCGACTACACTGACAAGGCACTTGTTCAAGGTGAAATCCCTGCTGACATGCTTGAGAAAGCAAAGAACGCCCGCAGCCTTCTCGTAGAAGCTGCCGTTGAAGCAGAAGATGAACTCTTTGAGCGATACCTGAACGAAGGTGAAGACTCAATCTCTGAAGAAGACCTCAAGCGTGCGCTCCGTAAGCGTGTCCTTGCGGGTGACTTCTTCCTCGTTACCGGTGGTGACGGCCGTGGTGTGATCGTTGAGAAGGTACTCGACCTTGTCGCTGACTTCCTTCCTTCGCCACTTGATGTCGACGCAATCCAGGGCACCAACCCTAAGAGCGGCGACCTTGTAGAACGCAAGCCTGCTGACGCCGAACCACTTTCTGCCCTCGCTTTCAAGATTGCGACAGACCCATTCGTCGGTCGTTTGATTTTCGTCCGTGTATACAGCGGTAAGCTGACTGCCGGTAGTTACGTATTGAACACCACGACTGGTGAGAAAGAACGTATCGGCCGTATCGTCCGTATGCACGCCGACAAGCGTGAAGACATCGACCACGTTGGCGCTGGTGACATCGCTGCGGTCGTTGGACTTAAGACGACCTTTACAGGTCATACATTGTCTGACCCAGCGAACCCAATCGTTCTTGAATCAATCGAGTTCCCAGAACCACCTGTGTCGATTGCCGTTGAGCCAAAAACGAAGGCTGACCAAGAAAAAATGGGTATCGCCCTACAGCGCCTCGCCGAAGAAGACCCAACCTTCCGTATTCACACCGACGAAGAAACCGGACAAACAATCATGTCAGGAATGGGTGAGCTTCACCTCGACATCCTTGTTGACCGCATGAAGCGTGAGTTCAACGTCGAAGCAAACATTGGTGAGCCTCAAGTTGCCTTCCGTGAAACCATCCGTGGTACTGCTGAAGCTCAAGGTAAGCACGCTAAACAGTCTGGTGGTCGTGGTCAGTACGGTGACGTATGGATCCGCTTCGAACCGACCGAATCTGGCGAAGGCTTCGAATGGGCTGACGAAATTAAGGGTGGTGTGGTCCCTCAAGAATACCGCGCACCTGTACAAAAGGGTATTAAGGAAACACTTGAAAGCGGTGTGATTGCCGGCTACCCAATGATCGGTGTCAAGGCGACCCTCTACGATGGTTCATACCACGACGTCGACTCAAGCGAACTCGCCTTCAACCTTGCAGGTGTGCTTGCTGTGAAGGAAGGTATTCCAAAGGCGAAGCCAGTTATTCTTGAGCCTGTCATGAAGGTGGAAGTGTCAACCCCTGAGGACTTCATGGGTGACATCATCGGTGACCTTAACTCTCGCCGTGGCCGTATTGACGCTATGGAAGACATCCCTGGCGGTGCTAAGTTGGTCCGTGCATACGTACCGCTTGCGAACCTCTTCGGCTACACAAACGACATTCGTTCTATGAGCCAAGGACGTGCTGCTTCAACTATGGAGCTTGCGCAGTACGAGGAAGTACCACCAAACGTCATGCAAGAAATCATTGCAAAGCGTACGAACAAGTAGACATATGTCATACTCGAACCACCCGGACACCCGGGTGGTTTTCGTTATCGCTCCGTACTCACGCATCAATCACACAGAGAGTTAATAATTGCTCCGTATCATAAGGATATGGAGCAATTATCGTATGAAAGACCAAGGGAGCGTTTAAAGGCACGGGGTGCAAGTTCGCTGAGCGCCATGGATTTGCTACAAATTATCATAGGGAGCGGGTCGTCAAAAGTATCGGCAGCTCGGCTGGCTCGGCACATCGCGGCGCTCTTCAAACAGGGCGTACCGGCGTACGATGAACTCATTACTATAGCTGGTTTAGGGGATGCGAAAGTGTGCCAGGTGCTGGCGGCCTACGAGTTCGGACGGCGGACCTTGAATACACCGATTCCCGCAAAGGTACCTAGTTTAGACGCGCCTACTGAGGTGAACTTCAAGGATTTTTCGCGACTTACTAGGCGATATATCGGCTACGTTACGTTTGACGGAGCTGATCAGAAAATTAAGCTGCGGCGCTCCATGGTAACCCCTGATATGTCGGCAGGCCTCATTGTGCGAAAAGTATTTGCCGAAGCCTTGCGTGATAATGCGGCGTCGATTACTATTGCCATCGGGTATCGCCAACAGGCGCTTGAGCCCACGGCTTTTGAATTAGACATCGTAAAAGGGGCGCACGAAGTCGCTTCACTCATGCAGATCCGCATCATACAGGTCGTACTTGTCAGCGCGAGCGGATACAAGGAATTGAGAAAATGAAGAGCGTCGTGACGAGTATTAGTGCGCAGTTCGAATCAGCGACGATTAATTATCGAGATCATTTCTTACGGTTGTATATCGCGTTTAACCGATGGTATATCTTTGCAACCGGTGCGAAGACCGACAGGTCTGCTATTGAAGCCTTGAAACTGCGATATGTCATATGGGAAGAATATCTCGGCGGGCGAGTGATGGCACAGCTGAGAAGCCAGATGGTGCTTCTCAGCGAGTACACCCAGCGATATCCCTTGAAGATGAGCGCATACTGGTCGGGAAGTGTGGAAAGCAAAGAGGACTGGAAGTCGCTTATCGAATACTGGTACCAGGTGCGCTGCATTGTAGTTCACGGAAATACGTTGCAGGATCAGTACGTTCGCCTCGCTTACGATACCTTATCGATCTATATGGTGGAAATCGTCTCGCGGATGAAGCGCTGTTTTACGGCTAAGGATGCGGTTCGTCTCAGCGAGTTATCTGCCTTGATTGACGCTGGATCCCCTCATTCCGAAAGGTATCAGGCGTATCGCAGCAAACTCTACGATAAATTCTTATTGTCGCCTAAGGCACATCAAGTTGATATGTATTCAGCTTCTAAAGTCGCAACCAGCTTATAGGGGAGTCAATTACTTCCAAAGTTGTTTACAACACCTAAGAAACACGCTATAATTACCCTTATACGCCGTGGAGTATTTATTATCCTGTGCGAATAAATTATTAAAGGAGAACTAACTACAATGGCAGATTTCGACCGAAGCAAGCCTCACGTTAACGTTGGTACTATGGGTCACGTCGACCACGGTAAGACTACTCTTACTGCAGCTATCACGAACGTACTTGCTAAGAAACTTCCTAGCGACGTAAACAAAGCTGTCGCTTACGACCAAATTGACAACGCACCTGAAGAGCGTACCCGTGGTATTACCATCGCTACCTCTCACCAGGAGTACGAGTCAGAAAACCGTCACTACGCTCACGTGGACATGCCAGGACACGCCGACTACGTTAAGAACATGATCACGGGTGCTGCACAAATCGATGGTGCTATCCTCGTGGTTGCTGCGAACGACGGTCCACTTCCACAGACTCGTGAACACGTTCTGCTTGCAAAGCAGGTTGGTGTGCCTAAGATCCTTGTTTTCCTAAACAAGATGGACTTGGCTGACCCAGAACTTGTTGAACTCGTTGAGATGGACATCCGTGAACTTCTCGAAAAGAACGGCTTCGACGAAAACGCACCAATCATCAAGGGTTCTGCTACCAAGGCTCTTGAAGGTGACGCTGCATCTGAAGACGCAATCATGGAACTCGTTAAGGCTCTTGACGACTACGTTCCAGAACCAACTCGCGACCTCGACAAGCCGTTCCTAATGCCTATTGAGGACGTATTCTCAATCAAGGGACGTGGTACGGTTGCTACTGGTCGTATCGAAACTGGTGTTATCAACATCAACGACCCAGTTGAAATCGTCGGTGTTAAGCCAACTCAGACTTCAACCGTTACTGGTATCGAAGCGTTCAAGAAGAACCTTGACCGTGGACAAGCTGGTGACAACGCTGGTCTTCTCCTTCGTGGTATCGAGCGTGACGACATCGAGCGTGGTCAGGTTATCGTTAAGCCAGGTTCAATCACTCCACACACCGAGTTTGAAGCTGAAGTGTACATCCTTAAGAAGGAAGAAGGCGGACGCCACACTCCATTCTCTAAGGGTTACAAGCCACAGTTCTACTTCCGTACAACTGACGTTACAGGTGAAGTTGAACTTCCAGCTGACAAGGAACTTGTCATCCCTGGTGACACCCTTACCTTCAACGTAAAGCTTCTCGCGCCTATCGCTATGGAGCAAGGTCTTAACTTCGCAATCCGTGAAGGTGGTAAGACTGTTGGTGCAGGTGTTGTAACTAAGATCGTCAAATAGTTCTCCTATCTTGACATGAAAATACCCCCGCAAGGGGGTATTTTTGTTTTCCATATATTTCTAAAATGCGAAGACCCCGCCAGCCCGGAGGCCAGCGGGGCCTCAACGAGGGGACGGGGTCACGACGACCGAGTGATGGTGGCTTTCCTCAGAACTCCGGTATAGAAGGTGTATTCGAAGACGATGGACAGCTTCGTGCCTTCAGGGAGTTGTTGAAGAATTCTCTCCCGGAGGTGCTCTCGCATCGTACTCCGATGCTCGCTGTTCTCAGAATTGAACCACTTCCTCTCCCACCGCGCCAGAAACACCTGCTCCTTCTTCTTGAGGCGCTCTGCGACGCTGTTCGCAACAGCCACCCTGTTGCGTTTTCGCTTCGCATCTTGCGATCCATGAGGTTTACCCAATGTGCTTCCCTTCGATCGGTCTGATTATACTATACCATTTTTTTCTGAATCTGTATAATAGTACGCATGCGTCATACGCGGACACGACGAAACTTGAGGGGCTATGTAAGGCGGCATAGAATACTTTTAGGATTACTTATTATGATGCCGCTGGTCGCCAGCGGGTGGATCTTTTGGTACGGCTACTCGACTCATATGCGTATCGAGGTGAACGAAGCATCATCACGAAACGAACTAGCAAAGCTCGATAAGCGTACCTCTGAGATGAAAGCAAAAAAACTTGCGATCGAACAGGCAAGAAAGGACGCGGAGGCACGTGCTGCTGCGGTAAATGCGGCCGAACAGTCGCGAAATGGCGGTACTGGCGGGGCTTCTGCCATCGACCCGAATGCATGTAATGTATCAAAAAAGCATAATGACCCGTTCGCCGTGGATGTATTGGTAAATAAGAAACACTGTATACAGCCGCTTACTTTCGCACCGAACGACCTGGTCACGACGAACGGGGCGACGTTAAGCGCGAAAGCGGCGGATGCGTTCACTCGGTTACACGCCGCAGCTGCCGCGGCAGGGCAAGGATTTTATGTCACAAGTAGTTACCGGTCGTATGCTGATCAGGTCGCTACCTATAACCACTGGGTATCGGTAAGCGGCGAGGCGGGGGCGGATACGTATAGCGCCCGTCCGGGATATAGCGAGCACCAGACAGGCCTCGCGTTCGATGTCGCAGCAAATGGGTGCGCTCTAGATTGCCTTGGAAGTACTTCCCAGTATCAATGGCTTCAACAGAACGCGGCAGAATATGGGTTCATCCAAAGGTACTACGCAGGCTATGAATCCATCACCGGTTATAAAGCTGAAGAATGGCATTATCGCTATGTTGGGGCTGCGACTGCAAAGGACATGAAGACCAAGGGTGTGAAAACTCTCGAGCAGTATTGGAATATTGTTGGCGGCGATTACTAACTTAGTGGGTACCTGTATATAGCTCATGCTATACTTACGTGGATGAATAGCCGTTCCAATAAGCAAGGCTTTGCCCTCCCTACTATACTTATATCCTCGGCAGTGATGTTGGCTGTACTGATCGTTACTTTACAGGCTGTCGCTAGCGTCGTCGCAACGTTGAATTCGCAACACTATAGTCAAATTGCACGCAACACGGCAAAAAGCGGTGTGGTTATGGCTAGGGCATGTTTGGCCGCTAACTTCCAAACCGTGACATGGACATCTACGAATCCATTGACCCCTCAGACAAACTGTCAAGGCATCGTAGACTCTGCGAAGTCGGCGTATATCTATTCAGCATCAGCTGAGCGGTCGACTTTCTCGGTTATGCCACCAGTGACAAACCAGGGAGCATACAAAATCATCTCAAACGCTTCTGTTAACCTTCTTAGGTCCTCTACTGGTCTTCCCTGGCGTACATTCAACTCAACAGAGAGGGTGGATTCGGTACTGCCCAACATAGCGTATATTGACGGAGGCTTTTTTCACGGGTTAGCCCTATCTTCGAATAGGACGACGGTATTTTCCTGGGGGGACAATACCTGGGGCCAGCTATGCGATGGTACTACTAATGACTTGACCACGCCAACACCGGTTGTCACCAGCGGTCAACTAGACGGTTCGTATATAAAACAAGTCATAGGTGGCGGCGAGCACTCGTTAATATTAACTGATAATGGCAATGTTTACGCATGCGGTAGGAACGACTTCGGACAACTAGGACTTGGTGATACTTCTCCTCGCTATATTCCTACTCAAGTTCGCACCGCAGGCACTCCACTCGCTACCGCAGGCCCAATCGTGGCAATAGGAGCCGGGAAGTTCCATTCTATAGCGGTAGGTCAGAACGGAGCGGTATATACGTGGGGGCGAAACGACTTCGGGCAATTGGGGATTGGATCGGCAGCCGTTGGGTCGAATCGCACTTTAGCCGTAGCCGTAGCCACTTCTGGGACTCCGATGAGCGGGAAGCAAATTACAGCAGCTAAGTCTAACTCGAACGCAAACTATGTTATGGCCTTGGATTCGAACGGATTTGTATATAGCTGGGGGCAGAACGGTGACGGGAAGCTAGGGGACGGTTCTACATCCGATCGCCATGTCCCGGTTTCTTTGTACACTGCGGGTACTGGTCTGAACGGAGTGCGGGTGACACAGATAGAGCCTGAAACAAATGCGAGCTTTTTACTGGGAGCAAATAATAAGGTGTATGTAATGGGAGGAAACGGTGCAGGGCAGTTCGGTGATCCCTCGGTACCCTCTTTGTGGCAGCATCAGGCTTGGGAGCCACGCGAAATGCCTTTCAGCGGAACTCCCGTGAACGGCAAGACAGTCAAGTCGATATCAGGCGATGGCCATCACGGCCTATTAGTCACTACAGATGGATACGTATATAGCTGGGGGTGGAACTACTTTGGACAAGCGGGTACGGGGAGTCGTGGCCCGGATACTTGTGAAGCTGCTAATCCCTGCGTTAGGGCATTGACTGCGGTCAACGTCAGCGGCACTCTAATGAATGGCAGGTCAATTACGACAATTGCCACAGGGGATAGATGGAGTTACGCCGTTGCAACCGACGGAACAGCATACGCTTGGGGTCACGACTCGGGGGCCACGAGCGCTGCCACTATGGAAAGCTCCCGCTCAGTAGAATATAATGGTATGTTGGGTATTGGCCCCGCATCAGCTGCTTCCGGAGGTACTTATCTAGATAATGATACTCGATGGATATATCTTAAGCCTAAGCAGATGATATTTAATCCTGTCATAATTGCTTATTAGTTGTTCAAAGTAAAATTTTATTGTATAATCCATATTGAATTACTAATCATTCCGACAACTCGGTCAGACGCAAGCACATCGTGATGCGATTCGAGCAGAGGTTACGGAGTCGCCGCCTGCGCGTCAAAGGGCAAGAAAGGTTTCTTCCTCATGGCAGAACAAGAAGGACTACGGATTCGTATTCGCCTTAAGGCATACGACCACAAGGTCATCGACCAATCAGCAAAGCAAATCATCGACACCGCACTTCGCACCGGCGCATCAATCGCTGGTCCAGTGCCACTTCCTACCCGTCGTAGCACTTTCACGGTTGTGAAGTCACCGCATGTCTACAAAAAGGGTGGTGAAGCATTCGAAATGCGTGTCCACAAGCGCCTTATCGACATCACCAACGCGACTCCTAAGACGATCGACAGCCTGCAGAACCTCAGCCTTCCAGCTGGAGTCGACGCAGAAATCCGTATGTAATCCGACGAAAAATAAAAATAGCCTCGCGATGAGGCTATTTTTTATTGTGCTCACTATGGAGCTTACTCGGCCATCAACTCGGCTTGCTGCGCGTCGAGTAAGCCGGCGACATCGATTTGAAGCTTGAGGATCCAGAGCTGTGCAAAGATAATAAACCCGATGAGGATGACCCAGTAGATGGTCTGGCGAGTCACCTTGAAGGTGCTGAACGAGCTTTGGTTCGCCGCTACCTTGAATGACTTGTATTTGCTTGATGCTTTTGTTGACTTCTTAGCTGCGGTTTTCTTCACAGGGGCCTTTTTTACAGGCGCTTTCTTTGCGACGGGTGCCGCTTTCGCTGCTGGTTTTTTCGCAGTTGTCTTCTTCGGAGCTGGTTTCTTAGCGGTTGCCATGAACGTAAAATCCTCTTTAGCTTTAGTGCAGTGCTATTACCTTCAACTATGCCAAAAATGAAATTAAAACACAAGCATTTTCTACAACACGCCCCGAAAAGGGGTGGCGGTCTTGACTCACCAGAGAAGATGTGCTATATTGATACGAGTAACTTTACTACAAGCAAATAACAGACGATTCTTGGTGAATTGGTAAGTCCAGAAGGTGTATTCCAACAGGGGTAGCCGCAGGATACTGCCAGCCACCAAGAATTTTAAGTGGGAGAATGAAGAGCATGAAAGCACTTCTCGGTACCAAAATTGGTATGACCCAAATCATCAGTGAGGATGGACGTGCAGTACCTGTAACGTTGATTCAAGCTGGGCCTGTGACAGTGACTCAGGTAAAAACCGTCGACACCGATGGTTACAACGCTGTCCAAGTGGGATTTGATGAGGGTAAGAACCTGAGCAAGGCCGTGGCTGGACACCTTAAGGCAGCCGAAGTAACTCCGAAGTATATTCGTGAGTTCCGTGTAGAAGACACGTCAGAAGAACTGACTGTCGGAAGCACGTTTGACGTAACCGCATTTGAGCTTGGTGACGTAGTTGACGCTACGGGTATCAGCAAGGGTAAAGGTTTCGCAGGTAACATTAAACGACACAACTTCGAACGACACAGGAAGACCCATGGTGGAAAGGGTAACACCCGTAAGCCAGGATCTATCGGTTCGATGTACCCACAGAAGGTCTTCAAGGGTAAGCGCATGGCAGGTCGTATGGGCCACGAACAAGTTACGGTAAAGAACTTGGTCGTGAGCTACATCGACGTAGAGAACAATCTGATTGGTCTCAAGGGTGCTGTGCCTGGTCCTAAGAAGGGTCTTATTGTGATCGGAGGTAAGGCATAATGGCTGACGCAGTAAAAACCGAGGCAAAGACAACGCTTCCTAAGGAAGTCTTTGCGGTAGACGTGAAGAATCACGAACTACTGAAGCTTGCGTACGACGCATACCTTGCGAACAACCGTACCAGCGCTGCTCGCACGAAGACTCGTGGTGAAGTAAGCGGTGGTGGTAAGAAGCCATGGAAGCAGAAGGGTACTGGTCGCGCACGTTTCGGTTCAAGCCGAAACCCAATCTGGCGTGGCGGTGGTATCGTCTTCGGTCCACGTGGCAACGAAAACTACTCAAAGAAAATCTCGACCCAAGCGAAGCGCCAAGCTATCCGCCAAGCGTTGACCCTCGCGAACGAAGCGAAGAAGGTTCACGTCCTTGACGTAAAGACAACTGGCAAGACCGCTGAAGTCGTGAAGTTCCTCGGCGACAACAAGTTTGACCGCAAGACCCTTATCGTCGTTGACGAAAAAACCCCTGCGATCATCCGCGCTACGAACAACCTGCAAAACGTCCTGCTTGTCAGCACTAAGTACCTCAGCGTCTATCACATTCTGAACGCTGACCACATCGTGCTCTCAACCGTGTCTGTTCCAACCCTTAAGAGTTGGCTTGTAAAGGAGGAGGCGTAATATGGCTAAGAACCTATCAACCATCCTCGTGACTCCGGTCACCACTGAAAAGGCTTATGGCCTCAGCCAAAAGAACGTGTACGTATTTGCCGTACCGGTGGCTGCAAACAAGAATGAAATCACCGCTGCTGTGGAAGCACAGTACGGTGTAACCGTAAAAACTATCAAGACCTTGGTACAAACTGGTAAAGCTGTTCGTTTCTCTCGTGGGAAGAACCGCTACCCAGGCACTACGAACCGCTCTGACAGCAAGAAGGCGTACGTTACGCTTGCCGAAGGTAGTAGCCTTGCTATCTTTGAACAGCCAGCAGAGCAGACGAGTGAGGAGAAGAAGTAATGGCTATTAAGCAATACAACCCAACGACTCCTGCCCGCCGCGGTATGACTTCTCAGGACTTAAGTGACATTACGACACGCAAGCCACTGAAAAGTCTCACCAAGAGCAAAAAGCAGAACGCGGGTCGCAACAACGCTGGTCGCATTACCGTGCGTCACCGTGGTGGTGGTGTTAAACGTCACTACCGTCTGATGAACCACAACTTGCCAGCCGGTGCTGTTGTTACCGTTGAGCACATCGAGTACGACCCTAACCGTTCCGCTCGTATCGCTCGTGTAAAGGACCAGAACGGCCTTTACCACTACCTCCTTGCCGATACTTCAATGACCGTAGGTAAGGTAATCAAGAGTGGTGCTGACGCTCCTATCGAGCAGTCAAACCGCATGCCACTGGCGAACATTCCAGTTGGTACCCAGATTTACGCAATTGAACTTCACCCAGGTAAGGGCGCACAGATCGTACGTTCTGCTGGTACGAAGGCTCAGTTGATGGCAAAAGAAGGTGACTACGCACAAGTACGTCTTCCTTCTGGTGAAGTCCGCAAGTTCCGACTTGAGGCAACTGCCGCAATCGGTGTCGTCGGTAACGTACAACACCAGAACATCAAGATTGGTTCAGCAGGTCGCAAGCGACGTAAGGGTATCCGCCCTACCGTTCGTGGTGTCGTGATGAACGCCGCAGACCACCCACATGGTGGTGGTGACGGTGGACGTCACGGTGCTGGTAAGGCGCCACGTACTCCATGGGGTCAATTGACTCTTGGGTACCGCACCCGTCGTCGTAAAGACGTTGCTGGTCACATCGTAAGGTCGCGCCACGACGCGAAGAGGAAGAAGTAATATGAGTCGATCATTGAAAAAAGGTCCATTCGTCGACTTCAAGCTCGCTAAGAAAGTGGCGGCCTTGGGTCTCGAAGACCGAACTATCATCAAGACCTGGGCTCGCGCAAGCACCATCAGCCCAGACATGGTAGGTCGTACTATCGCCGTGCACAACGGTAAGGTACACGTACCAGTGCTCATTACGGAAAACATGGTTGGTCACAAACTCGGTGAGTTTAGTCCAACTCGTAAGTTCCGTAAGCACGGTGGAAAGGATAAGAAATAATGGCTGAAGTATCTGTTGTACGTTCTTACGCCAAAGGCGTCGACCAAGCTCCCCGCAAGGTTGCTTTGGTCGCCAGCCTTGTGCGTGGCCGTACGGTAGCTGATGCTATCGTTATCCTGAACCACACGCCAAAGCGCGCTGCACTCGCAGTCCGCAAGGCGATTGAAAGTGCGCAGGCGAACGCTGTTAATAACCACGGTTTTGACGGCAAGACCCTGACTATCGCGACTCTCTCAGTCACAACTGGTACGCGTTTGAAGCGTTTCACCCCGGCAAGCCGTGGTCGTGCGCTTCCATACCAGAAGAAGACTTCAAACATTTTGGTTGAAGTGACTGGTGAGCTCAAACCAAAGAAGGCACCGGCAAAGGCTGCTGCAGCGAAACCTACCGAAGTGGTAGAAGACGCTCCTAAGGCTGCTGCTAAGCCAGCGAAGAAAGAGGAGAAGAAATAATGGGACAGAAGGTTAATCCAACCAGTTTCCGTCTCCAGGTTCACAAGAACTGGGATTCACGCTGGTTTGCCCTTAAGAAAGACTTTTCTCGTCTGCTTATCGAAGATATCAAGATTCGTGAGCACGTTGAAAAGCGTTTCGCGAGCCGTCCAACGATCGCTCGTGTAGAAATCGAACGCTCTGCGAACCTCGTTACCGTTACGATTCACACTGCTAAGGCAGGTGTCGTGATTGGTCGTGGTGGTGCAGGTGTTACCGAACTGAAGAAGGAACTCGAGAAAATCGCCAGCCTTCCAGTCCGTATTAACATTGAAGAAGTTAAGCGCCCAGACCTTAGCGCTAAGTTGGTAGCTGAGAATATCGCTCACCAGCTCGAACGCCGTTCAAACTTCCGCCGTGCAATCAAGATGTCTGCACAGAACGTGATGACTGCCGGCGCGAAGGGTGTCCGTATTCAGGTTTCTGGTCGTCTTAACAACGCTGAAATGGCTCGTCGCGAGAAGGTCAGCGAAGGTTCAGTCCCACTTCACACACTTCGTGCTGACGTGGACTTCCATACTGCACGTGCCGCACTTCCAGGTGCTGGTATTGTCGGTGTGAAGGTTTGGATCTACAAGGGTGAAAGGAGCTAATCGGTATGTTACTTCCTAAGAAAATGAAGCACCGAAAGGTTCGTAAAGGCCGCAACGACGGTATTGCCACTTCTGGTAACTACATCGCTTTCGGTGACTACGCGCTCCAATCGCAGCAGAACAACGACATCACCTCTCGCCAGATCGAGTCAGCTCGTCAGGCGATGACCCGCTACATCAAGCGTGGTGGTAAAATCTGGATTCGTATCTTCCCACACCTTCCGCGAACCCGTAAACCACAAGACGTAAAGATGGGTGGTGGTAAAGGTAACCCTGAATTCTTCGTCGCCCGTGTCAAAGCTGGTACTGTACTCTTCGAGATGAAGGGTGTGGACGAAGAAATCGCTCGTGAAGCGATGCGCCTTGCGGCACACAAGCTTCCTGTGAAGACTAAGTTCATCGTGAAGGAGCAAGCATAATGGCTGAAAAGAAAACCACTAAAGCAGCTCCAAAGAAGGCCGTAGAAGTAAAAACTCTCGACCAACTTCAGGAAGAACTTGTCACGCTTCGTAACGACCTTCAAGAGTCACAGCGAAGTCACCGTCTCGGCGAACTGGTGAACCCACACGTCCTGACAACCCAACGTAAAGCAATTGCCCGCGCCCTGACTGCTATCAAGCAGGCAGAAAGCGCAGCTAAGAAGGAGGAAAACTAATATGGCAAAGACTTTGACCGGTATTGTCACCTCTGACAAGGCTGACAAGACAATTACCATTACGGTAACCAGCCGTGAAACGCACCCTATTTACGGAAAGCAATATACTGTTAGCCGTAAGTACGCCGCTCACGACGAAAAGAACGATGCGCACATGGGTGACCGTGTGACTATCAAGGAAACTCGTCCTATTTCTAAGAACAAGAACTTTACCCTGGTAAGCATCGACGAGCGCTCACACGGTTCAATCGAACTCAAGAGTGACGTAGAAGGTGAGGAGGAGAAGTAATGATCCAACAAGAATCTCGCCTTAAAGTCGCCGACAACAGTGGTGCGAAGGAAATCCTTTGTATCCGTGTTCTCGGTGGAACCCGTCGTCGTTACGCACACGTCGGTGACGTCATCGTCGCGACCGTTAAGGACGCTAACCCGACTGGTAACGTAAAGAAGAAGTCAGTCGTTAAGGCTGTCGTCGTCCGTACTCGTAACCAGATTAAGCGTAAAGACGGAAGCACGATCGCTTTCGACGACAACGCAGCGGTTATCATCAACGATGACAAGACCCCTAAGGGTACTCGTGTGTTCGGCCCTGTGCCACGTGAACTACGTGACCTTGGCTACACGAAGATCATCAGCCTAGCTCCGGAGGTACTATAATATGCCTGCAGTAAAGCGAATCAAAAAGGGTGATACCGTAAAGATCATCAGCGGTGCTCAGAAGGGCACGACCGCTAAGGTTCTTTCAGTACTTACCGCTAAGGGTGCCGTACTTCTTGAAGGTATCGGCCAAAAGCACCGACATATCAAGCCAAGCCAGCTTAACCCCCGTGGTGGCCACAAGGACGTTCACGTTCCTACTCCACTTCACAAGGTTGCCCTTGTCGTTGATGAAAAGAGCGGCAAAACCAGCCGTGTCGGATTTGTTAAAAACGTAGATGGTGGCGTTACCCGCGTAGCCCGCCAAGCTAATAGTAAGGAGATCAAGTAATGGCAAAAGCTACTACTATCACCGCTCCTCGCCTGAAAGCCTTGTACAACGACCAGTTCGTCAAGGAACTTCAAGCCGAACTCGGTCTTTCTAATGTCAACGAAGTACCAAAGCTTGAAAAGATCATTGTCAGCGTAGGAATCGGTAAGAACAAAGACGACAAGCACCACTACGAAGTAGTGCGCAACACCGTCACTAAGATTACTGGTCAATTCCCAGTCGACCGTATGGCTCGTAAGTCAATTGCCGGCTTCAAGATCCGTGCTGGTATGAACCGCGTCGGGCTTTCAGTATCCCTTCGTGGTACTCGTATGTACGAGTTTCTCGACCGCCTCGTGAACGTCGCGTTGCCACGTGTCCGCGACTTCCATGGTGTCAGCAACAAAGCTTTCGACAAGGGTGGTAACTACAACCTTGGTATCGTAGAGCAATCTATCTTCCCTGAACTGTCATTCGAAGAAACACAGCACGCCCACGGCCTCCAGGTAACGTTCGTCATCAAGAACGGAAACAAGGAAGCCAGCAAAGCATTGCTCGTAAAATTCGGTATGCCATTTGAGAAAGAAGGAGGAGTACGCTAATGCCTAAGACATCTGCAATCGTTCGTGACGAAAAGCGAAAGAAAATGATCGCGAAGTACGCGGCAAAGCGTGCTGAACTGAAGGAACTCGGTGACCTTGACGGCCTCCAGAAGCTTCCTCGCAACAGTTCACCGACCCGACACAAGAACCGCGACGCACTACACGGTCGTCCCCACGGATACATGCGCCGTTTCGGCCTGAGCCGTATCAACTTCCGTGAAAAAGCAAGCAAGGGTGAAATCCCTGGCGTAACGAAGAGTAGCTGGTAGGAAAGGAGATCGATTATGTCACTACAATCTACAGACCCAATCGCCGACCTACTGACTCGTATTCGTAACGCAGTTATGGTTGGTAAGAACGAAATCACCGTTCCTTCAAGTAAATTGAAGGTAACCGTAGCTAAAGAGCTACAAAAAGCCGGCTACGTTTCTGCCGTTAAGGTTGAAGCCGCAAAGCCACGCGACATCCTTGTCGTTACCATTAACAATCCTGGTGAGAACTCGACAATCAACGAGATCAAGCGCCTTTCGAAGCCTGGACGCCGCGTGTACGTAAGTGCAAATGACATCCCTAAGGTAAAGAGCGGCCGCGGTATCGTGCTTGTCAGTACCTCAAAGGGTGTTGTAACTGGTCAGGAAGCTGTGAAGCAGCGACTTGGTGGTGAATTGCTCCTTAGCGTTTACTAGAAGCATCTGTCGCATATGAAAAGAACCTCGTTTAGAGGTTCTTTTTTGTGCAAAACAGAATTAGATATGAAATGGCCGCGTTCAAAATGAACGCGGCAAACATTCCACCCTCTAAACGAGGCATTGCATCGAGCTCGATTTCTGCTTACCCGTAGGCCTGCGGGCAATACCCTGATCGGCACCGTTCGTGGTGTCCGATGTCGCAGCTCGGGCAGTCGTCGCATTCTTCTCCGTCAACGACAGATCGACCCGGGTGCCGGAGCGAATCCTGGCTGATACCGAGTTGTTCGATATCGAGTGACGACCACTCGATGTAGGTAGGAACGGACTGAATCGGGTAGTGCTGTTCGCACGTCTTGCGGAATCGAATACAAATTGAATCGCGAGCTCGACGGCGTTCGTCTTCATCGTGAGCGTGCAGTTGTTGTTGTACGCTTTCAGGGATGACGACCTCAACCGACAGGTCACGCCTGCGGTGAGTAATGCGATGTGTTGGGTATACCAATCACATCACCTCCTTCTGTAGTGGGTGGGATGAACAAGGTACACTGGGGTATCCTATGGTACATATTATAGCATATATACTAAGTATTGTCTAATAGGGGCGTATTGCTTTATCACCCCAGGTATGCTACTATTATTCAGATAATTAATGCGAGTGAAATCAAAGGTGATTTTGCGATAGTCTATTCTAAAGCCAGTGCGAAGCATCGGTGCCATACAAAGAATCGACTGAAGCCCGAAACGTCTTGTCCGTTTCACTCGTGGTAAACAAGAAAGTAGATCATGAGTCGAATCGGAAAACTACCAATTCAAATTCCCTCAGGCGTGACAATCACGGTCGCTGATGATGCTATTACTGTCGTTGGTCCTAAAGGCCAGCTCGTAGTACCGCATCTCTCTGATGTAACCGTCGCTACTGAGGAAGGTAACGCAGTCGTTACCCGTAAAGACGATGAACGTATTGCTCGTGCACAGCACGGTTTGCAGCGCGCTCTTCTTAACAACGCAGTCGTCGGCGTGACTGAAGGTTTCGAAAAGAAGCTTGAAGTTAATGGTGTCGGTTTCCGCGTTGAAGGCGGTGGCCAGGAAATCACTATGGCCCTCGGATTCTCACACCCGGTCAAATACAAAGCACGCGATGGCGTCCAACTTGAAGTAAACAAGATGGAAATCACCGTCAAGGGTATCGACAAGCAACTTGTCGGTCAGACCGCAGCGGAAATCCGTGCGCTTAAGAAGCCTGAACCATACAAGGGTAAGGGTATCAAGTACGCCGACGAAGTGATCCTTCGAAAAGCAGGAAAGGCAGGTAAGTAATCATGGGTATTCTCGATAAGAAGATCCTTAACCGTACCCTTCGTGCTGCACGTGTTCGTGCCAAGGTAACCGGTACTGCTGAACGCCCACGTTTGACTGTTTCAGTATCAAACAAGCACATCAGCGCACAACTTATTGACGACGTAAAGCACCACACCATTGCGGCTGCGACGACCGTCGGTACGAAACAAACTGGCACTATGACCGAGCAAGCTGCTGTAGTCGGTGCTGAAATCGCTAAGAAAGCTAAGAAGGCAAAGATCACCGCTATCGTCTTCGACCGCAACGGTCGTAAGTACGCTCAGCGCCTCGCTGCCCTCGCAGATGCTGTTCGCAAGGAAGGACTGGAGTTTTAATATGGCTGACGCACAACGAAACAATGGCCCTCGCGGAAACAACCGCCGCGACCAGGCGCCACAAGAACCAAAGCAATTTGAAGAACTCGTTATCAACATCGACCGTGTGTCACGTGTGGTAAAGGGTGGACGTCGTTTCCGTTTCAAGGCACTGGTTGTTGTCGGTGACCGTAAGAACAAGGTAGGCGTCGGTGTTGCTAAGGGTGCTGACGTACAGGTAGCTGTACAGAAGGCAACTGACATCGCGAAGAAGAACCTCGTCGTTATTCCAATCATCAACGAAACAATCCCTCACGAAAACGAGATCAAGTACTCTGGTGCCCGCGTGCTCTTGAAGCCTGCAGCTCCTGGTACCGGTATTATCGCGGGTGGTGTCGTTCGTTCGATCATCGGTGTAACAGGTATCCGTAACCTTCTTTCTAAGTCTTTGAACTCGACCAACAAGGTGAACATCGCGTACGCGACCGTTGAAGCGCTTCGTACGCTCGTACCTAAGGACGAATGGCTCAACGCTGACAAGTCAGCTAAGAAGCCAGCTGCAAAGAAAGCTCCTGTAGCAAAAGAGGAGGCTAAGTAATGACTAAGTACAACGAACTGTTAGCTGGTGCTAACAAAGACAAAAAGCGCGTTGGCCGTGGTATCTCAGCTGGTGGTGGTAAAACCGCTGGTCGTGGTACGAAGGGTCAAGGAGCTCGTACTGGTAAGAAGCTCGGCGCTACTTTCCAGGGTGGTCAGCGTACGCTGGTCCGTGCAGTGCCAAAGGCTCGTGGATTCAAGAGCCTTCGTACTCCTGCGCAAGTCGTATACCTCGATACGCTAAACGCGTTCAAGGGCAAGACTGTCGATAACGCTACGCTTTTCGAGCAAGGTTACATCGGGACACCTTTCCACACTGTTAAGGTTATCACCCGTGGTGAACTAACCACAGCGTTGACCGTTAAGGTTGCTGGTGCAAGCAAGAGCTCGCAGGAAGCAATCGCTAAAGCAGGTGGTTCTTTTGAAAAGACTGCCGTGCCGCTCAAGCAAAGCACAAAGCAAGCTGAAGCAAGCGACAAGTAGTCCTATTTCAACAATAAAATACCCCCTTACGTAGGGGGTATTTTATATTACGGTGTACTTATTATCCGAGTGTATCCGGTTGAGTGACTTCAGGTGGCGTAATGTACACGTCACTGATAGCTAAGTCTAAGGAACCACCTGGCCGACATTCGTCGGACAAATATTCCTCGGTATAGCCATCGTTGGTCCCTTCGGCGAGGCGTTTCGCGGTACTGAGCGCGATAGCTTCATCAACGCCTAGCTCCTCTAGGGCACCAGGAAGTTTCTGGTAGGCGTAGCAGGTAGCGGCCGCTTCGTCGAATTCTTGTTTGATATGTTCTGATTCATGTAAGACGACGCTTAACGCATCAGCGTACTTTAGGACATCATATATATAGTCGTAGTACGCATCAGTTGAAAGGGCGGTAAGGTCGACAGTAGGGGTAAACTCGGTGATGTCATCGCAAAGATTTTCTCTGATTGTCATTACCGGAATAGCTACGGGCTGGGGAAATAGGATGAGCGGACGTACCGCACCACGTGTTGTGTACTCTATGCCGTCTTGAATGATCGTGCCACCAAGCGCTTCGGTATCGCAGTCAACTCGTATCGGCAGGTCAGCGATATGACTGGTAATCGCACTTACCTTATTGTTTTGATCGTTGAACGTAAGAGCTGCCTTTATATTATCGGCTGCGCTGGATGCAATAATGCCGCCATGGGCGATAGCCGCACCAAGTCCGACTGCAGCGACCTGGTACAAGGCAAATTTACCGGCGAATCTTCCGAAGGTGCGAAGGTGGGTGCTCCCACGTTCGGTGAGTTCGGTCGTCTCGGCAATAATGGGTAACGGCTCTGTGTCGGCTTCAGAGTCGGAAAAAGAAGTGCCGTGGTGTTCGACGAGCATAATATATTATTATAGCACATATGCTTACAAATATCAAGTAGCCATATCCTTTACCATACTCTGGCTGCGGTGTATAATGAGCGAAGTTGTATAAGGAAAAATCAGAAAGCGTCCGATGAACTGGAAAACTATCTTTCGATCATTAAAGAATCGCGACATGCAGAAGCGTCTGCTTGTCGTACTCGGTATTATTATTGTGTACCGCCTTCTGGCACACGTACCAGTACCGCTTGCAGAGCCTACGCAGCTCCGCGAGGTAATTAACAGTGTCGTGAGTGGGACTGACTTCGGTGGGTTCCTGAACCTTCTCTCGGGTGGTGCGCTGGCGAGCTTCTCGATCGTGCTGGTTGGTTTGACGCCATTTATTACGGCATCGGTTATCACGCAGTTGCTCACAAAAGCAATTCCGCGCCTTGAAGAATTGCACAAGGATGGCGAGTCTGGTCGACGCAAGATCAACCAGTGGACCCGTATGATGACTATTCCGCTGGCGATCATACAGTCTATTGCTTTCATCTTCATCTTGCGACAAACCGTTCTCGCCGGTAACACGACGGTCCTCGCAGACCCAACGGCGATCGAGTGGGTTGTCGCGGTCACTGCTATGACTGCTGGTGCCGTACTTCTGATGTGGCTCGGTGAGCTGATTACTGAGCAGGGCGTCGGTAACGGTATCAGCTTGCTTATCTTCGCCGGTATCATCAGCCAGCTTCCGACGATGCTATCGACGATCGGTACGTCACTCTTCAGCACGGAGAACGGGGGATTGAGTGTATTCAACTGGTTCACGATTCCTGTAGACCCCGTGACGTTCTGGGTGTCCTTGGCAATAGTAGTAGCATCGTTGATCATGTTGTACTTCCTGGTTAAGATCAACGAAGCGCAGCGTGTCATCACGATTAACTATGCGAAGCGCGTCCAGGGAAACAGTAGCTATGGTGGGGTAAAAAGCATCTTGCCTGTGAAGCTCATCGCGGCAGGTGTCATTCCCGTCATCTTCGCAGTCGCATTCCTTTCGCTGCCAGCTTTCATCGGGCAAATCCTGAAGGCAACTGGTAACGAAGCCTACGCCGAGCTTGCGAACAACCTTATCCTTTGGTTCCAGGCACCGACACCAGGTAGCTTCACTGGTTCTGAATGGCAGGCCTTCATCTACCCTGGTATGTACTTCATCCTCGTGATCTTTTTCACGTACTTCTACACAGGTATCGTGTTCAACGCGAATGAAATCGCCGAGAACCTCCAGAAGCAGGGTGGATTCATCGAAGGTGTGCGCCCCGGAAAGACGACCGAAAAATACCTTTCGACGACCGTCAACCGCTTGATCCTCTTCGGATCACTCGTCCTTGGTCTGATCGCCGTATCACCGTTCCTCGCCGAGTACTTGCTGTATCAGTTCGCTGGCATTACGGGCACGAACCTCTCTATCGGTGGTACCGGCCTCCTGATTGTCGTCACCGTCGCACTTGAAGCGCTTCGCCAGATCAACTCGCGTGCGTTGATGGTGACCTACGACGACTACGATCGATAAGCGTATCTTATAACGATAGACAGGCTGCATGAGCGGTCTGTTTATTTTATTGACACGGGAACTGCTTTTGCTACAATAAAACTACTACCAACGTATAAGCCGAGAAAGTCGGTTCTATACTTCTTGAAAGCGCTTTACTTCCGGGGTTTTTTCCTGTATAATTCACTACTGTAACTTATGGCTAGTTCTAAAGAGGTAATCAAGATGCGAGCAAAGGTAGTGGAAGCACTGCCTAATACTCAATTTAAGATTGAACTCGAGAACGGCCTGAGCATCATCGCGCACATCAGCGGAAAAATGCGTAAAAACTATATCCGCCTTGTGCCTGGTGATATGGTGGACGTTGAGATGACCCCTTACGACCTTACGAAGGGAAGAATCACGTACCGCCATAAGGATCAAATTTAACTGGAGGATTCTTGAACTCATGAAAGTTCGTGCGAGTGTAAAGAAAATCAGTCCAGATGACCAGCTAGTGCGCCGTAAGGGCCGCTTGCGCGTCATCAACAAGAAGAAACCTAAGAACAAGCAAAGGCAGGGTTAAGCATGGCTCGAATTGCTGGGGTAACCATTCCCGCAGAAAAGCAAGTTCAGATCGCACTCACGTACATTTACGGTGTCGGTCCGAAGTTTGCTCGAGACATCCTTGCGGCGGCTAATGTTGAGCCGACCACTCGGGTGAAAGATCTCACCGAGGCTGAAGAACAACGTCTACGTGAAGTAATCGACCGCGATTACACCGTAGAAGGCGACCTCCAGCGTCTCGTAACAAACAATATCAAGCGTCTTAAGGACATCAACGCCTACCGTGGGCTCCGACACAAGTCTGGCCTTCCGGTAAACGGTCAGCGTACTCGTACGAATGCACGAACTCGTAAGGGTCGCGCGGTCGCAGTTGGTGGAGCGCAACCTAAAGCAGCAAGTAAGACCTAGGAAAGGACTATTCAGATGGCAGATTCTACGAAGAAGAAGCAAAAGCGATCAGTTCCTACTGGTCAGCTGCACATTCAGGCAACCTTCAACAACACTATCATTAGCTTTTCTGACAAGAAGGGCAACGTGATCGCACAGGCAAGCGCCGGTGCAGCTGGCTTCCGCGGAAGCAAGAAGGGTACTGCATACGCAGCACAGATCGCGGCTGAAAAAGCTGCGGAAACGGCAAAGGGCTTCGGCCTTAAGTCAGTCGACGTATTCGTTAAGGGCGTAGGCCAAGGTCGTGATTCAGCGATCCGCGCACTTACCACCCAAGACATCAGCATCGACAGTATCAAAGAAGTGACCGGCGTACCTCACGGTGGCGTTCGTCCACGAAAGGTGCGAAGGGGATAGTCTATGGCACGTGATGTTTCACCTATTGTTAAACAGAGCCGCCGCGAAGGCTACGCACTTCACCCTAAGGCTCACAAGATCATGGCTCGTAAGAGCGGTATCCCAGGCGTTCACGCCCACGGCCGCCAGAACAAGCCGAGCTTGTACCTCACTCAGCTCCGCGAAAAGCAGAAGGTCCGCCGTACTTACGGCCTCCTAGAGAAGCAATTCGCAAAGCTTATGAACGAAGCGACTCGCCAAGACGGTCTGACAGGTGAAAACCTGCTCCGTATGCTTGAACAGCGCCTCGACAACGCCGTATACCGTGCTGGTTTTGCGACCAGCCGTCGTGCAGCGCGTCAGCTTGTCGGTCACGGGCACTTCCTGCTCAACGGCCGCCGTGTTGACATTCCATCAATCCGTCTCAAGCCAGGTGACGAACTTGTCGTTCGTCCTAAGAGCACGAAGTCTGGATACTTCACTCAACTTGATGAAGTGGTGAAGAACAGTACGCAGTCTCCACTGAGCTGGTTGAAAAGCGACGCAAAGAAGATGACCATTTCTGTTACCGGCCTCCCGACTCGTCAAGAAGCGGAACCAGAAATTAACGAACAATTAATTGTTGAGTACTACTCACGATAGGGTAAGGAGATACAAGAAATGTCAAAAGTTATTCACAACCCAGCGCTCGCAGCAGTTGAAGAGACTAGCAAAACAAGCGCATCGTTCGTTATTGAACCGCTGCAAGCAGGCTACGGCAACACCCTCGGGAACAGCCTTCGCCGCGTGCTCCTTTCTAGCGTGAAGGGTGGCGCAATCGTCGCCTTCCGTATCGAAGGCGCAAGCCACGAGTTCACTACCGTTGACGGTATCAAGGAAGACGTCGTCGACATCATGTTGAACCTCAAGAACGTTCGCGTTAAGGTTTCAACTGATGAAACCATCGAGCTTCGTATTGAGAAGAAGGGTGCTGGCCCTATTACTGCAGCCGACATCAAGGCGAATGCAGATGTAGAAGTCATCAACCCTGACCAAATCATCGCTACGATTGATGACCCGAAGAAGTCAGTTATCATCGACCTCGTCGTTGACTCTGGCCGTGGTTACCAAGCAATCGAAGAATCAAGCGTAAAGCGTCTTCACGGTGACATGATCGCCCTCGACGCGATGTTCAGCCCAGTACTTCGCGTACGCTACAAGGTTGACGCGACTCGTGTCGGTCAGGAAACCAACCTCGACAAGCTTCAAGTAAATATTGAAACCGACGGCTCAATCAGCCCGCGTGAAGCATTTGAAGAAGCAGCTGCAATCTTGGTAAACCAATACACCGCACTTGCTGGTAGCACGACTGTTGAAGCCGCACCTGCACTTGGCCAAGACTTGGCTGACGAAGGCAACGAGCTCAACACCCCTATTGAAGAATTAAACCTCAGCGCTCGTACCGCGAACGCTCTTATCAACAACGAAATCCGTACCGTTCGTGACCTTGTCACCTTGAGCGAGCAGGATCTTCGCGAGTTGAAGGGCTTCGGTAGCAAGGCGCTTGATGAAGTCAAAGATAAATTGGCAGAATTGGACGTCTAGAACATGCACCGACACGGATATAAAGGACGTAAATTTGGCCGCGAGCGCGATCAGCGCCGTGCACTCCTCAAGGGTCTGGCAACCAGCCTTGTAGAGCACGGTAAGATCGAAACCACGCTTCCGAAAGCCAAAGAACTCGTCCGTTACATTGAAAAACTCGTTACTAAAGCTAAGAAGGGTGACCTTGCGAACCGTCGTGCGGTTATCGCTGGTCTTTCAACCCAGGCTGCGGCGTTCCGTCTTGTTGACGTGATCGCTCCTCAGCTTGCGGGCCGCACCAGCGGTCACGTACGGGTTGAGCGAACTCGTCTCCGCGTTGGTGATGGTGCGCAACTTGCGACTATCGCTTTCGTCGACGAAATCAGCGACACCCCTAAGCCGGCTGCGAAGGAGGACAAATAATGGTAAACGCTAAGACGTATAACCAGAAGCCTACCGAAGTATCTCGCGAATGGTTCCTGATTGATGCCGCTGAGCTTCCACTCGGTCGTATCGCGACGATCATCGCTGACAAGCTTATCGGTAAGAACAAGCCGACCTACACCCCGCACATCGATGGCGGTGACTATGTTGTCGTTATCAACGCTGCGAAGCTTGTGGTAACAGGTGACAAGGAAACCGGTAAGATCTACTACCGCCACAGTGGTTTCCCAGGTGGAATCAAGGATGCTACTCTTGCAGAAGTTCGTGAAAAGTTCCCAGAACGAATCATCGAAAAGGCTGTACAGGGTATGCTTCCAAAGAACAAGCTCTCAGACGGTCGTTTGGCTCGTTTGAAGATCTTCCCTGGTGCTGAACACACGCACACCGCACAAACCCCTAAGAAAGTTGAGGTAAAGTAGTATGGCTGACGCAAGTTACTTCTACGGCCTCGGACGCCGCAAGAGCGCTACCGCTCGTGTGCGCCTTTACAAGGGCAAGGGTACCCTTACGATCAACGACAAGCCAGCCGCTGAATACCTTGATGGTAACAAGTCGCTGCTTGCTGAGATCACTGACCCGCTCGCACTTGTAAACAAGCAAAAAGACTTCGACGTTACCGTCCGCGTACAAGGCGGTGGTGTAGCTGGTCAGGTTGATGCCATCAAGCTCGCAATCGCTAAGGCACTCACGACTGCTCACTCTGACCTTCGTTCAACGCTCAAGAAGGCTGACCTTCTCAAGCGTGACTCACGTGAGAAAGAACGTAAGAAGTACGGTCTCCGATCTGCTCGTAAGCGCGAACAGTTCTCTAAGCGTTAATCGCTTACACGAAAAAAGAGCCCCCGCAAGGGGTTCTTTTTTTGTATGGTACAATTGTGGTATATGCAGTGGGCGCAAAAACAAAAAGGCTTTACGATCGTAGAACTTCTTATTGTGATCGTCGTGATTGCCATTCTTGCCGCTATTACCATCGTCGCTTATAACGGCATCCAAGAGAGGGCTAAGACATCGGCCTCTCAGGCGGCGACTGCGCAGGCGACGAAGAAGGTGATGGCTTATGCGGTAGACCATGCTGATACGTATCCCGATGATCTTGCGGGACTAGCTGCCGTTCTAGGGGTGCCCGCTCCAGCGGCAGGTGCTACTTCGCTTACGGGGCCTGACGGTGCAACCTATCAGTATTGGCGTTCGACCGACTTGAAATCATATTGTATTACCGCGACGAAGAATAATATCAGCCATTTCAGTTCTAACAGCTCGGCGAATGCTTCGTCGGGTGCCTGCGCCGGTCACGCTGCGAATGGGGGCGTGACGATTGTCAACAGAATACGAAATCCAAGCTTTGAAGTGAATGCGAATGATATAGGGTATATGGGTGGAACGAATACCAACTCAAGTTCAGAGCGAACGACTGACTGGGCTGCCAGCGGAACCCGTTCGGTGAAGGTTACGAAGACAACTGTCGCTAACGCGCCTCAAGGCGTAAAGCTTACCCTACCAGATGCGTTAGAGGTCGGCGATGTTGTGCGTTGGGGCGTGACGATTCGTAACAGCTCGGCTAATGCGAATGCTAAAACGTTTCAAGCGTACGGTGAGCGTGGATCACCGTCATATACTGGATATAGCCCCGGAACGACAATCACTCTCAACCCTGCGGCATCTGGTCGCTTAACGGGCCAGTTGACTATTACTTCGGCAAATGCGGCAGGGGCGTTCGGATCCGGTTTCGGGGTGCTGCCTACGACAAGCTTCGCAATCGGTGAATCTTACTTCGTCGACGCGTTCGTAGTGACAATTAATAATGAATTACCGTCAGTCTACGTAGATGGTTCAACTACCAACTGGGCCTGGGCTGGAGCCGAGCACGCATCTACTTCCTCTGGCCCTATGCCGTAACCCCTGTGATATAATGAAAACAATGACAAAACAAGTACTACTTACCGGTGTGCGATCTAACGAAGATCCGACCCTCGCCAACTACCTCGGCGCGTTCGTGCCAATGGTCGAGATGCAGAAGAAATATTCAGGTGATTTCCAAGTGAACATGTTTGTGCCTGACCTGCATAGCTTCACGACACCTATCGATCACACCACGCTTTACCGAAAAACACTGACGAATTTGAAGTATTTCATCGCTGCTGGGCTTGATGTCGATCACCCTGACACGTATATCTACCGACAAAGCTTCATCCCGGCTCACACGGAGCTTATGTGGATTCTTGACTGCTTTACGTATGTTGGCGAGATGGGCCGTATGACCCAGTTCAAAGAAAAGTCTGGTGAACATTCAGAGTCCGTCACGATGGGTCTATTTAATTACCCGGTACTCATGGCCGCAGACATCTTGCTGTATAACGCGAAGTATATTCCTGTCGGCGAAGACCAGTTCCAGCACCTCGAAATCACCCGTGATATCGCGACGCGTTTCAATAATAAGTTCGGTGATGTCTTTACCGTACCTGCAGACACGAAAGAACAGACCAAATTCATACAGCGTGACAACGGGCTTCGTATTCGCAGCCTGACTGACCCGACGAAAAAAATGAGCAAAAGCTCAACAGACGAAAAATCAAAGATTCTTTTGAGTGACAGTCCTGAGGCGGCAGCGAAAAAGATCATGTCTGCCACAACCGATAGTATTGGGGTAATCAATTTTGATTTCGAAACCCAGCCAGGTATTTCTAGCTTGCTGCAAATTACCGCATTGTTGACGGGTCGTTCGCAGGAAGAGGTGAACGCTGAATGGGTTGGTACGACCAGCTACGGTGATTTCAAGAAAGCGGTCGCGGATACCGTTGCTACCTTCCTTCGCGACTTTCAAGCTCGACTTGATGCGATTACCGACGAGATGCTGATTGCTAAGTTGGAAGCATCCGAGGCTGCAATGGCAGTGATTGCAAATGAAACACTGCTTCGTGCTCAGCGTGCAGTCGGTCTACGTCAGGGGTAACGCATGGCGACGAAAAACATAAAGCGTGAATCACTCTATATTCTGCGTGATTTCCAAATCGCCGGTGAACTAAGCACGACTGCGGATATTCAATCTGCTAAAGAGCGTACGCCACGCGCATCAACACGGATGCTTTCAGTCCTCTTCGCGAAGACCCATTATATTATCGTGATCGACAACAATGTCGACGATGCGATTGATACGATTAAGCAACTCCTTGACGATGAATTTGGTGCAGTAAGCGGCAAGTTTATTCGCAATCCGAAAGAAGACAGCTTTGAGACTTTCGGTATCAGTCATAAATTCCGAGATACGTACTTGTTCGAGGTTGAACCAACACACGTACGCTTAGATAAGGAGTTATCACGCCGATATCCTGATCTGTCACGCTCGACGATACAGAAGTATATCAAGGCCGGATACGTCCAGGTAGATGGCTCAGAAGTGACCAAGGCGAGCACTGACGTGAGCGACGTTGCTGACATTGCCCTGGAGCTTCCTTCAAAGCAAGACTATTCCGAATACGAATTCCCGATACTCTACATAGATGACGCGGTAATCGTCATTAATAAGCCGATTGGCGTCCTTACTCATAGCAAAGGCGTGATGAACGATGAGTTCACGGTGGCTGATTTCTTCCGGCGCTATACGACCAACGCATTGTCCACCAACCGCCCAGGTATCGTGCACCGTTTAGACCGTGATACAAGTGGGGTAATCATCGGTGCTCGTACTGATGAGGCGGCCCTGCTACTGAAAAAGCAGTTCGCTGATCGAACAGTAAAGAAATTTTACTCAGCGGTGGTTGATGGCGTTCCGAAGCTTGATACGGCGGTTATTGATTTACCTATTGGTCGTACACCATCGGCACCAAGTACTTTCAGGGTTGACGCAAAAGGTAAGCCGGCAATCACTGCTTATCAAGTCGAGCAATCGAACGGCGTAAAATCGCTCGTAGAGCTTCGGCCGAAAACGGGGCGCACGCACCAGCTTCGTGTTCATATGCAGTATATCGGCACGCCAATCGCAGGTGATAGAGTATACGGTAATGTGAAAAGCGCTCCACGTTTGTGTCTCCATGCCCATCAGCTCGAGATAACGATTCCTGGTTCAAAGCGAAAAGTATTCACCGCGCCAGTACCAGACGAATTCATAGGACTTGTCTCGTAGTATGTCGCTATGTATCCATCCAGTGACTCGTAAGGCGCTTGGAGCGATGAAGGACACGAAGCCGCATAGTATTTTACTGCATGGTAAAGAGGGGATTGGCCTTCGTGCCATTGCACGGGAGTTTTTTGAACCGAACACGGCACAAGTTTTGGAAATACTCCCCGAAAAGAACGAGAAGGTCGACCTCGGAAAAGGGGTAATTACTGTCGAAAGCATCAGGCGAGTCTATGATGCCGTGAAGACGTCACCTAAGAACGGCAGGGTCGTCATTATCGATTATGCTGAACGTATGGGTGTACCGGCGCAAAATGCTTTCTTGAAGCTGCTCGAAGAGCCGCCTGCTTCGACGCAGTTTATCCTCCTCTCCCATGCACCGGAACTGCTTTTGCCGACTATTCGATCGCGTACTCAAACGGT
Organism: Saccharimonadales bacterium (SeqCode); assembly: GCA_044340745.1. Lineage (GTDB taxonomy): Bacteria > Patescibacteriota > Saccharimonadia > Saccharimonadales > Saccharimonadaceae > Microsaccharimonas. The sequence continues at coordinate 37,613 of JBIISZ010000003.1, forward strand.
AGATGTGCGCCCTATCTCACTAGAAGATTCTAAGGCGCTGCTTGAATCGCTGAAGGTGACGGATGCGACAAAGATGGCGCAGCTACTGTTTATTGCTAAAGGCCTTCCCGCTCAGCTGACAAGTTTAGCGACGGATGAAGCAAGCTTTGCGGCCCGTGCTGCGATCGTTCGGGATGCCCGACAACTTGTTTCCGGTTCGGCGTACGACCGCTTGCTGCTGGCTAAAAAATATAAAGACTCCCGCGAGACCGCGATGACGCTTATACAAGACGCGACGCAGCAATTGACTGCCGCGATATCACAGCATGGTAACGAGCGGGCACTGCATACGCTCGAGCGGCTGAATACAGTCCATAGAAGGCTGACTGAACAGGGGAACGTTCGCCTGCAGCTTTCATCGTTGGTGGTGCTGTAGTATACTGAGAGGAACATGCTAGGGCTTGTTATTATAGTATTGATTGGAGTCTGGGCGTTATACCAGAGGCAGACAGTTGGCGAAGTAGCCAGCGATCTTTCGTCGAAGCTTTCAGACAAACTCGATCAGCTATGGTCTATCGCCCAGACTTCTCTTCAGGATCGTAAATACCTCCGTGCGGAAAAAGCGTTACTGACGATTCTTCGCGTCGACGAGCGTAACGCCAGTGCCTACAACCGCCTGGGTATCCTTTATGCCAAACAGCAGCAGTTCAAAGAAGCGATCGAATGTTTTGAAATCGCACAGAGTCTTGAGCCAAGTGCAAGTAGTCTGCATAACGTCGGGCTTATCTACTTTGAGACGGGCAATTTCGACAAAGCTGCGCTGGCCTTTGAACAAGCCCTGGCTATGGATAGCGACCACGCCGCACGTCACATCGCCTACGCTAAGGTACAAGAGAAACTGGGGAACGACAAGCGGATGATCGACGCCTTGGAAAAGGCTATCGAAATCGACCCGATACCACAGACCCTGTCTATCCTTGCTGATGCCTACGAACGTATTGGTGAAGCCCAGCTTGCCCTCGACCTTCGTGAACGGGCTGCTAAGCTCATCATTCCTGCTGCACAGAATAAGATCAAACAGCCACGCCGCGTCGTCATGTAATACCGCACCGAGCGGGTTTTTTCTACAGCAAATAAAAACACCCACCGAAGTGAGTGTCATTATTTGGTACAGGGGGCAGGATTCGAACCTGCGAAACCGAAGGTGGCAGATTTACAGTCTGCTGTGTTTGACCGCTCCACAACCCCTGCATACCGAATTATCAATTTGGAGCCGCCTCACGGATTCGAACCGTGGACCTACTGTTTACAAAACAGCCGCTCTAACCAACTGAGCTAAGGCGGCGACATTCTCTATTCTATCATATTTTACGCTTCATGCTAGAGGTGGAGCGCAAAAAAGTATATACTAATACGGATGTCTAAAAAATCTCTTCCTATCGTTTCGGTAACACTTGAGAAAATTGTCGGTGGCGGCCAAGCCCTCGGTACCCTTGAAGATGGGCGTAAGGTATTTGTCTGGGGTGGGCTTCCTGACGAAGAAGTACGTGTACAGCTCACGAAAAAGAAATCATCCTACGCGGAGGGGTTCGTGGTCGAAGTCGTCACGGCCAGTCCCGATCGTATTACCCCAAAAGACCCCGAGAGCTATCTTTCTACTAGTCCATGGCAAATTATGTCGATGGAAACGGAAAATCGTTACAAAGCCGCGTTGATTGAAGAAGCGTTTGAACTGCACGATATCGTGTTGCCGCAGCCAATAACCGTCTATACGGATGGGCGAGAGTACCATTACCGCAACAAGGTAGAGTTCAGTTGGTACGGAACGCGAAACAAAGAAGGTGAGCAGGACAGTTTAAGCCTGGCGTTCTTCCGCCGCGGTTCTAAGGGTAAGATTATTATTGAGAATAGTGCACTCCTTTCGGAGCCAATCATCAAGCTTGCACATGAGATTCGTGATTTTCTTCAAGCCAAAGGTGTCGAGGCGCGCCAGCTCAAAACGCTTCTTATCCGTTCAAGCGCAACCGGCGAGTGTGCGTGGCAGCTCTATATAAAAGATGACGAACTACCGTTCATGTCCGAAGCGGAAGCGGAGCAGTTTACCGCAGTTGGGGGCGAGGTGATGTATAGTAATCCGAAATCACCAGCGAGCGTCATTACACGCCGTATTCTTTCGGTTGGTACGACAACCTTGACCGATACGGTACTTGGCGTGCCGTTCCGCTATGCGACCGAAGGTTTCTTCCAGGTGAACATTCCGGTGTACGAGCGTGCGCTGACCGATATGCGCGAATGGGTCGTCGAAGGAAAAGAGACGCTCGATTTGTATAGCGGAGTCGGTTCGATCGGCCTGACCATCGGTGGTGATAAGACGACGCTTGTCGAGTTGAACGAACATGCGGTGCGTGAAATGCAGCAGAACATTGCCGAGCTTGGAAAAGAGGCCACTGCCGTGCTGGCGGCGAGCGAGAATGCACTGGAATACATTACGACTGACAAGACAATTATTGTCGACCCGCCACGCGCCGGGCTACATGAAGCGGTCATCGTAAGATTATTAGAGCAAAAACCAGCTCGCATCATCTACCTGTCATGTAACCCGGTTACACAGGCCCGTGATGTCGCTCGATTGACTGAAGAGTATGGTATCAAAGCACACATCGGGTATAATTTCTTCCCCCATACGCCGCATATCGAGCACCTGGTAGTACTCGACTTATACTAGCATTTACGGTATAATCTTCAGAGTCGTCGCGATAGCTCACATAGTAAAATAGGTGGAGCGCAGCGCGAACGAAGATATGCCGCGATAGCTCAGTTGGTAGAGCGCATCCATGGTAAGGATGAGGTCTCGGGTTCAAGCCCCGATCGTGGCTCCAGAAGCAGTTCAAACGAGATGCACGGCATGCATCTCGTTTTATTTTGTAGTTTATTGGTCATGAGCTAAGGGTTGCTTGCAAAAGGGTGAGTATTTTGCTATAATTTACCTCTGAAAGTCCTTATTACTTGTGTAGTAAGAAAATAAATGATTAAGGGAAGTTATGGCAAAGAAGAATACGAAGCGAAAATTGGTTGGTCTCGTCAGTGAACTCACTGGCCACCGTACATACTACACCACCAAGAATACGCAGAACACGACTGAAAAGATCAGTCTCAAGAAGTACGACCCAATCGCACGCAAGCACGCGGTCTACACCGAAACCAAGAAGAACCTTGGTCGCAACGAAGTTAAGGCCCGCAAGAGCTAATCAGACTTCACAAAAAATAACACCCCTTTCACGGGGTGTATTTTATAGTTCATCCAGTTCGTCGATTGCTTTAGCGAGCCAAAGCGACGAGGCGAGCGTCGTTTCAAGGTGTTGCTTCGAGACTTTCCCGTCAGATAGATATACGAACAGCTTGCCGTTATGTATCTCAATCCCGCATGGCCAAAAACGAGCACCGATGCCAACGATAAGCGGCGAAGGAAACAAAGCGTCTATCTTATGCGAGTAAGTAGTTCGAGCAAGGATTTGGTAACGCCCATGGAATTCAGGGCTGCGATTTGCAATATGTGCGTTCAACGGCTGGAGGTGTGGCTGCACGGTATGGAGTTTTTCGTAGTGAGAACCGGCTTGCCTTGTCGGGACGAAGAAGACATGCGGTATATCCCTTGCACGGAGCTCAACCTCGACAATAGTCCAGGTTTGGTGACGTGACCTGTTCTGGGGTGCCTTGTACGTGTCGGAACGGTCGACAAGCCGTATATTGTAGTCATCATAAGTGCCAACGATATAGTGCTTATCAACGTGGCTTAACGAGGCGGTGAACCCGCGGATTGCATCGTAATCATCCGCGTGTTGATCCATGGTACCAAAATACACGAACCCTATAGACTTTGCGAACGTTCGGAGAGTTTTGCCGCGTTCGCGCGAAGAAGGTGCTAGATGACGCACGATACGTGACAACACCATAAGTACTACCGTTCCCGGCCTAGGTAATCAATCAACGTCGAGACGTATTCAGCGTGTGACCACGTGAGCGGCGCCGGAGCAATGACGGCGTTGGTGATCGGGTTGATCTGTTCACCCATCATACCGGTGCTAATCATATGGTCGATGATCCATCGTAAGATACCTTCTGCGGACTGCTGGTCACCTTGCTCAAGGTCATACTGTGCCTGCCAAAGGGTTGTAATGTACCACCAGTTCCCGGTGATATCTGAGCTTTCGCGGCGGTACGGGTCGTCTTCGTAGCGGGGAAGCCCTGGCCGTTCGTCTGAAGTTTGGAATACATTCTTTACTGTTTCGATTGAAGCGGCGAGTTCTGGGCTGTCGGTCGCGAACAAGCCGAAGAGGAACGAGCCGAATACCGCCGCGGTATCGATTGTCGCATCGTATTTGATTTCACCGTTTTCAACAATTAGCCCACGGTAAAAGACACTTCGCTCCTTGTTGAACAGATATTTGTGCGCAGCGGACTGAATATCTTCAGCGGACGCGCGCCATTTGACGGCACTTTCCTTGTCACCAGTTACGGCAGCAAGCTCGGAAGCTGCTAATAAGGCGGCGTACGTGACGGCTGTCGAATGAGTATTAATGAGGAAGCGCTCCTCCCATAAGTCGTAGCTTGGCTTTGGAAGGCCGGTCGTCTCGTCGATGAAGTCGGCCATGAAGTCGGCCATTGGGCGAATGAGTGAATGATAGAAATCCTTGATCAAGCGGCTGTCTTTTGACAAATGGTAGAACTGGACGAATACGAAGACGACCAAAGCTGTTTCATCTTCTTGGATAGGAGGCGTGACTGTATCGCCGTGAACATAGGGGTGCCAACTGCTTCCAAGTGCTCCATCGGCACGATACTTATGCATGAGGTAACCCCCGGGGTGTAAGCCACGTTGGCAGAACTCGAAGAAACGGTAAGCTTCTTCGTAATATCCAAGGCGGATAAGCGGCCAGATAACGTTCGCACCATCACGGGGCCAGGTGTAGGCGTAGCCATCTTTCGAATAGTTCAGCAGGGTACTGTCGGTGCTGGCGATAATCGCCCCACGCTTGTCAATTTGCGATTTGATGATCATCAGGCTTTCGATGAAGCGGTCTTGGTGTTCTTTCGGAAGCTTCTCGGCCGCTTGAATCCCTGGTGCGAGCCATTCGTGCCACCACTTGGCGGTCTGATGAATACGTTCAAAAACGCCGAGCTCTTGGACCTGCTTGTGGATGTACAGCGCCTCTCGGCTACTCATTCCGGCGGCGATCCAGTATTGGGCGCGCTTTGATGAATGCGCATCGATGTTCAAGCTGAAACGTAGCGCTGAGTCAACGCGACCATGTTCGACAACGTTACCTGAAAGTTCGCCGTCTTCTGCGTCCCAGTAGGTACCCTGGTGTTCATCAGTTCCGAATAACCCGATAGAGAACTGGTCGAACGGAGCGTCATCGGTGTGCCCGGATACGACTAGCGCCCGACGCCCGCGATAGTGAAGAATCGCATCGCTGTCGGGAAGGTACTGTGCTGTGTCGGTGTTGCTTTTCGAATCACCGATAGCGAATGCCTGATAGGTGAATAGTTTAATATCGCGCTGTCGATCGGCGTTATTAATGACATGGATGTTACGAATAAAGACGCTCATCTCGGCATCGACAATATCATCGAACTCGAGCATGATACCCAACGTTTCATTTCGCGCTTTGGTGTGGCCGATAAGGGCAGTGTGTGGATAGTGAAAATCAAACGTCCACGTTCCGTCATCGGTCCAGCTGAGCTGACCATCGACATACACCCCTATCTTATGACGGAGTGACGGACCAGCCGCATGGTTCTCGAAGCCGACATACGGATAGTAGAAGTCGTGCACCACCCCATATATGTTCAAGCCGACATGCAGCTCACCGTTTGAAAGGACTATTGGCCTAGCCACTCAAACCTCCGGTCCGGTGGGTTTCGTGCAGTCGCCACCTGACATCGCGGATAGCATTTATATAGTAGAGGAACGCATCGTACGGCGAGTCGTACGGGCTGAAGTATGCATGGACGTCACCATCGGTGAACCACTTGGTACACATGTAGTAGGCATGGTCGGATGTCTGCAGCTTGCGCCAGTCAGAAATCAGTTCGCCGTCGCCAGAGCGAAGAACATCTGCTTCAAGCGAGTATAAGTGCTTCATCGCTTCATGCTGCATGCTGTTGCCAAGCCATGCGGTCAGGTCACGCTCGCTGTCCGCCCAGGTGACGGTATTCGGCATACTCAGCGTTCCGGCAGGCTCGTTGGCGTCAATCGCTTCGGATACCGTGTAGAACGTGTTCTGCGGGTCTTGCAGCCAGCGGCCGACGAATTCTTCGAAGAACTCAAAGATACCCGTGTCCTGCCACTGGTGTTCACCAAAGGTTTCATAGTCCATGAACAGGTTGATCAACGGCTGGTCCTGAATAGACGATTCAAGCCAGGCGTTATATTTGTCGGCGGTCAATGGCCATTCCTGCCATGAACGGTTGCTGAAGCGGAAAGCAAGGTCATCACTGAGCTTATAGTTCTTGAGAAGCAGGGCGATATTTTCGGTCCCTTCAGGGCGGTAGACGAAGTTAGGGCTGCGCCAATCAAGGATTGGATCCCATCCTTCAGCTAGAATACCTTTGAAGCCGTATTCGTCAGCCCATTGTGCGAGTGAGTCGTTATACGAGAGCTCAGTGTTGCGGAAGACATTCGTTTCAACGCCGAAGACTTCGCGTACTTTGGCTTTGTGGGCTTCCACCTGTCGAACGAATTCCTCACGGCTAAAGAAGAAAGCGAGCGAGTGGTAATACGTTTCTGAAACGATTTCAACTTTGCCTGTCTTTACGAGACGTTGGAAACTTTCAAGCACGTCGGGTGCCCACGCTTCGGCTTGGTCGATGAATGTACCGGTGATACTGAGCGAGACTTTGAAATCGGGGTGAGTATGAAGTAGTTTTTCAAGCAGCGCGTTCATCGGGCGGTATGATTTGTCAGCGACTTTGTTGAATATCTTTTGATTGTTGCGGTTGCTTAGTGAATCAGGGTCAGTAAAGTAATTGTGATCGATTGATGTATCGAAGACACTATATTCACGCACCCGGTACGGCTGGTGTACGTGCATGTAGAGGGTAATGCCTCGCTGACTCATGCGTAAACCTCGACGGTACGCTGTTGTGTGTAAAGGTCGACGCATTGCTGGGCGACATCGTGCCAAGAAATGCGAGCATATTCGTGTGTGACGTTACGGCGGAGGGATTCTTTCAATGCCTCTGAGGTAGCAATCCCTACTAATTGGTCGGCGAGGCGGTCGACATCCCAGAAGTCGTAACGGAAGATACTGTTTAGCACTTCACCGACACCGGACTGCTTAGTGATAATCAACGCGTTGTCGTGATGCGCTGCCTCAAGTGCCGTGAGGCCAAACGGTTCACTAATAGAACTTAGTACGAAGACGTCAGACACGCTATAAGCATCACGCCACTGCTTGCCACGTACAAACCCAGTGAAGAAAACCTTGTCGGATATACCAAGGTCGGCCGCAAGGCGAATCAGCTCGTCACGTTGTTCACCGTCACCGGCAAGGAGTAACACGAGGCGGTCGTACTTTTCAATTGCTTTCGCCATTGCTTTGACAAGGTTGCCGAGGCCCTTTTGAATCGTTAGACGAGTGACAGCGCTGACAATCGTATAGCCTTCCTCTTTAAGGCCTTCAAGGTAACGATAGGTGCGACGGTCGTATTCGTAGGTATCGTCAAAGCTACTTGGGTCAATCGCATTGTAGACGACTTCTACTTTGCTTGCCGGAATGTTGTACTTGCTGACAATAATCCGCTTTGTCGCCTCACTGACCGCGATGATACGGTCGGCCATGACAAGCCCTTGGTACTCAATTTCATGGACGAGCGGGTTGCCGCTATTGCCACCGGCACGATCGAACTCGGTCGCATGGACATGGACGATCAGTGGCTTGTCGGTCAGCTTTTTGGCACGGATGCCGGCTTCCATGGTCAGCCAATCGTGGGCATGGATCGTGTCGAAGTCATTTTCAGCGACGAATTGTTCGACGAATTGCACGTAGCGGTGCTGGATTTGTCGGATTGTGCTTGGTTCGCCGGAGCCTTTCGGGTGAATCGTTTCTTCGACGAATGCGCTGTCGTAGGCGCCCATGCCGAATTTATGAAGCGGGGAAAGGGTGGTCGCGCTATGGATCGTCATGAAATCGATGTTTTCATGCTTGGCAGAGTAGGGGACGACAAAGTCGATAGAAGTGCCTTTAGAAGCGAGGGCTTTGGACAAATGATAGCACGCGACACCTAGACCACCACTGTTATGTGGTGGGAGTTCCCAACCCAGCATTAGTATCTTCATAACCCCTTGTTACGATATGGTTTTGCCAACTATCGTAGCACTCCTTTTATTTTGGCCAATCTTTACTCACGATTATAGATGTAAGCGTAGGCATTTACAACACTTCTTACGCTTAAAATGCAGAATACGGGAGTTTATCCACTTTTTTAGGCGTCGACCTCTGAAATATGATGCGCTCGCCAGACGGCCAGGGCGGTCTTATACGGGACTAATTGGGCGTAGCCGTAGAGTTCCATCCAGCGACGAACGATCGCCCCGCTGCGACCGGCAACATAGACGCCATACCATTCGACGTATCCCCAGTCTTCACCGACAGGGAGGCCTGTAGGCACAGGGCGTGGGCGGAAGGCTTTTTGGTCACGCTTCGTCGCAAGACGGGTTATATTCTTGGCGACATGGGTTGCCTGCTTGAGCGCCGGCCAAGCCATACCGCTGTATTTGACGGTATTATTATCACCGACGACGTAAATATCTTTGGTGGCTTCAAGGAAAGGGTTCACATTTACGCGACCATTGGGTGCCAAGTTGAATTGGTCGGCGTTATCTTTAAAGAAACCGTTGTTCGCGACGCCCGAAGTCCAGACGGCGGTCGTCGTCGGACGTTTTTTACCATCAATAGTAATTGCGTCGTCTTCAAGTGCACCAACTTTGTGGTTCGTCAGTACTTTGATGCCTTGCTTCTTCAACGCCGCGGAAACTTTATTCGCGGCCGTTTTGGACATACGCGGTACAATTTGCGGAGCAGCTTCTACAAGAGTAACGGTAGAACGGGCGTTCTTCAGGCGATAAATACTTTTCAGGCTCCGTAGGTATTCGTGTAATGCCCCGGCTAACTCGATACCTGTCGGCCCGGCTCCGATAACGAAGTACTCTTTGTCTAATTTCTTTTCGACAACTTCCTGATGAATGTGATCGTGGAACTTTCGTACCTCGTCGAGCGTCTTAATACCGTAGGCGTGTTCTTGCATTCCCTGAATACCGAAGAACGTCGTGACTGACCCAAGTGCAAGAACAAGTTTGTCGTAGTGGTAATCTTTTTTGTCGCTACTGATCAAGCGGCGTTTGCTATCAAGCCGAGTCACGCGGTCTTTGATAATTTCGACATTCGGGTGGTTCGCGAAAATGACATTCAGCGGGATGAGTGACTCGGCAAGGTCCTTACCGGTTGCCGTTGCGTACAGCGTCGCGTGATGAAGAAAGTATGATTCATCTGAAATAAGGGTGATCTTCCCAATCTGTCGTTTACTGAGCTCCAAAGCGGTCTTTACGCCACCGAACCCGCCGCCCACTACTACTACGTGCATTTGTTTGTTCCTCACTTATACTTTGCGCTTATGGTAGCAGACCTCAGGGGTACCCGTAAAGGGGTAGCTATGGTATACTCTTATAAAGTAATGGACTTAGTCACCAACGACATAGTCACATTTTTCTCTCAACCAAATGCATACCGTTCCGTACTGATTTTAGTTGGGTCAATTATTGTGGCGTACATTTTAAGTAAATTCCTCGCCGAAGGAATTATTAAGATTGCTCAGGCGGTTTCGAACCGATCCGACAATGAGACGAATGAAGAGCGATTCATCCGTTTACGCCAAGTTGAAACGTACTTGAGCGTCGCCGTGGCTATCATCCGCGCGGCCGTGGTGGCGGTGGTCGGATATGTTGTATGGCGAATCATGAGCCCGAGCGCCAGTAGCGGTGCGGCGGCGATTGGTGCTAGCGCGTTCTTCATCGTCTTTGCCGGGCAGACACTTGGTATGGTCCTGCGTGATATCACGGCTGGCGCGATTATGATTATCGAACAATGGTTCAACGTCGGGGACTTCGTGAAAATTGAGCCGTTCATCGATGTATCAGGTGTCGTGGAACGACTGACGCTGCGCTCGACAAAGCTCCGCAGCCTCAGCGGTGAGATCATTTGGGTACACAACCAACAAATCCAGGCGGCACACGTGACGCCTCGCGGGGTGCGGACGTTGGCGGTTGACGTATTCGTTCGTGATAAGGAAAAAGGTATGAGCACGTTGAAGGAAATCATCAAAGCTGTGCCCGTAGGCCCGACTATGCTCGCTCAACCTTTGAGGGCGAATAAACCCGAAGAATGGGGCGCCGAGTTATGGCGCATCACGATCATTGGTCAAACTGCGCCTGGGCGTGAGTGGTTGATTGAAAAGTTTTTCGTAAATGCGATCAAGGAAGTCGATTCATCAGTGCGAAACAAGGCGAACCGGACGTTTGTGTATGAGCCGATTGCTCGTTATGCCGACCCGGTCGCTGACCGGAAGTTCAAGCGGGCGGTGCGGGCGCATAAAGCGCAGTCTTAAAAGGGTAAAGAGGGGTTTTTGAAATCTCCCTCAATCTGTTACAATAGGTGAGCTTAGGGGCATAGTACAACGGTTAGTATACCGGTCTCCAAAACCAGCGATCGAGGTTCGATTCCTCGTGCCCCTGCCAAACAGGATAGATCTCATTTTTGAGGTCTATTTTGTTTATTTTACCTCTGTTATTTTCATCATTTTTGTCGGTTCGGTTAAGCAAATTCTTACTCCTTATAATTTCCTTCGTTATTGAACTTTTTTTAGAGACCGCCTTAGCAAAAAATGTATATTTAACAGATACAGAGTTGTCTTTCAGGGTGGCTGATTCGAAAAGTTCGGTTAAAATTGAGCGTTTTTCTTCTCGTGACATATCAGCGTCTAAGTACTCGTCTTTTGCAGTCTGCGTGAGCTTAATAAGACTGATCGCTTCATCATGTTTTTGAGCGACCGTAGAATCCGCAATAAGCAGGTCGTCCTTGGCTGTCTGTAGCTGCTCTTGGATGTCCTTGTGCTTAGCCTCATAGCGTTCTTTTGATATGTCGCCAGCCAGCTTGTCGTCATATAGCATATCGTCCATTCTGGTAAGACGTTCAATTTTTGTCTCCAGAGACTTGCGGTACTCCTCGGCAGCGTCCTTGGACGTCTTGTATTCGTCCTCAAGCTGATCTACGAGCCATTTTACGATTTCTGGAGATGGAGCTATAAGTTCCTCCAGCTTTTCTACCAGTGTCTCATGCGCAAGCTCCTCGCGAAGGTATTTGTTTGTTTTACACTCCTGTAGGTCACGCTGGCACGCGCCGTATAGATGACCTTTTTGCTTCTCCCATGTAACAACCTTCGAGCAGTAGCCACAGGTGATGGCGAAACCAGAAAAACGCCTACTGGTCATAGACGAAGGCTGGTTGCTACTCGAACATGAAGAGTCGGCTCGCTTTATCGCTGGACTAGTTAGACGGGCGCGTAAATACTATCTTGGCGTATCAATAATCTCTCAACAAGCTAACGACTTCCTAAAAAGTGACTACGGACGGGCAATCGCTTCGCAATCGGCACTAAGAATATTGATGCGACAAGACACCACGACCATCAAGGGCGTGGTCGGTGAGTTTAATCTCAGTGAATATGAACAGAGCTTCTTACTTACCTGTGAACGAGGTGATGCGCTATTAATTGCTGATCAGAATCATGTTGCGGTTAAGATCGTGGCGTCTCATAAAGAGCACCCGCTTATTACAACTAACCCAGCGGAGCTGTATTCATGAACCAAACGGTGAGTATTTTTGCGATTGGTTTCAAGATAAAGAAACTAATAGCTCTGGTAGTCATCGTCATGACCGTATCACTGACGCTTCCGGTGATGGCGGTATTTTCCCTCGGTATGCCTACGCTGAGCTGGCTAGCAAACACGCCTAATGCCGAGTCGGCCGAGACGCTAGGTTTCTATATGGGGCCGCCGATGCCTGGCAATACCTACGCATGGGGCAACTGTACATGGTGGTCGTACGCAATGCGAGAATGGGCTGGCAGTCCGATTCCGACCACATGGGGTAATGCAAATACATGGGACGATAACGCTCGACGCGATGGCTACGTCGTCAATAATATACCGGCCGTCGGTGCAATATTCCAGACAGACTCAGGAATATATGGTCACGTTGCATATGTTATCGCAGTCAATATAGATGGCAGTTGGGTGATATCTGAAATGAACGCACCGACGATTAATGTAGTATCTCAACGCACATTTACTAGCGAAGCGGCCGAACACTACAACTTTATTCATAGCAAGATAGGAGCTGACGTATGGATACCTACGCCGATCACGTCGATGCCGCCATACGGCATTGGCCAACCGCAGCTCTAGTCATAGCGATACTACTTTGTGTCGTTGCGGCCTTTTTCGCCATACGTACAATTCTTAATCGTCGATATTTAACCAAGCGTGATATGGTCTGGATTGAGATCACGCCACCTTCAAGCATTGCTAAAACACCGGAGGCCACAGAACAACTATTCTCAGTTCTGCACGGCATGCGTGCCGCTAGACACCTTAAGGAGCGACTACTGAATCGATCGCCAGTGATGAGTTTCGAGATCGTATCAACGCGCAAGGATGGTATCCGCTATCTATTGCAAGTCGAAAAGCATCGGTCGTCCAGCACTCAAAAAGCTATCACTTCGTATATACCTGATTCTAAAGTCAAAGAAGTCGAACGTAGCAATGACGGCGAGTACAGTGTTATTGAATTTAAGGAAACCGGTCACTACGTGCTACCTCTTACTCTTACTTCCGTCTTCGAGCAGCACGATCCACTCGGGTACGTTACCGGTGCAATGACAAAGCTAAGTGATGATGAAGAGATTATCCTACAGCTAGTCGCTACGCCTGTTCGTCTACGCGAGGCTGAGATACTATCACATAAGATACTTGGCAATGAGAACATTCTCCAGCAAGTCAGCGGCAATAAACTGTCTGGCGTTGGTCGCTTTACGAATGTTTTTGGCAAGGTATCATCCGGCCTCACTGATTTAACTAGTGAGGTGTACATGGGCATGACATCAGGACACCGCGAGTATTACAACGCAAAAAGCAGAGACGTCCAACATAGACAGTCACGAGTCGTGACCGATGAGCGTCCAGCTAGAGTTTTAAGCGCGTTTGAATCTGAACTAATGGAGACGATGCACCAAAAAGTCACTCGACCATTGTTTCAAGCTAATATTCGCATACTTATCAAAAGTCCTGACACAAAACAGCATATCGCCGCACTTAAATCCGCGTTAGATAGTTACAGTGTGCCGCCGTATCAATCGCTCAAAGCCAAGCATTCGTTACCGTTAACTGACACATTACGTCAACGATCAGCCGAACGTCGTCTGCCGTCATTGCGCCGCCATTCCGCAATCATCCTCGCATCGACAGAGCTTGCAAGTTTGTACCATTTCCCATCAAGCCAAGTTAGCAAAACGGACAACTTAATAACGTCACTAAGTCGGACACTGCCTGCGCCGGTGTCGCTGAAGTCTGGAAAGAAACTAGGTATCGCTATTGGCGAGAATCATCACCATGGTGTCATTACGCCTATTGGTCTTACTGAGTCTGAACGAGAGCGCCATCAGTACATCATCGGTGGTACGGGCAATGGTAAGACGACGATGCTTTTCTACGAGATACTTCAAGACATCCGGGTTGGTAACGGTATTACGGTGATTGATCCGCACGGAGACCTCGCTGATCGCATATTAAGGTACATTCCAGAAGAACGCATCAAAGACGTTATATACATGAATCCAGACGACCTGACGCACCCGATTGGCATGAACCTTCTTGAACTATCACCTGATCTTGAGGGAGATGATTTGTTGCGAGAAAAAGATCTTATTACAGAAGCAACTATATCTGTGCTGCGTAAGATATTCTCCGAAGATGACAGTGGCGGCCACCGAATTGAATATGTACTGCGCAATACGATCCAGACCGCTCTGACACTAGAAGAACCGACACTATTTACTATTTTTGAATTGTTGAACGATGCGAAGTTTCGCCGATCTGTTGTAAAGACACTTGAAGATAAAAGCCTCAAAGACTTCTGGAATAACGAGCTCGGTAAAGCTGGTGATATGCAGAAGGTTAAGATGGCGGCAGGTATTACTGCAAAAATTGGTCGATTCTTGTTCTCGGCATCGGCACGTCGTATGATCGAACAACCGAAGTCAACGATTAACTTCGAGGACGTACTTGCATCAAATAAGATACTGATCTGCAACTTTTCAAAAGGTTTGCTTGGAGAAGACACTTCAGCACTGTTCGGTACAACTGTACTAGCAAAATTACAGACAGCAGCACTGCGACGCGCTCGAATGGAACAGATCGACCGTACACCGTACTATCTCTATGTAGATGAGTTCCAGAACTTTGCCACAATGAGCTTCGTACAAATGCTTTCAGAGGCTCGTAAGTATAAGTTATTCCTCACAATGGCCGAGCAGTCCACCTCCCAACAAGATGAGCAACGCCTTGTCGATATCATTCTAGCTAACGTGGGCACAGTTGTATGCTTTCGATCAGGTAGTCCGTCGGATGAGCGACTCGTACTGCCATTATTCATGCCGTTTATTCAGCAGGGCGAGATAGCTAATTTGCCGGCGTACTCGTACTATGTGCGTATCTCGGCCGTTAATGCCCAAGAGCCGATGTCAGGTATGACGGTAGTCATTGAAGAAGCAGGAGATGAGTCTATCGCAAAGAGAGTAATCCAAACATCAAGAGAACTCTACGCAAAAAAGGCTGAGCCAGAGGAAGAACAACCATCAAGCAAGCCAAAGCAAAACGATGCCGCTATTGCTCCAAAAAAGCCTGTGAAGCCGAAGAAGAAGCGGCCAAGCAAGAAATCGAATGACGATGAGTTGTCTGTGATGAAATCTGTAACTTAGGTATAATAAGGGCATGAATATTTATCTCGACATTGATGGTGTTCTGCTAGCGAATGAAAAGAGTGCCGCAAATTATGCGGACGAGTTCTTGCAGGCCGTATTGGCGGCGTACCCAGATTCTACCTACTGGCTAACGACTCGTAACTGAACTAAGGACGATTATCAAACTTATTACAGCCTGGTTTGTGACTTTGAAAAGTAAAAAGAGAATAATCACTATTCATGTAGTGAGTGATCATGAAATCCAACACGTGCCTTAGCCATGCGAAGCCCATTAAGTATCACAACCACCTCAGCAACCTCATGCACCGCTACAACGGCAGCTAGACCAAGCACGCCAAATAAAGATAGTGGCAATAGCGCAGCAATAATTACCAGCGAGAAGCCTATATTTTGCATCATGGCTGTTCGCGCACGACTGGCATGATTGAGCGCCGTCGGTAGCGCACGGAGATCTTGCCCCATGAGTGCAACGTCAGCCGTTTCTATCGCAACGTCAGTTCCCATAGCACCCATAGCAATACCGACACTTGAGGTAGCAAGCGCAGGTGCGTCGTTTACGCCGTCGCCAACCATAGCGGTGCGGTTCTTTGTTTCCAGTTCGGTAATAATCTTGGCTTTGTCTTCTGGCCGCAGATCAGCACGCACATCAGAGATACCAGCAGTACGAGCAATTGCCGTACCAGTCACCGTATTGTCACCAGTGAGCATCACAACCCGCCTACCGCTGCTTATCAACTGCTCGACAACGTCGCCCGACTCTGGGCGTAGCTCGTCGCGCACGGCAATCGCGCCAATTACTTTACCGCCTTGCTCAACGAGAACGGTTGTCGCACCCTCCTGCTGCAAGGCTACGACGTCCTGCTCTAGCTTGCCTGCGTCAATCCATCCTGGGCGACCAAGTCGTACTTTTTGACCGTCCACAACACCTGTAATACCCGCGCCTGTTACGGCAGCTACATTCTTTGCGGCAGGAGGGTTTGGCGAGGCGGCAAGTATGGCCGCAGCCAGTGGGTGTTCGCTGCGAGCTTCTAGCGCGGCGGCTAATCTTAGTACGTCAGCCTCTTTTGCGCCGTTTGTTACTGTTTTGATGACGACAGGCTTGTTCTGTGTCAGCGTACCTGTTTTATCGAGTGCGACCGTTTTGATTTTGCCAAGGGCTTCGAGTGCTGCACCGCCCTTGATAATCACGCCGAACTTACTAGCCGCGCCAATAGCCGATACGACCGTAATAGGTACAGCGATAGCTAATGCACATGGAGAGGCAGCTACCAGTACAACGAGCGCTCGCTCAATCCACGTTGCAGGGTCGCCAAGCAGCGAACCGATAACGGCGATAAGAAGCGATACAACGATAATACCCGGTACAAGCGGCTGCGCGATTTTGTCGGCGAGACGCTGCTGATCGCCTTTTTGCTTTTGTGCGTCTTCGACAATTTTCACCACCCGAGCCAGTGAGTTGTTGGCGGTCGTAGCGGTGGCTCGCACTTCTAATGCGCCGTTGCCGTTGACTGAGCCAGCAAATACCTCTCCGTCCGTCGCAATCTCAACAGGTACAGACTCGCCAGTAATGGCCGCCATATTAACGGCACTTTTGCCGTCGATCACCATACCGTCAGTTGGTACTTTTGCGCCAGGCTTAACGATGAAAATATCACCGCGCTTTACTTCTGAGGCAGGTACTTCTACTTCTGTTTTGCCGCGGCGGACAATCGCCGTTTCAGGCATAAGCGATAGTAAGGCTTTGAGGCTCTGTTGCGCTTTAGTGAGCGAAAACTCTTCTAGACCCTCAGAAATAGAAAAAAGAATGGTTAGCATGGCTGCTTCCTCGAACTTGCCAAGGGCTATCGCGCCAAAGGTAGCGATTGTCATGAGCGTGCCAACGCCAATCTTTAGTTTTCGCAACTTTTTGATACTAGATGGTATGAATGTCCAGCCAGCGATTGCTGTTGCAAGCAGGGCGAGGCTAATACTGATATACTCGGCACTGCCAGTGCGCTCTAGGACAAATGCAACAACCCACAACACTGCTGCAAGCCCTGCAAGCTGCAACTCACGCACCTGCCAGAACTTTATAACCGCTTTTGACTCTTTGTCTGCATGGTTATCGTCGTGGTCGCAGCACTCAGCACTCACGATCGCCCCCAAATATCGGACAGTTAGCGACTGCTTGATCGGTCTGTTCTAGTATCTTCTCTGCGTCGTGTAGCAAGTGCGTGATATCTGGTGAAGTCAGGCGGTAAAAGGTCTGCCGCCCCTCAATACGACCCTCTACGAGTCGGCAGTCTTTCAAGCAAGCGATGTGCGCTGAAACTGTTGACTGTGCCAGTCCAAGCTCGTCTACGAGGTCTGCTACTCGCGCCTCATTCTCGGTAAGTTTACGAATGATCGCAAGCCGAGTACTATCTGACAGGCTATGGAGTAGGCTTGCCAGTGTTGTTAGTTGGGTGTGTTCTGTAGTTTGAATCGTCATATACCGATAATATCATATTTTAGCGATGATAGTGTATTTACCTCTCTATGCTGCCATGCCTCAGTTACCAATCAAGCCACCGCCCGGCTCTGTGAAGATAATTGATGCCCATAGCACGAGGGCGATGATTATAAGTATCAGCATAATAATTTGGAAAACAGATAGTTTTATTTTCTTCATACTTAGTTAAATCCTTTCGTTGTTTGTAGGTTTTTGATTGATTGTATTTTTCGTTCGTAGTGGGCTTTATCGTTTGCCGCATAGCTTTTCATCTCCCCGTATTGGATTTGACCACTTCTCATGTCGATATATTCTAAAGCGCCCTCATGAAGCTGTAAGAGTAAGCGAAGAAACTCTTTTTCTTTCTCCGCTGCTGTCATTGTTGTCAGCTTGTCTAGCTCCATAACCTTGGGCATTCCGGGGTTTGTAGGGTACGCGTCGTGTCCGTCTTCGCGTGGGAAGTCGGAGAGACTGAGGTAGGACTCATTCCACTCATTGAGCCACTTTGCGTATTGTTCTGCTGTCTTACCGTGCGTAGCGATCACTTCATCAGTGAGTTTTTTCATGTCCGCATCGGCTTCACCGTGCTGCGCGATATTGGCAAGTTCAACCGCCTGCTGATTATAGATAATCATTTGCTTGGCGGTACTCACCTCAAAATAGTCGTGCTTCGTGGGGTCGGCCGGTGGTGCAGTAGCATTGTCTGTCGTTGTGGTACTATCGTCTGGCTTTGGCGTTGTACTAGACAGCTTGTTGCCGCCTAGTACAAACCACCACACGCCAGCCAGTAAACCGGCTATCGCTAGTACGACTAGAATACCGATACTAATTTTGCGTATCGCCACTACCTGCCTCGCTCAGAGCGTTATCGAGCAATTTAGAAAATGCCTCGACACTATTTTCAGGTTGTTCAACTTTTTTGCCGTTCAAGAAGAATGTTGGCGTTGCGTTTACTCCGAGTTCTTTAGCAAGCTTGAGGTCAGCGTTGATTGTTGCAGTAGTCATCTGATCTTGTACGTCAGTGTCTAGCTTTGCCATATCAAGGCCGATGTCTTCGGCGTATTGCTTAAAGTAAGTGTCCGCTCCGCCTCGCTCCCATGTCTTTTGCCCCTCAAATATCTTGTCGTGCATTTCCCAGAACTTGCCTTGTTTTGCGGCAGCTTCGCCATAGGCGGCAGCCATACGAGCAAATTGGTGACCTGAGCTTATAGGAAAGTTTTTGACCTCAAACTTCACCGTATCTTTATATTTCTCTTTTAGTTCTTTTACCGTTGGGTAATAGGCATAGCAAGCCTCGCATTGGAAGTCGATAAACTCAGTGAGTGTTACCTTTGACTCCACGTTGCCATAGACATTATTCGAGCCGTCGCTTTGCGGCAGGTTTGCTTGGTTCATTTTGTTTAGCGCGATCAGTCCACCGAGGAACAGCACGACGACAGCACTAAAGATAATCCAGCCAGTTTTATTCATAAAAAGTATCCTTTCAGTTATTTCGTACTAACAAAAAGATACTCGGCTCAAAACCTCATGACGGACGTCGTTAAATAGAGTCTGTTCTTATAGATGTGATTGCGGTCGCGACCCGACCTTGCCACATAAAGAACAGCCAGAGAGCCGACGATAGCCACCCACGTCTGTGGTGGTGGGGCAGGTTCTCGTTCAAGCTTTCTGACTGTCTTTTGATGAAGTGGCAGCTCAGCCTGGGAATGTGGCTGACATGAGCTGGCGCATGACACGTTTGGCGAGGTATAGGTACTGTGGTGTGAAAATAGTCCGCCAAAGGTGCAGACTATCACTGTGAGTACGGCAAGAAGAATAAGAAAGCCACGAGTCGATAGCTTATTTAACCGATGACTTAGTCGTAGCCCACTCAAAATCAGTGAGTGCCCATTCTTACGCTAAACATAACAATGTCTATTATACCACTAGATGAGGCTCAGCCAGTAATCAGCCCAGCGCTGGAACAGCAAAAAGAAGATGATGACATAGGTGACGGCGATGAGTTCAGCCTTGTGGCTTAGTAGCTTGTTGAGTTTTGCGCCCAGATTGATATGCTTTTTCTCTATACAATACGCAGTTGTGAGCCACAGCATAGCGAACGTAACCAGCCAGACCAACATGCAGTACAGACAGAGCTTGCCGATATCAAATACACCCTGATAGAACAGCCATGAGGCAAAGCCCGTGCCAAACAGTACGCCAGCCAGCAGTGTCCGCCACCATGCTCGCGTAAGCTTGATCGCGCCTGCGGCAATCGTCATCGCTGCCGTAAAGACTGCCGTGTATGCAAATATACCAATGAAAGAGTTAGGTAGTCCGAACGCACTGGCCTGCCAGCTGGCGATCACTGGCGAGCAGGCTACCACAGGGCTGAGGCTACAGCTTGCCACGCGGCTTGGCTCGGTCAGTAGCTCGATCTTCTCGATAGACAGAATAAACGAGGCAGTGATACCAATAGCTGCAAGCACGACAAGCCACCGTGCGAGGCGTATCTCTGGCTTGGCTTTGCGGCCGTAATGGTGCGCTGCGATCGTGAGGGCGATGAGTAGCCCAGAGGCAAGATAGACATAGCCGACCTGACTACGCAGTAGAAAGATAGCAACAAACAAATAGACGACTGGTAGCACCCAGAAATAGCGTGAGAGAAGGGTATCTATTCGGTTCATCTTTATATAATATCAAATAAAGCCGTTTACTCGGAATGAAATGAAGACGGACGGAATAAACTTCTCCGAGAAGTTTATATGGCTCGACGATGATCTATGGGAAGATGAGCTAAAGGTTCTGGAAGAGTACAACGCCACTGATAACTTTATTCTTGTCGATCTCAACAAGAACCCAGATCAGCTCAAAGATATTGCTGATATTATTTAGTTTTCTTTTGATCTTTTAGGTAGTTTTTCAAGATAGCAAGTACTAATAACTGCTTTCGTGCACCAGCACTATTTGGTTTTACGATAATCACATAAAGGGTTAATAAAATCACTGCAACGAGTGCTCCTGCGATATAGAAGTACCAGTTACTCCAGAATAAAATAGCCGGAATTAACAATATAGGGAGGGTGCGGACTAGTAAGAATCGTGTCAA
Source organism: Saccharimonadales bacterium (SeqCode) (assembly GCA_044340745.1). Classification (GTDB taxonomy): domain Bacteria; phylum Patescibacteriota; class Saccharimonadia; order Saccharimonadales; family Saccharimonadaceae; genus Microsaccharimonas. The sequence goes on from JBIISZ010000003.1 coordinate 58,246, forward strand.
CGAAGAATAGTACCTAGTAAATCGTTTGTACGCAGAAGGGCGTGCCTCTTGATGGATCTTTAGATATTTCGCATAACTCCCCATATTTTCTGGGGCTGATATCCTCATGCGCTCATACGATGACTCTTTGTCAGCATCATCATAGAGTCCGTAGAATGAGTCTTTCGAGCGGAAAAACATATAGTGAAGTATGACAAGTAGCCAATCTGTCGATCCAGAAAATCGAAGATAAGAAGCACCAAAGACAAGACCTATACCGAATGCGAGGTATTCCATACTATCTATCATATCATTTACACCATTTTTCCAGTCCTATGAAGCGGAGCATCTGTAGTACCGACACCTTATCTTCAATTCGACGCATAATCTCACAGCTGTCACTTTGAGACAGTATATTCAAACTGCCTTCGTACAACACTAAATCATCTATTATTGCAAGTTTACGGTGATGGCCGCTCGTGAATAGCACCTTAACTCCTATTTCTTGTAATTCAGCGATAGCGTATGTAGCCCAATCTCGCAGGATAGTATCATGCTCATCAAGTGGCTTAGTGTTTATGACTACTTTGACCCCTCTATTGCGTAATTTTGTAATGATGGGCAGTAGGCATGAGATTCTCTTGATAGTGATAAAAGGGCTCTCTATTGCAACTAAGTATCTTGCTCTGACTAGATCGCGTTCAAACGGCTTGTAGAATGTATCTTGATCGTACAGGGTAGTATGAGAACTAGAGAAAATATTACGCATTATCTTCACCCCTGTTGGAAAAAGATATTATACCACAATAGGTTCGGTAATCATCCTTAAGCCCCTGCCAAGCTTAAGCATAATGAAAATTAGTCTCCGAAATGGAGGCTTTTTGTTATGATGGAAATAATGAAAAACCTAGTCATAACAGTAAGTCCAGAGTCATCCATCGACCTTTTCAAGAGTTTTGCTGACGTTATTATTCTTGACAAAGAATCTGTGCCGGATAAGCTTCCTTTTTATGAAACCCTCTATATTCGTAGTCACTTCGGAGCTCCGTCAACTCTCCCTGAAGTATTCCGTTCTGAGATTGAAGATATTGTGCATCGCGCAAAGCAAGAAAATCCAGATATAAAATTCATTGATGATACAGACACCGTAGATAAAGTAATGGACACCGAAGATAAGTGGAAACAGTACGAAGTTTTTAGTGGCTATATGCCAAAAACGAGACTTCTGGGCATCGACTTAGATGCATCGGACTTTAATCGTCCAGTATTCAAGAACCGATTTTCTTCACATGGCAACGGAGTTACTTGGAATATTGAAGAAACGACAAGCCCAAGACAGGATTGGCTTATTCAAGAGTCGCTTGATATACATGAAGAACTACGTGTATATGTAATCAATGGCAAGGTGTATCCAATTGGCGCAGTACGTCAAAGTAAGACTTTAGACCAAAATACGCAAGCAATGGACACACGGCCTCTAAGGTCAGATGAAATCGACTTCTCGTTAAGTATAGGAAGACGAGTTCCATTAATGGACATGATCGGCCTCGATATCGCTAGAAATTCTGACGGTAAGTTATATCTAATGGAAGTGAACAGATCGCCTGGCTTTGGTGAGTTTGCTGAGCTAACGGGTATTAATCTTGCGCGCTTTTTGTATGGTGAGAAGTTCTAAGCTCATCTGCTAGGGAAAACCAAAGTCTTACCGCCGATTTCCCATCAATTCCTGCGCATACTCCTCCCACCACGCACCAGCAGAAGGCCCTCCATTACAAGTACCATCAGATTCGCCGGGAACCTTAACCCATAAAAAAGCGTCAACATTGCCGCCAACGTTCGTTGTCGGTGAAGCACCGAGTGCGCGCCCTCGTGGGTTGCACCATTCACCATTGCTGCCGTTACCATTTCTGCTCGTATCAATCACGAAAGCCTTGCCCGTGGACGCGCTAATGCTATTGCCATAAGAAGTATTCTGGTCTGTTGAAATGAAGTTAGATACATTCAATGAAAAGCCACGAGCCTGGCCTATGTTCGCTTTTTTGAGCCGATCGGTCATCGTTGCGGCACTGATCCATCCGCTGTGTCCGGCGTCAATGTAAATGAATGCTTTCGTTTGAGTGGCGAGCACATTGACCGCATCGGCCAGTAAACTATATCGCATGGCTTGGTCTGCTTCGGAAAGACAATCAATTTGTGCAAGCGCGTCAGGCTCAAGAATAACGATCGCTTTATTGGATCCAATGCCAGCTACGAGTTGTCGAATCCATGCTTTATAGTGATCGGCACTTGCCAAGCCGCCCGCGGAATAGCTTCCGCAGTCACGTCCAGGAATATTGTAGATTACCAATGTTGCCAACTTATTCTGGCTTGCAGCAGCCGTGACTATATTGGCGGCAGCGCCTTGAACATTACCAGACCAACCGCCAAGCCAGCTCGCAACCGGTTGGGTGCTAATTACGGCTGGTCGACCAGATTGTTCAAGCGAGGGGTCGACATATAGGTTCATACCACGCGGTGAAGACGAAAGGATAGGTGCGTAAGTAGGTTCTAGCGCTGTCGTCTTAGCGGATACATGCACATCAGCCGCTGTCGGTTTCTTCGTATCGGTTTGCTTTTTATCTGCTGTTTCTTTAGTGCTGGTAGGTGCTACCGCCTCCGATTGTGCCATGCCAGCTGCAGTTTTTGATACCTCATCGTCTGAATCTGCCGGTATGGCTCTGGCGTATGCCGCTACGGAGGCAATGACCGTCAAAAGCAGTAGGCCAAACACTATTTTGCTGGCAGCGGGATAGGAAAGTATCTTTTTCAATCTCTGGTTCATGAGTATGCTTTGCAATGTCTCAAGTATTATTATATACGTTTTCTGCTATGAATATACGACGGAAAGCTTATGCTAATGTACTTCTCAAGAAACATGAAAGGTATATAATAAAGGAGACGACATACACACTAGCTTCGGCAAAGCGTCCCTGGAAGTCTTCATATATTCATCAGTTATCTGTCGCGAGTTTGCTATCAACGGTTAGCCCGCTCCATCAGCTAGCTTCTCAACCTAAATCCGTTACAGCTAAGCACTTGTTTTAGTTGTTTTTTGTTTATTAAGGACTGAAGAGAATATTATGAAGACTATTGAAACATCACCGATTATTGAATACATTGAAACCCCGCGCCACTGCGACGCACCAGTAAAGATCGATGCAATCCTGGAAGCACGCATGAGGGCGTTTATGCGCGCCCGGCGGATTAAGCGGTTTACGTTCGTGAAGTAACCGTACTAGTATCGGAAGGTACGTTCACTTTGCTACTATAAGAATGCGAAAGTATTATGTCATGAGAAAACTAGACCTCGAACAATTTAACCAAATGATGAATCTATCGTCAGTGAAGCCGAAGCTCAAGCGTGAGCTTAAATTCGTCACGAGCACTGCCGGTATGGCGGATGAAGACTGGCGTGATGCCGAGCTCGTTGCTATTAAAGACCGCACCGGCAACAAGGGCGTGTTGGTTGTAGAGATAGACAGCGGTACGTACGTACTTCCGTATAGCCTGAATAGGATAACCCCGAGCTCAAAGACAGGGCGTGCTTCAGCGATTATTTGCGACTTTTGCATGACTTGGCAATCCGGTACGAGAGCGGGGAGTATTCTATTTACGAACGTTCGGAATGCAACTGTCGACGCCGGATTTCTGTGCTGTGAGGACTTAGCTTGCAGCAAGCATGTCCGCACCAAGACCGACGCGTCAAAGATTTCTAGGGCGCAGGTGCGGGAAGATATGGATAATGACATGCGAGTGGCGCGTTTAAAGGCGAGGCTTGAAGATTTGATGAAGTCTTTGCAGGTTAGCCCGGTGAGCTAGATTCTACACATTTTCCTTATGCTTGCGTAGTCATCCAAATACAGACATACTCATTCCTTATAAGAGAATAATGGAGTACGTCATATGAAAGATGGTCAATTTTGTGAAGGATGCCCATTTGCGAATGGCGTAGTAGAGGCTAGGAATGTCGTAACGCGTGGCTATGAAATGCGAGCGCCGAATCCAGGATTTCACCTCTCTTTTTCGGAAGATGACGCGATGACAAGTGAAACAAATCGTATCCGGGTCGTACCTCCTAATAATGGATTTGACTCTTCATGGACGCAGGGGACGGCAAGTGAAGTAACCCGACGTGCCGAACACTGTGATGAACCTGTAGAAGTTGTCGAAAAGCGGCTTGGTGGATTGCTTGGTTCACGAGCGGTGCTACGGTGCGGTGCATTTCCTGATCAAAACCCCGCTAAAATTCAAATGACAGCGCGTGATACAGGTTGGTTCGACCCGCTTGATTTCGATTGATGAACGACATCTGATACGATATATTCTTATAACTAATAAATACACCGCCATAAAGACGGTGTATTATTTCTTTGCAACTCCTATAGCCCAATGGCGTATTTGAAGATTGCGAAAGTAATCGCTAACGAAATAAAGAACAACCCTAGCCCGACTGGTGATCCCCAGCTGAACCATGAACCCCAGGCGCGCCAGTGGCTCCAGTGGGCTTTGGAGGCCTCTTTCCATTTTTCGTATTCTTCGAGCGCTTGGCGTTCTCGTTCTGCGCGTTTTTCTTTACGGTCGACCATAATGATCTCCTGATTATAGTTATCGAATGGCCTGTCGATGGTAACCGCATCCTGTGGGTGTCTTGGCCAGAGACCAGGGTGTTTGGCGGATTTATTACTGCTATAGTAGCATGTTTTCCCATAAACAAATATAGTGAGCACATGACATCGAGTATACCCTCAATAACTTTGACCCCGCGCATACCGGGTCTTGATGGGCTGAGAGCGTTCGCAGTCATTGTCGTTGTGTTGTACCATCTTTTTCCTGCGGTGTTCACGGGTGGATTTATCGGTGTCGATGTGTTCTTTGTTATTAGCGGATTTATCATCACGGTACTCCTGTTCAGGGAATTCAAACAGACCGGTACGGTACAGGTCAGGCAGTTCTGGCTCCGTCGGGTGCGTCGGCTTCTGCCGGCACTTATTATCGTTGTGCTGGCAACGGTACTCGCCGCGATCTTCATAGGGGGCGGTGTGCTTGCCGACCTCCACCTGCAAGTAGTTGGCGCCCTGACCTTTACCTATAACTGGATAGAAATATTCTTAGGGTCCACGTACGTCGCGACGGATGTCCCTCATGTATTAGGTCATTTCTGGTCACTGGCTGTAGAAGAGCAGTTTTACTTACTATGGCCATTACTACTGCTCGCTTTACTGATCTTGCCGAAAGTGATGCGATACCGTGCCATTTTTGCCGTCACTCTCATCATCGCACTGTTGTCTGCACTAGCTATGGCAGTCCTCTATAGCCCCAACAATTTGGATCGGGTGTATATCGGGACGGACACACACATATTCGGTTTGATGATAGGGGCTGGGCTAGCGACTATGCATAATTCCTTGGGCGGGGCGAAAAGATACGGGGGTTGGCTTAAAGTTGCAGGCTGGACCAGCTGTATATTGCTTCTCGTCGCATCGGTGCTGCTTGGCACTGCGCTCTCATTCGCATTTACGTCCGGTTTATTGTTAGTCAGTATACTGACCGCCTTACTTATCGTCGCTATCATTCATACGAGAGGCACACTTCATTCAGTATTTACGCACCCCTTCGCCGAATGGATCGGGCAACGTTCGTACGGTATCTATCTATGGCATTATCCTGTCATAGTTCTATTGATGGCAGGGCTCGGCTCGGACTTTACTCAGCAATGGTACGGGGCAGCACTGGCCGTCGTCATAATGGTCGGCTTAGCGGCGCTCAGCTACCGATACATCGAAATGCCGATACGATCTAAGGGATTCAAAGCGTATCTCATGCATCGGATCGGTAGCAAAATCTGATACTATACCAATATGTATCCTACAACTATCTATCGTGTCGTTGCCAAAGCAATCATCCAAGATGAATCAGGCAAGGTGCTTGTCGTAAAAGAAAATCAGGATTTCTGGAGCCTCCCAGGGGGTGGTCTAGAACATGGTGAAACAGCCCAAGAATGTTTGAAACGGGAAATCCAAGAAGAAATTGGAGTGACCGACGTAACGATCAAAGAAATTGCATACTCTACAAGCGTATATCTGGATCGGCGTGATATGTGGATGAATTGGATTGTCTATAAAGCCGAAATCGGTAATGAACCATTTATCTTCGGCGACGGTGTCACGGATGCGAAATATATTGATATCAAGGATATCGAGGATACGGAAGACCTACTAGAGAAGCTGATCGTTGAAACCGTAAAAGCGGTAGGGGTATAATTAAACTATGTCATTCCAAGCGTATCTCGATAACGTAGAAGCGAAAACCGGTAAGACGCCGCTTGAGTTTATTGCTCTTGCGAAGGAGAAAGAGTTTGATGCGCCTGATACAAAAACTGGCGAAATCGTTTCTTGGCTAAAGCAGGATTTTGCACTAGGTCATGGCCACGCGATGGCTATGGCGCACGTCATAAAAAATGGTCCGAAAATCAGTGACAAGCACGTAGGAAAAGACGGTGCTCACGGTGACGCATCCGATACTTTGCGGCTTGACGGGATTGCGAACCGATAATGGCTCGGCAAGTCATCGTTATCCATGGGGGCACGACCTACGCACGCTATGAAGATTTCTTACGAGACCTTTCGGAAAAACCGATATATCTGGATCGGTTGATTTACAGATCAAAATGGAAGGAGCTACTTCAGGCTGAATTGGGCAACGATTACCAGGTGTTACTTCCGACAATGCCCAACGCGTCTAACGCCAAGTACGATGAATGGAAGCGGTACTTCACCCATTTGACGGAAATTATCGAGGATGACTGCATCCTGGTCGGTCACTCGCTGGGTGCCATATTCCTTGCAAAGTATTTATCTGAAACGGATTTCCCCCATTCAATCAAGGGCACTATATTGGTCGCCGCTCCTTACGATGATGAAGAGGGTGAGGATCTGACAGATTTCAAAATACAGTCTATAAGCGATAGGTTTCGAACCCAGGCTGGCACGGTAACCTTGTTCTTCGGAAATGACGACCCGGTCATCAAGCCGATAGAAATAGAGAAATATCAAGCTCAGCTACCCGATGCCGACTTTCATATTCAGGCTGCTCCTGACCATTTCGTCCGTCAAGAATTCCCCGAGCTTGTAGCTACCATACGAAACCTCGCGTAGTATCGGCGTATACTAAGAGTATGCAGAGCACACCGAAGAAACGACGCACTTCAAAGCGGCCACGTCCGGTCCATCATGCGATTGATTTCGACCTTGACGTGATGTCGGGCGATGATGACCTATTTCGATGGTTCCTGCTGACGTATTTATTAGGTAAGCCGATACAGTCTACCGTCGCGGTAAAGACGTGGAAGCTATTTATCGACCGGAAAATCGATCTTCCTTGGGCGATACTGGAGTTCTCGGATCGTCAGCTTGTCAGTCTGCTACACACCGGGGGCTACACGCGCTATCAACATGTCATGACAAAAGCGTTGAAGACGGCGATGAAGCAATTGGTTGATTTTTATGACGGCTCATTGACCCTGATGATCGAGCAGAGTTATGACGAAGAGGAGCTTTCGAAGCGCCTCCAGAAGTTATACGGCGTCGGCCCGAAAACAGCTGAGATATTTATGCGTGAAACCGAGGAGTTTTTCGCACAAAGGGTTGAATAGCTCACGATAATGTCAGTAACCTGAAAAACTACTTACAGCTTCATTTAAGTTTCAGGTAGTACTATGAAGATAGAGCATACGCTCCAGATAGTAGGTAAATGAAAGGAGTGAGATGGATATCCCCACAGCAATCATACTACTCACTGTAAACGTTACGGTCTTATCGGTCGTGATCGTATTGCTACTTATCGTAGCGATCATCCTTATAATTAAGCTGAACAAAGTCGCAAGCAACGCTCAGCAGATCACTACCAATGTCGCACACATTACCGAGTGGTTCTCGCCGGTAAAGGTGTTCACTGAAATAACAAAAGCGATTGGTTCGCTGAAGAAACGATAGGAGGAACATATGGGTAAACTATTGAACGTACTACTTGCGGCTGCTGGTGGATTCGCCGCCGGCATCTTACTTGCGCCAAAAAGCGGTAAGGAAACCCGCCAAGACTTAGCTGCCAGGGCAAATGACTTAAAGGGTAAGGCGAACGATGGCTTGGAAGAAGTAAAAAGCGGTGCTTCGGCTATCAAGGAAGAGGTCGTTAGCGGCGCGAAAGCGGTAAAGACTATCGCTACCGATACGGCAAACAGGGCAGGTCGTGCTGCTGAACTCGTAAAAGACGAAGTTGATCAGCGCGCGAAAGTAATCAAAGATGAAGCCAAGGCAACGGCTGAGAATACGAAACGCCGTACTCGCTAAAATGTGACTTTCAAAAAACACCCTCTACACGAGGGTGTTTTTATATTGTAGGAAGTTTGGCGGTTCGATTGCTTCTTCCATTGTGCCAATGCCCACATACTTCACATACATATTGTTGAAGAGTTCTCGCGGGAGCCGATAGCTCGGCATCAATTTCAGTCGCGTACTTACGCTTTCGTTTACCACCAACAGTACAATACTGTGATTCATTGGGGAGTAGGGGGTAGGCGGGGCTTTTCTTTATGTGCTTCATCGTCATGACTACCTTACCATACTTGCTATTGAAAAGCGGCTCCCTGTACAATTCTCTCGACGTAGCGTATACTAATACTATACATAATATAGCAAAAGGACCTCCTGCCATGGCAAAAAATAATCATCCTCTACAATTTGGACTTGATACGTTCGGCGACCTTCCGAAGAACGATGATGGTTCCCTGATGAGCCACCCTGAAGCCATTCGGCAGGTACTTGCTGAGGCTGTGCTTGCGGATGAGCTTGGCGTCGACGTATACGCGGTTGGTGAACACCACCGCTCCGAGTATTCTATCTCAAGCCCTGAGACGGTATTAGCCGGTATCGCGACGCGCACTAAACGTATAAAACTTGCTTCCGGGGTGACGGTACTGAGTTCAGACGACCCGGTCCGGGTATTCCAACGGTTCGCGACGGTCGATGCGCTATCGAACGGACGTGCACAAGTCATCTTAGGGAGGGGCTCATTCACCGAGTCGTTTCCGTTGTTCGGATATGACCTTCGCGACTACGAGCTACTCTTTGAAGAAAAAATAGCACTATTCGCACGGCTGCTTAAGGAGAAACCGGTGACTTGGGAAGGAAAGACGCGGGCGGCATTAGACGAAGCTGACGTTTTCCCAAAAACGGAAAATGGCCTTGAAACATACGTCGGGGTAGGGGGTTCACCGCAATCTGTCATTCGTGCAGCAAAATACGGGTTTCCGCTTGTCCTGGCAATCATAGGTGGCTCGCCGGAGCGGTTTGCGCCATATGTAGAGTTGTATAAGCAAGCTGCGGAAGAATTCGGTACGAAGAGCGACATCATTGGTATGCATTCGCCTGGGTTTATCGCTGAAACGGATGAAGAAGCCAAGCGCCTCGCTTGGCCGGCGTATAAGACCAGCCTTGACCGGATTGGTAAGACCCGTGGGTGGCCACCACTATCAAAAGAACAGTTCGAACACGAGATAGAGTTCGGTTCAATGTATATCGGCTCACCAGAAACGGTCGCGAAGAAAATCGCCAAAGCTATTAAAGCACTCGGGGTTAACCGGTTCGACCTCGTCTATGGTGGCGGGCCGGTAAAGGCAAAAGACCGTTTGAAAATGGTTGAGCTGTACGGTAAAGAAGTCATACCGCTCGTGCGAAAGCTTCTGAAAGAAGTATAGACACTATGAAAATAGCAATCCTTGGTGCGGGAAAGTTAGGGGTAACCCTTGCACAGCTGGCCCTCAAGGCAGGATACGGCGTTACCATTGCCGGCTCAGGTGACCCGGATAAGATCCGGTTGAGCATGCGCGTGTTAGCGCCTGGGGCGCACGTCGATTCGGTTGCTAATGCCGCCGAGGGAGCTGATATTGTCATCCTTGCGTTGCCGCTGAGTAAATTCAGAAATATCTCGAGTACGCTTTTGAAGGGTAAGCTCGTCATTGATGCGATGAATTATTGGTGGGAAGTCGATGGTGACCTGGCTGAGATACTTACCGGGGGTATTTCTTCCAGCGAGGAAGTGCAGCGGTATTTTTCCGATGCGCGTGTCGTAAAAGCATTGAACCATATGGGTTACCATGATTTGTTTGACTATGCCGCTCCTGAAAGATCTCAGGGAAGAAAGGCGATTGCTATTGCGGGTGATTCCCCTCAGGACACCGAAGCTGTCGCGCAGTTTGTCAGCAATCTCGGCTTCGAACCATACATAGCCGGTACGCTCGCTGACGGTAAGGCCTTTGAGCCAGGAGGCCTGATATTTGGGGTGAGTGCGGATATCGCAACAGTGAAACATTTGTTATCATAAGCTGTATGAAAACACGCGTTGTGCGCAGTATGCGGATACTATTTGGCCTTTTGGGGGTGAGTGCCATCATTACCGAAATCGTCACGTTACTTGCATGGGGCGAATTCTCACCGGCAAATTTCTTCAGTTTCTTTACAATCCTGAGTAACATATTCGCGGCCTGTATGCTCATTGCCTACGGAATCTTCCATAAACAATACGACACTTCAACAACCTGGCAGGCAATCCGCGGCGCGGTCACGCTGTATATGCTGATGACCGGTGTCATATTCGCCCTGCTGTTGGCCAACTTGCCGAACGCACGCCTGACTGCTGTTCCATGGGATAATATCGTACTACATTACCTTATGCCAATCATCGTACTTCTCGATTGGGCAATCTTCCCGCCGAAAGTATTCCTGAAACGTTCAGCATTGCTTGCCTGGATCGCTTTCCCTATTGCCTATGTAGGCTACTCCTTACTACGCGGGCCGATCGTCAACTGGTATCCGTATCCATTCCTTAACCCTGAGGTAAGTTCATATACTCAAGTCGCGCTGATCGTCGGCATACTTTCGGTGGGGGTTATTGTCGCAGGGTTCGTATTACTCTGGTATGCGCGCCATGCCGGCAATCCTGTCGTGTATAAACATTCAGCGGGTGGGGTGGTCATTCACGACGGCAGAGCACTCTTGATACACTGGGCGCTTCCACGCGATTCATATGATTTCCCGAAAGGAAGTATTGATACAGGGGAGACGTCTGACGCAGCTTGTATCCGCGAAGTAAAAGAGGAAACTGGCTACGATACGGAAATTATCCGCTACATAGGGCAAACCCGGTATGAATACGACTGGAAAGACGGTTCGCATCACAAAAAGCGTGTTGATTATTACCTCTTGCAACTTATCGGCGACCCGGCTGTCAGCGTGCCGAAACGTGAGCGGCACGAAACGTTTGAGAATATATGGGTACCACTTGAAGAAGCAGAAGCACGAATTACCAGGCCTATTGATAAAGAGATTCTGCAAAAAGCCGTAAAAAGCATCCGTTAACCGTACCGTTTTTCGTGTAAGTAGGCTATACTGCTTATGTATCATGCTGCGCTATTATGTGAAAAAATCATTTAACGAGGAGCCTCAAGAGGTAAAACAACCTTTTGGAGATCACGTATGGGTTTACGGCTCCGAAGTAACGCCAGCTGAACTGAGCCAACTTGCGGAAGAGTATAAACTCGACCATGGGGTGCTTCGCGATATCTTTGACCGCCAGGAACTTCCGCGTATCGAGTATACTTCCGGCATCTTGTATGTGTTCCTTCGTACGCCACACCGAACAAGCCACGGCGAAATCATGTCCGTGCCATTCCTTTCGGTTATAAAGAACGGTTCGCTCATGACCTTATCATCGAAGTCGTATCTGACACCAAACGACCTGTTTGAAAACGTGCGTTTTTCGATGCGCAGCAATAAGCACGTGTTTCTACAAATAGCGGCGTATGTAATCGGGCAGTATGAGAATTACATCCAGCAGACGGGATCGTATATACATGGCACCAAGCGTCGGCTCGAAACGCACGAGGTCGACAACCGGGACTTCGTGAAGTTCGTGACTGTCGAAAGCGACTTGAATGAATACACGACCAATCTGACCGCAATCCAGGCAGTGCTCGGCCGGCTTCACGACAATAAACATCAGACGTTCACTGAAAAAGATTGTGAGTATATCGAAGATATTATCTTGCACGTAAACCAGCTGCTCGTCTCCGTATCGAGCCATACCCATGCAATCAGTAGCATCCGTAACGCTTACACGACAATGAGCAACAACACTTTGAACCGTCGTATGAAGACGCTGACTTTGCTAACGCTTCTTGTGGCGCTTCCGAATGTATTTTACGGAATGTTCGGCATGAACGTCCGCTTACCGTTTGCAGACGAGCCATGGGCCTATGGTGCTATCACGCTTTTCACCTTAATCATCGTCACGGTCGTCTATGTGATCGTCCGTCGGATGCGGTTCTAGCCTTTGCTCGTTTACCCCTTCGAGACTGTACTCTAAGGACGCATCTGGTATACTAAATTTCATGAAGCCGCTTACTCCCGCCAGTCCGCATGCGATACTTATGATCGGTATTCCTGGTGCAGGTAAAAGCTCGTTTGCCGAGCGATTCGCCGAAACATTTCAGGCACCGATATTGAATTTCACGAAGCTACAGAACGACTTCGGTTTAAGCCTGCGAAAGACAGATGAGCTACGGAATGAGGTCTTGTCACAGCTACTCAAGACGAAACGAACACTCCTTCTTGATGGCGGAACACAAACAAAAGCCCAGCGTGCAGAATTGGTAAAAAAGTTAGCAGCTGCAGGGTATACCCCACTCGTCGTATGGGTGCAGACTGACACGAACGAATCGAAGCGCCGTGCGAGCAAGCCGTACCCGCAAGGCTCAGGATTAAACAGCGATGAGTTCGATACTGCCGTGAAGGCGTTTCAGCCTCCACTACAGCAGGAAAAGCCGATAGTGATCAGCGGAAAGCACACGTATGCCACGCAGCTGAAGGTCGTCTTGAAACACATAGTAGATCATTCTCCCCGACAGGCCACACCGGAACCGCCACGCCCCGACCAACCTCGCCCAGCGGGGAGGGGAATCCTGATACGGTAGGTTGATCGTGCCAATCATTCAAGACGAAGAATTTGGCGCTATCACCGTACGTAAAAGCGCCCGGGCCACACAAGTGCGTATCCGTGTCGCCCCCAACGGAACCTTGCGCGCCTCGATGCCGCTATACGCACCGATGTTCTTATTAAAAAGGCTTATCAAAACCTCTCGTGATGAACTGCGCCGGATGCAACATCAAGCTCAGCCTGATACTTCATACGAGAATGGCCAACAGATAGGTAAGAGCCATACCATCGTTGTTCGGCAGGCGCGTACGCTCGAAGTAAAGCGTGTGAAGCAGCAGATTGTCGTCAATCTCCCTGTGAACCAATCATTAACCTCATCGATGGTCGTGGCGGCCATACGAAACGTAGTCATTAGTGCGCTTCGTATCGAAGCAAAAAGCTACCTTCCAAAGCGTCTTGAGTATCTGTCCAAACAATTAGGGTTCAGTTACCATAAAGTACGCTTTTCGCATGCCAGTAGCCGTTGGGGGAGCTGTAGTAGCCAGGGAACAATCAGCCTCAATATTGCACTGATGAAGCTTCCGTTCGAGCTTATCGATTACGTACTCATACATGAACTTTCTCATACAAAACAGATGAATCACAGCGAGCAGTTCTGGAAACTCGTCGCAGTCGGTGATCCTGCATATAAAACGCATCGTCGTGCCCTGAAAAACGAAACCCCGTCGATATAGGCAAACAAGGGACGGTTGAGTATAATCATAACCAGCATGGGTGGTAACTCGTATACTGAAGCGTCATTAAATACCGTACGACGGCTTTCTATAGTGATTATTCCGGTGGTTGTCTTGTATGTAGGGCTGGTGGTATTCGGCGTCATTCCGAGCATGCATTATTCTGGCCCGCTACTTGGACTAGGAATTTCACTAGCTTGGCTGTTGGTCAGTATCTTCTATTATTTCCGGCCCGTGAAGACACTTTCGGATCAAGCCCTGCGGTTCGCTGTCTTTCATGCGTTCGCGCTTGCGCTATTCGTCCTTGTTATAGGGTTCGCTCAACCATTTGCCCTGCTCTTTGTCTTATTATTCCTCGCATCACACCAGTTCTTCGGTCGAATCGGCTTTATCCTCTCCACCGGATCGTTTCTCGCAGCTGCGCTCGTCGACATACTCTCCAAATATCCATCTCACCCTGAAGTCTTATATCAAACGGGTATGACCGCGTTTACGGTCGTCTTTCTCGGTGGCGCTATACTGAGCGTGTACCGGGCTCAAGAGACGAAACGGCAAGAGCTGATGCACAGCCAAGAGCGTGAGCGGTTGCAGTACGATCGCCTGCTTACTATCATGAACAATCTGACGGATGCCGCGTTCAGTACGAATGAAAAGGGCGAAGTATTACTCTATAATGCTGCGAGTCTTGACCTGCTTGATACGAACGATAACATTAAAGGTAAGACAATCAGCTCGTTGCTTCACCTTCATGACACGGAAGGCAATGCCGTTGATATCGTCGAGGTATTGAAAGAAACGACACGTGTTCTACGCCGTGATGACCTCAGCCATAGTTACAGCGACGGTGAATCAGTGCGACTTGAACTATCGTTAGCTCCCATTAGAAGTAATTACAGCACGCGAGCTAAGCGGGAAGAGCAAGGCGGCTATATTATCATCGCCCGTGATATTACGAAACAAAAGAGCCTGGAAGAAGAGCGGGATGAATTCATCAGCGTTGTGAGCCATGAACTTCGTACACCTATCACAATCGTCGAAGGTTCATTATCAAACCTGGATATCTTACTCCATCGCCCTCAGGCACCAAGCGAATCGGTGTTGAAGGAAACGGTTACGACCGCTCATGATCAAGTGCTGTACCTTGCCAAGATGGTGAATGACCTCAGTACCCTTTCCCGTGCCGAGCGAGGGGTCGCTGACACACCTGAAGAAATTAACGTCAGTGAATTATTGCACGAGATGCATACGCAGTACCAGCACGACGCGGAAGCGAAAAAACTTCACCTCAACCTCGATATCGGCGGAAGGTTGGGCGTGGTAAACGTCAGTCGCCTGTATCTTGAAGAGTTACTACAGAACTTTATTACGAATGCTATCAAGTACACCAAAGAAGGTTCCGTAACGATTACCGCACATCGGGCGAAAGGCCATGTGACTTTTGAAGTGAAAGATACAGGTATTGGTATTAGCCGAAGCGACCAGGCGAAGGTCTTTAATAAGTTTTATCGTAGCGAAGATTATCGTATTCGCGAGACGGGTGGTACCGGGCTTGGTCTATACGTTTCTTCAAAGCTTGCCCGTAAGCTCCATACGACGATCCAGTTGAAAAGCCGCCTTAACCATGGATCTTCGTTCAGCTTCGTTCTACCGGTCGAATAAGTCGACCCTTCCAGGTAATCGCTTTGCGCTTATATTGAATCGCACTGACGATAAGAAGCATGAGCTCTTGTACGACGATATACGGCCAAAGGAGTGCTCCGACAAGCCAACCGACACGCCACGCGCGGTGGGTGTAAATGCCGTAGCAGATCACATAGCCTAAGGCGACAATGGCTGACAGGGCCTGAAGCACCCCGAACCCTGCCCAGATACCCGTGACGAGCACAACCCAGGGCGTAAGAATGATGAGAAGGTCAACGGCGACGATGCTCGTAGCAATGAATGATCCGCCGACTAACGGATAGAGCAACCTAACGCTTGTGATAAGTTGTGAGCGCCACTTCTTTTCGTACGTCACCCCGAATAGCGGGTCACTGACGACGAAAGCATATGCCTGGCGTTTTGCTAAGGCAGCCGCAATCGTAGCTTCGGGCTGTACGGTCGCTTTCAGCGTTGTAAAACCATCAAAATCCGTTTCAAGTACCGACTTTCGTATCAGCCATGCGTTACTGGCCACTGCAGGCTGGTCGACCCTGTGCAATAGCAGTGACCAGAAGTAGCGTAACGGTGAGAACAATACGCTCGCGCGCCAACCATCTTCACGGCGAGGGAGGGCAGATACCATGGCAGCGCCTTTCGAGATACTATGGCGAACCATGTTCTCGATGGCATACGGTGAAAGCCGGGTGTCGACGTCGAGGAATAGCAGGTAGGTACCGCTCGCTTCACGGAGCAACCCTTGAAGGGCATGGTTCTTTCCGAGCCAACCTTGAGGAAGGGCAGTGCCCTTTACAAACCGCACCCCAGAACTCGCAAACGACTTTATAAGTGCGGACGTATCATCACCTGACACGTCGTCAAGAACGATGATTTCTAGCTTTTGGTAGGTGGAGGCAAGTACCCTCTCTAGGCATTCAGTCAATGCATGTTGTTCGTTACGTGCCGGGATACAGACCGTGACGCTTGGCAGGTCAGCCTCTTGTGCGATCGAAGTAGTATACCGTGGCGGCTGAGTGGCCTTGAACGTATGTCTCAGCCAAAGTGCCAGCACAACTAGCATAGCCCCGGCTACGACAACCGCCAACATAACGATACCCTCGTACATCATTACGCTTATCATACCGCACTTCGCTCATTTTGTGTCATCTATTGACCCTTCGACCCCGATACGGTACACTTACAGTTGACAGTCTGCTAAGCAGACTCTATTTATTTTTCGGGAGGAAGCAGTGGCTAAGACATCAAATGTCACTCGTATTACTGCCAAGGACGAAGCAACCAAGCCTCAAAAGGCTGCAAAAGTTGTTACACCCAAGGCAGTGAAGGCAAGCACTAAAAAATCAAAGGCTCCAAAGGCCGCACGCCAACCTAAGAATTGGTTTGAAAAGATGCTATTCGGTATCGGCGGGTATTTCAAAGGTGCATGGGTAGAGCTACGCCAAGTCCGCTGGCCCAACCGTAAAGCAACCTGGGCGCTCACGCTCGCAGTATTATTGTTCAGTGCCTTCTTTGTCGTACTGATACTACTGCTCGACACCCTATTCAAGTATATTTTTGAACTAATCATCGCCTAAAGAAAGCAAAGGATTCACAATAATGTCAAAGAACCGTTATGACTCATCCCGCCAATGGTATGCAATCCATACCTACAGCGGATACGAAGAAAAAGTAGCTGAAAGTATTCGCCAGCGTATCAATGCCGTCGACATGGCTGACAAGATTTTCGATGTCATGGTACCAAAAGAAAAGCAGATCGAAATCAAGAACGGCAAGCGAAAAGTCGTCGAGAAGAAAATCTTCCAAGGCTACGCACTCGTTGAAATGAAGCTTACTGACGAAACATGGTACATCGTTCGCAACACCCCTGGTGTGACCGGCTTCGTCGGTACCAGCACACAACCGACCCCTGTATCTGAACAGGAAATCACCAAGATCAAGAAGCGTATGGGTGTCGAAGACCCTAAGCACCAGATCGACTTCGCCGAAGGGGAAGTTGTCAGTATCACCGACGGTCCATTCAAGGGCTTCGATGGTGCTATCTCTGAAATCGATACGCAAAAGGGTAAGGTGAAGGTCATGGTCAGTATGTTCGGTCGTGATACTTCAGTCGAACTCGACGCACTACAGGTAAAGAAAGTTTCGTAAGTTAGAACGAAAAAAGACCGCACGAACTGGTGCGGTCTTTTTTATTTTCGATAGGTTACGCGTCCGCGTGTTCCATCGTTGATACGATGTAGTCAATCACTTTATCGCGATGCTGTTCACCGTACGGTGCGGCGGACGAGTGGATGATACGCTTACCGCCCAACTCTCGCAGGTCACGCTTATTCATCACGAGCATTTCAAGCCAAGTACCCGGCGCATTTTCGACGTCAACGACGTACGTGGCATTGCCGGTCATCGGGCTTTCCGCAACGGCAAATTCCCGGCCGTACAAATCAAATACGAGTGTGTAATATACTTCACCGTATTCTTTTTCATCGGACGTTTCTTTTGATTCCGAGCCAGCACTCTTCAGTCGCGAGCGGTACAGTTTACCACCAAAATCCTTATGGAGAAGTATGAGGTCTTCAAATTTTCGCCAGTTAATACGGTCAGCGCGTTCTTCACCCAGTTCTTTCAGTTGTGCAATAAGGGTTTCTTGTGTCATCTCAGGCGGAAGCACGATCTCATCAAGTTGATCGACGATCGTTCGAAGGGTGTCAATTTCCTGAGGATCTTCGCTTAGTCGCTCAGCATCCGCCTCAATTGCTTCGGTAGGAACGGTTGGCTCAGCGGCAAATACGGTTTCAATCTCTTCGATATTCTTTGGCTCGTATGTACTTTCATCATCCTCCTGCTCGACGGATGGCGATTCGTTTTCTATAGATTCATGGTCTGCATTAATCAGCTCTATGCGTTCAACGAACTCTTGTTCAGGTTCACCGAAGAGTACATCTTGCAGGCGTTCGACAACTTCAGCGCCGTTACTGCTTGGCCAGTACTTTTGTAGCGAGCCAGACAAACGGCCCCAATCATTCGTAATGAGCCCAAGCTGGCGCTGAAGGTCGAAGAGAGAGAACTTTCGTGCCATGTGTCGAGCATCCGCATAGTTCTTGTACGTATCCATGAACTCTTCGATACGTGCCGTAATTCGTGCCTGTGCTTCAAGCCCTTGGCTCATCTCGTCACGAGCAAGGTCGATATCAGATTGTGCGGCTTCATCGAGTCGTTGGATTACCCCAAGTTTTCGAACGGCGTCAACCTTATCGACGCCATGCTCAACGACAAGCGAACGCATCAGGTGGGAAAAGCCCGTTTCGCGCCAGCTCTTTGCTTTTTGCGTCCAATAGGCATTGAACGTATCAATGGAACTTTCGATTGTCTGCGCAAGCTCGATACCTGCTTCAGGAAGGGGTTCGATAATCATCTCGACTTC
>JBIISZ010000015.1:0-17443 GCA_044340745.1 Saccharimonadales bacterium (SeqCode)
AGCGCGATGGCGCCAAGAATATTCTTGAATATGCATCTGACGGATACCTTCCCGAAGCGATGGTGAACTTCCTCGCAACCCTCGGCTGGAACGATGGCACCGAACAAGAAGTGTTTACGGTTGGTGAGATCATTGAAAAGTTCTCACTAAACCGCGTGCAAAAAAGCCCGGCACGGTTCGATGAACAGCGTCTGCTTTGGTTGAACGGGCAACACATCAGAAGCATGAGTGTAGACGAATTATACCCACGAACTCGCGATTTCTGGCCGGAAAGTGCGCTGGCGGTTAGTGAGGAAGAGCGAAAGAACGTACTTGCACTGGTTCAGGACCGCTTGAAAACCCTGGCTGACCTTTCTATATTAAGCCGCTATTTCTTCGAGGAGCCGACACCCGATTGGCGCATGATCGCCGACAATAAGCAGCTCAATAAACTGACGAACGAAGAGCTTACCGCCATCCTTGAGGCGGCATACAACGCGCTCCACGATAGCGAATTCGATGCGGAATCGCTACAGGCAACCCTTAATGGGATCCTAGAATCCACCGGCCAAAAACCTGGCATCGTCTTCAGCCTTATCCGCCTTGCTGTTTCATGGGCACCGTTCAGCCCGGCGCTCAACGACACGCTTTCTGTGCTAGGAAAGACGACTACACTGAAGCGAATTGAAGACAGTATCCACGCACTGCCGACACAGCGCTAGTTTGATCTCTCTACGCCTTACCAAGAGTAACCCGTATTCTTAGTACTGCCGTATTTCTGCTATAATACTGCTTATGTTTAGGTCAAAAAAATCAAAATACCCTCGCGCCATTATTGATGATGGTACAACAAAAGAAAGTTGGTTCAAGCGCCACAAAAAATTGGCGATCATCTTGGCGATCGTCGGAGTCGTTCTTATCGCCGCCGGCACGACCACGGCCCTCGTACTCCTCAACCAGAAGCCTGCCGAACAAACCGCCACAAAGCCGAAAAAGCAAACGCCTCCGCCTGAACCGGTAAAATATTATTCTCCTTTGACAGGCAACCTCGTCAGCGATGAAGCAGCAACGAAACAAGCGACGACCGCTATCATGATCGAGAATAGCCCCGACTCGCGTCCACAGTCTGGCTTGAAAGACAGCGGCGTCGTCTTCGAAGCAATTGCCGAAGGGGGGATCACCCGGTTCTTAGTTATCTATCAAGAACAAAAACCACAGCTGATTGGCCCTGTCCGTAGCGTGCGTATGTATTATGTCGACTGGGTCGCCGCCTTCAACGCCAGCGTCGCCCACGTCGGCGGAAGCGCCGCGGCACTCGCTGAGGTGCGCAATGGTAACTACCGTGATATCGACCAGTTCTTTAACGCGGGAACCTACTGGCGCGCGACCGACCGCTATGCACCGCACAATGTGTATACCAGTTTCGAAAAGATTGACGCGCTGAATGTTTCCAAGGGCTATACGACTTCCGAGTTCACTGGCTTTGCCCGTAAAGATAGCACCGCCAGCCAGGCACCGACCGCCACTTCGATCAATGTCACGATCAGCGGACCGCTGTACAATAGCGCCTACACCTACAAACCTGAAACAAACACCTATGACCGCTCGCAAGCGGGTGCCGCTCACCTTGACCGAGAGGGAGGGCAGATAAGCCCGCGTGTCGTAGTTGTCCTTAAGACCCAAGAAACGACCGTGCTTGAAGATGGATACCGAGAATCTATCGCTGTCGTCGGAAGCGGAAACGCCGTTATCTTCCAAGATGGCGTCGCACAGGAAGTTACCTGGAACAAGCCGAGCAGGGCAGAGCAGATTACATTCACAGACGCAGAAGGCAAACCTGTCGCGCTCGCCCGCGGTCAAACATGGATAACGGCAGTGCCAGAAAATAAAGGCGGGAATGTCGTATGGCAGTAAAAGAGCAGAAGACCAAACCGCAGCTGGTCAACGATTTTTGGCCTCGCTTCAAACGGGGTGCGGTCGTACTGATTATTCTGCTTCAATTGCTCATCCTTATCGCCGTCGCGGCGCTGCTCAGTAGCTTCGGGTTTTTTGAAAACGAGCCGCTCGCGTTCATAGGGACGCTTGTCGCTCAAAGTATCCTCGGGGTCGTAGCCTCACTCATCATCTATCATTTCGTCGCCCGCCCGGTAAAACACTTACTTGCGGCACTGGTGCACGTCGCCGGCGAACCGACCTCTA
The DNA here is from genome assembly GCA_044340745.1 of Saccharimonadales bacterium (SeqCode). Lineage (GTDB taxonomy): Bacteria > Patescibacteriota > Saccharimonadia > Saccharimonadales > Saccharimonadaceae > Microsaccharimonas. The sequence goes on from JBIISZ010000015.1 coordinate 2,179, forward strand.
CGACACCTCCGAACCCTAATGAAGCGCATTTTGAAAAGAACGGCTTCAAACCAGTCCTTCAGACCATCTACCAACTCGCTTCCGACAGCCCCGACCCGATTACAGACGGTGCAAAGGAGGCGGCAAAAAAAGTCAGCTCATCTTCGACGGGCCTATCAGGTGAAGTATTAGCCCAAGCCCTCGATACCACCCAAAGTGGATTCGTCGTATTCAACAAAGACCGTAAGATTATATTCAGCAACCAGTCGACCCCTATAAAGGTCAGTACCGAAGGAGTTACTTCACTTGATCTTATTTTCAGTGAAACGAACACCTTGGAGCAATGGTGGGATGAATGTTCCGCCAACGCCGTGCATGCCGAGAAAACCTGGGCTCGAATCGCGAATAAGCTCCCCGACGAAGAAGGCCGTCGCTTCTTCGATGTCATGGCGTCATATAATAAAGAATCTGAAACCGAAATGGTCGTCACACTTATCGACCGTACCCATCTGTATAGCGTAGGGGAAGCTGAACTTGATTTCATTGCTTTCGCCGCCCACGAGCTTCGCGGCCCAATTACCGTCATTCGCGGTTACCTGGACGTCCTGCAAGATGAGCTTTCAGGGGTTATCCAACCAGATCAGCAGGAACTGTTTCGCCGCCTAACCGTCTCGGCAAACAAGCTGAGTGGCTATATCAATAACATCTTGAACACCTCCCGCTTTGACCGTCGTCATTTGAAAATGCGCCCGACAGAAACGACCGTAGTAGAAGTGTACGATACGATCAAAGATGACATGGAGCTTCGTGCAAGTTCTCAGAACCGCCTGCTCAGCGTTGCCATCCCGGACGGCCTACCGACGATCGCCGCCGATACGGCCAGCCTCGGTGAAGTCTTCAGTAACTTGATAGACAATGCAATCAAATACAGCAATGAAGGGGGAGCCATCAACGTCAGCGCCGCCTCGAAGGGCGACATGGTAGAAATCAGCGTCGAAGACCATGGTATCGGTATGCCTGGAAGCGTCGTCAGTAATCTATTCCAGAAGTTTTACCGCTCACACCGCTCACGCGAAACAGTCGCGGGTACGGGTATCGGTCTTTACATCAGCAAGGCAATCGTCGAATCGCACGGTGGCTCTATCAGCGTCCGGAGCGAAGATGGTCGCGGTTCGACTTTCATCGTGTCACTGCCAACCTACAAGATGGTTGCAGACCGCTTGCAATCGAGTAATAATGATAACCAAGCATTGATCACCGAGAATAATGGCGGCTGGATCAAAAACCATAACATGTACAGGGGATAGCCATGGCGATTAAAACCATTCTTATTGTCGAAGACGACCGATTCATCGGAGAAATGTACGTCCGCAGCTTGAAGAAAGCGGGCTTTGACGTCGACTGGATGATCGATGGCAACGACGGCCTGATTGCCGCCCGCAATAAACAGTATGACCTGCTGCTGCTTGATGTCATGCTTCCCGAACGTCGTGGCACGGAAATCCTTGAAGCGCTACGAGGGAGCGAAGATCTAATTCCACACAGCAAGGTAATCGTTCTGACGAACTTTGAACAAGACGAAGAGTCACGGACTGCCATGGAATCACGAGCCGATGCCTACCTTATCAAGGCTGACATTACTCCGAACAAGCTCCTGTCAGTCATCGAGCAGCTCAATGGCTGACCAAAAAAATCACGAGCAGGGAATCGAAGCACCGGACGATTTCGAGCTTGGCGGCATTAGCCAGTTAGAAGATCATAGCGAACTGACCACCCTTTATCCGAAGCCGAAAGCTCAGTGGAGCGGCGAAATCATGACGAGTGAGCAGCGCGAAGCAAAAAGACAGGCTGAGCAAAAAGCGATCATCACCAGTATTCGCCCTGAGTTCTTGAAAATTGGGCTAATGGTTCCTTTGCCACTCGTTGTCGGTACGTTCATCGCCAATGCCGCGTTCATGTTCATCACCGATGAAAACACCGCTTTTCTCATCCTCCCCTTGATAGTCGTATTCATCGCATGGGTCTTCTTTACCATCCGGGTCGTACGCTCGGTCGTACGCATTTTTTACAACCATGCGCTCGCAGCTTGGCCGTTTCTGCTCGTAACATACAGTTTGCTGGCGTTAACATTGCAAAGTAGCTTCGCCTTAATCAACCCTACGTATGAAAGTATCCCGTTCCTCAGCTTGGCGGTCGCAAGCTTGAACGTGTTCATCATCAGCGTCATCGCTTCGTTTCTCCTGCTGACCATTTGGGTAACGGATAAACTACGGGTCGGTATGAAGCTCACTATCATAAGCATCCTCGTCGCGGCATTCATCGGCTTCACCGTCTTCTCCAACCTCGTCTAGCTGGACAATCCGTAAGGGGTTTGGTAGAATTGGTCGGTACAACCATATGGTCTCGTCGTCTAACGGTTAGGACACCAGGTTCTCATCCTGGCAATCGGAGTTCGATTCTCCGCGGGATCACCAAAATTATGAACACGAAAAAAGACCTCCATATAGGAGGTCTTTTTCATTACTGCGCTCCGCCAGCTCACTAACTCTCCTTCGGCACCTTCGCACCCGACTTACGAGCCTGCGAAAGGCCGATAGCGACCGCTTGTTTCTTACTGGTAACTTTCTTTCCGCTTTTGCCGGATTTCAGTGCCCCTTTCTTCATCTCATGCATCGCTTTCTCAACTTTTTCTTGAGCTTTAGGACCGAATTTATTCATTTTGCCTCCTTCGCACATACCGTTACCACTCCAGTATGCGCCTTGAGCTAAGATCGTGCTGTGATATACCTCACAGCTAATAGGGTACTTAAGGGTACTGCAAGCACCAAGCCGGCACTGATAATCAACGTACGGGTAATTTCCGTCGCCGCGAATTCACTATTAAACAGGAGCAACGCGCTTTCGCTACTCATGGCACTTCCGACAATTACCGGCAAAGCGGCCCCGACATACACGAGCGCCAACGTGTTCACGAGCGACGCGATATGCTCAGCGCCCACCCGAGAGGCACGAGCGAACACGACGCGGTTCGACGCTTTATCGGCTGATTTTCTCAGTTCTTCCACGGTCGCCACCTGAGTCGTTACGATATCGTCTAACGCGCCCAGGGCAGCGATAATTATACCCCCAGAAACAAGATCGCCTAGGTTAATCGCCGCATTCGCAGACGAAAGATAATAGCTGACTTCATCTAATCGTCCTGTGAGACCTATGAAATACACAGCAAAGCCAGCGGCACATGCGACAAGGAGTAGTATGGCTGCCATGCACCCGAATAGTACGACTGCTTTACGAGTAAAGCCTTGTGACACGACCGTCGTTAGCCCCGCTATCAGCAGTGCCGAGACTATACTTACGGCAAACGCATTCGCACCATTGATGACCATTGGAACCAAGAAGAACAATACGACAAGGATACTAGCGGTGAGGCCGACTAGGCTACGCAAACCTTTGCGCCTTCCCACGAGAAGTACGATGACACCGAACAACGCGGCAAGTATCAATAGCGCTGGTATCCGAAAGCGGTCAAGCACGTATAAGGTGTCCGAGGATACTGAACTGCTCAAAAGAATTGCATTCCCAGGGCGGAGTTGAGAGGTGTCAGCTTCAAGTTGTGTGTACGGAACGGCAACGACACTTCCTTTTGTTGGGCCGTCACCTAAACGAACAGTCACCGTATCCTCGTTGACCGTTTCGACCGTCGCACGATACACGCTTGATTGCTCCGCGCGGTCGCTTTCAAAGAACGAGGCTTCACGTTGCGGGCTGTAGGGCGAAATGAAGGCAGCCAAAATACCTACCACAACGACCGCAAATACAGCCGCTACGGCTTCTATATAGCGTCGCCTGGGCAGTTGGGTAAAAAATCCGAGCATTCTTTTGCTATTCGTACGCTTCATATACCTGTAATAGTAGCATGCGTACAAGCCATGCGTCAGCTGTAGATAGGCTGTCGGTTCACTCGCAACTTTTCGTATACCGCTTCGGCAATCAGGCCATATCCGGCTGCAGTCGGGTGAATCTTATCTGGAAACACACTGGCACGATTTTCCGTAGCACTATGAATATCTATCAGGGGCACATCCATAGCTGCCGAGATCTTTTTCAAAACCGGAATCGCCTCGTTCACGAGTAGTGAATCTTTTTCCGTATACAGAGTCGGCGGCGTCAATACATACACTTTCGGGTTGCTCGGGAGATTCTTATAGACGGTCACCAATGCGCTCATCTGGCGCTCGTATGAGCTTTCGCCCCAGTTCCGCGCATGCACGTCGTTCGTGCCAAGCATAATCAACACGATATCAGCTGCGACGTTTTTCGATTCGATGTACGCCTTCTGTTGCGCATAAGGGGCAGGCGTTCCCGATAATACGGTCGCGCCGTTCACACCGAAATTATGTACGCTATAGTTCATACCAAGCATACTTTGTAGTTGCGCAGGATATGAATAGACCGTTCGCTCTTCAGGTGCGACACCGGCGCCGAACGTATTACTATCACCGACGGCAGCGATGATAGTAAGTTTCTGATAGCGGTCTTCTCGCACAAGGCCGTACACATAGTACCCGACACCTACAAGCAGGGCAGCAATAAGGCACAGGACCGCCATGAATACATCAGAAAACACCTTTTTACGCTGAGACATCTCTCCATTTTAATGAGTTACCCCTGGCATCGCAAGGGACACCGATTTGCGCCATCCGTCTGGTATAGTAAGACATACCATGCCGGCACTTATCAAAATGATTACCCCCGTTCTTGCGAAGCAGTATGTCGACGAACAGCTCGCCGTATATTTTGCGCAGCGACTGACCGACAGTGTTCCGCTCGGCGCTTCCTACACGCAGCTATGGCGCTCTATCGAAGCGCTTGTTATGGCTGGCGGAAAGCGTTTTCGCCCGTACATGGTACTGCTGGCATACCAAGCCTACCAACCGGAAGGGGAGGTGCAGGACATCCTTCCCGCCGTGCTCGCCCAGGAACTGCTTCACCAGGCAATGCTAATTCATGATGATATCATCGATCGTGACACGACCCGCTACGGCATCGCTAACATTAGCGGCCAATACCGACAGCATTACGCGCCGTACCTTGAAGCTGCTTCCGAGAGGGAACATATGGCGACGAGCGCAGCCGTACTTGCCGGCGACGCGCTACTTTCTGATGCGTATCGCTTAATCCATTCGACAAAAAAGCCCGCACCAATCGTCGAAAAGGCGAGCATTATCTTATCGACTGCGGTCTTTGAAGTGATCGGCGGCGAATTGCTTGATACGGAAGTCGCGTTCCTTCCGGCAGGAAGTATTACGGCAGAAATCATCGCCCAATATAAAACGGCCAGCTACTCGTTCGTCAGTCCGTTGACGATGGGTGCCGTCCTTGCGGGCGCGCCAGAGCGGGAACTGACCACGCTGACAGAGCTTGCCTTACATCTCGGTATCGGCTATCAGCTGCGTGACGACCTCCTAGGTATGTTTGGCGATGAAGCGTTGACGGGCAAGAGCACGACGACCGACATCAAGGAAGGGAAGCGCACGTATCTTATTGAACAGTTCGAAACCTTGGCAACGGACCCGCAGCGGCAACAATTCGACGCGGCGTTCCACCGGCCAGAAGCGTCCGACGAAGCCGTCTCAAACTGCAAGCAGGCGATTATCGCCTCCGGTGCCAAGGCGGCGGTCGAAAAGGAAATCGAGCGCCACCACCTTGCTGCTAAGTCTACCGTCGCAGCACTCTCTATCTCAGATGAGAGTCGAGAACAACTCCACCGGCTGATTGAAAAGTGCCTTAGCAGGGAAGCATAATGGAATTGTATGACTCGACGAGCTACGAGCTCGCCAAGACCCTCACACAGCGATACTCGACCTCTTTCGGCAAAAGTACTGCTCGACTCGACACACAAGTTCAGCCCCATATCTACGCGATATATGGGCTTGTGCGGATCGCTGACGAAATCGTCGACACCTATCAAGGGAACGATGCAGGCGATCAGCTTGATGCACTTGAAAAAGAAGTCTACGCCGCTATCCGAAGCGGGTTCAGTGCGAACCCGATCGTGCATGCATTCGCCACTACCGCGAAGAAGTTCGACATAGGTAAAAGTATGATCGCACCGTTTTTCAAAAGTATGCGGATGGATATAACGGACCGAACCTACACCCAAAATCTGTACGAAACATACATCTATGGCTCAGCGGAAGTGATCGGGCTTATGTGCCTGAAGGTGTTCTGCGGCCCCGATACGCAGGCGTACGAAAAGCTTACGCCCGGCGCACGTGCGCTTGGGTCCGCATATCAGAAAGTCAATTTCCTGAGGGATATCGCGGCCGATCACGCCGAACGCGGCCGGATGTATTTCCCGGGCGTATCCTTCGAAACGTTCAACGAACGGGATAAGCAAAAAATAGTCAAAGACATTAAAAAAGAATTCCACACAGCGAAGAAAAGTATCCCTCAGCTACCTGACGCTGCCCGCGGCGCCGTGATGCTGAGCTACCTTTGGTATGAAGCTCTACTGCAGCAACTTGAGCGAACACCCGCCGAGGTATTGAAGACGACCCGCATCCGCGTACCGGCAGTTAAAAAAGCTCGCTTGTTTATGCGAGCGAAACTGAAGGGACTCGCATGAAAGTCGTGATCATTGGTGCCGGCATAGGAGGGTTGGCGACGGCGAATCTGCTCGCTCAAGACGGCCACGAAGTGCATATATACGAACAGGCCGACACCCTAGGTGGCAGGGCAGGGCAATTCAAGCAAGACGGTTTCACATTCGATACCGGACCCTCATGGTACCTTATGCCCGAGGTGTTCGAACGCTACTTCCAATTAGTCGGTACGTCTACAAAAAAACAGCTGAACCTAAAAAAGCTTTCACCGGCATACAAAGTATTTTATGAAGATGGTGAAAGTATAACGATCACGGGAAATCTAAAGAAAGACGCACCGAATTTCGAAGCTATCGAAGCTGGCGCTGGCGCCGCACTTGAGCGCTACGTTGCGAAAAGCGATGAGCTCTATACGATCGCACTCGAACATTTCTTATACAGTAATTTCACGAAACCGAACGATCTTATCAACGCTGCTATCGCAAGGAAAGCCGGTCGTATGCTCGACGTCGCCTTTACGCCGCTTCACAAATACGTCAGCCGTTTCGTTAAGCATCAGAAGCTGCAACAAATCCTTGAATACCCGGCCGTATTCCTTGGAACATCACCGTACAAAGCACCTGCGCTGTATAGCCTGATGAGTGCCCTCGACTTCAAGGAAGGCGTCTACTATCCGATAGGGACGATGCATCAGATCGTTGAATCACTGGTGCGTATCGGAACTGAAAAAGGCGTCCATTACCACTCGGATGCGCCCGTAAAACGGATCAAGACCAGGGAAGGGGTAGCAGAAGGAATCACCCTCCAGGATGGCACGCCGATAGAGGCCGACCTGGTCATTTCCAATGCCGACCTGCACCATACCGAGACCAAACTCCTTTCCACCTCCGACCGCTCATACCCGGCACGATATTGGAATAAAAAAGAAGCCAGTCCGAGCGCACTCCTTATGTTCCTCGGCGTAAAAGGGAGGGTGCCCGAATTCGAACACCACACCTTACTGTTCGTCGATGATTGGCAGAAGAACTTCGCCGACATCTATACCCGTAAGACTGCCCCGGACCCTGCTTCGCTATACATATCGAAAACCAGCGCTTCCGATACGACTGCGCCGGAAGGCCACGAGAACCTTTTTGTCTTAGTGCCGCTGCCTGCTGGGAAAAAGCTCAGCCCGGACACGCTTGAAAAACTTGCCGATCGATATCTACGGCAGATACAAGCGATGACCGGCGTCGACATAGCGTCGCGCATCGTGACACGCAAACTGTTCGGGCCGAACGACTTCCAGCATGAATATAATGCATGGCAAGGGTCGATGCTTGGCCCGTCACACCTCCTGACCCAAAGCGCATTCTTCCGCACCCCGAACAAAAGCAAACGCGTACGTAACTTGTATTATGTCGGGGCAGGGACAGTACCTGGCGTCGGGGTGCCTATGTGTCTTATCAGTGCCGAGCTGGTGCATAAACGCATTACAGAGGGCCTTCGATGAGTTGGCTATACTTAGGGCTGTTGTGTTTCTCGATTGCCGGCTTGGCCGTACTGGACTGGCGCTATAAGCTCGGTTTTTGGTTTGACGCCAAGCGGACCTGGTTGACAATTCTGGCGACAATCGTCATCTTCGCTATCTGGGACTTTTTCGGCATCAGTTTCGGTATCTTCTTCCACGGCGATAGCCCGTACAGCTTGCCATTCACCCTGGCGCCCGAGTTCCCGCTGGAAGAACTGTTCTTCCTGTTCCTGCTGGCATACTGTACGTTGCTGATATATAGAGGAGTAGCCCTATGGCGTTCACGTATCTGATTCTTAATATCGTTTTCATCGCCTGTATCATCTTCTTGTTCGTACAGAACTACAAGAAGCCGTCCAAAACCTGGTGGATTACGCTCGGTGCGCTCCTCGTACTGACTGCTGTCTTCGATAGCCTTATTGTCTGGGCAGGAATCGTCGGGTACGACACAAGCAAAATACTGGGGATATATATCGGCAACGCACCGATTGAAGATTTCTTCTACGCGGTCTTGGCGGTTATTCTCGTTCCGGTTTTTTGGCAGCAGTTCGGCCCTAGGAAAGAGAAAAAGTAATGACTTTTCTGCAAACATGTAAGAAACTGTTTTGGATCTCGCGACCGATTTCATGGCCGAATACGGCGTATCCGTTTGCGGTCGGGTATCTACTGGCTGCAGGCGCAAGCGGGGTGGATATCGCTACACTGATCATCGGTACATTATACTTCCTTGGCCCATATAACTTGCTGATGTATGGTGTCAACGACGTATACGATTACGAATCCGACATCAAGAACCCGCGCAAGGGCGGGGTCGAGGGTATGCGCGAAGAGCGTGCGTTCCACCCGACAATCCTCCGTGCAAGCGTCCTGACGAACACACCCTTCCTGCTGTACTTACTTATCGTTAGTAGCTGGGAAGCCCGGGCAGTCCTTGTATTCGTCGTTGCTATGGTCGTCGCGTACTCGCTCAAAGACCTTCGGTTCAAAGAGAAGCCGGTCGTCGACTCCATCACGAGCAGTCTGCATTTCGTCGGGCCGCTATTATTCGCCTTGGCCCTCACTGACGCGCTTGTCGCCGCCATACCGTTCGTGGTGGCATTTTTCCTTTGGGGTGTTGCGTCCCACGCCTTCGGGGCAGTACAAGATATCAAACCGGACCGAAAGGCAGGTATCCATTCTATCGCTACCACGTTCGGCGCCCGCACGACTGTCAGACTTACTTGGGTGCTCTACCTAGCAGCGAGTGTGCTCGTCATCAGCCAAGGGTGGCAATATAGCGCAGTCGCGCTTGCCGGCCTAGCGTATGTAGCGCTCGTCACACCCTACCTTCATAGTACCGATGCGACCTCGGGCCGTGCCAACCGTGGCTGGAAACAATTCCTTTGGCTCAATTATGTCAGTGGTGCTGTCGTTACCATCACGATCGTCGCCCTCCATCTACTGTAAGAGAGTTGTATTCTCACCTCGATTCATTCATACTAATCATAAGCAATAAAAGGGTGGGCCTTAACGACTCTCATGACACCGATCCGTCTTTCGACCAGCTGGTACCGCCGCCTGTACGTGGCGGTCGGTTTAATGTCCCTGACGTATGCCGTAATATATGGCCTAGAAGTAACGAGTACTCTTGCTATTCCAGCAGGCGTCAGCGTTCCGCTCCTTGCTGCGATTACGGGCGGCATCACGGCGGTCGCCTCAATTTTCCTGGCGATTTTCGCACATAAAATATCAGGGTTCATTCCGTCGCTCTCAGTCTACCTGGTGTTCGCGCTTACCACGGCCTTCGTCGTGCAACAAAGCGGTGGCATCGATTCATTCTACCTGGTATTCTGGGTCATCGCGGCAGTCTTCGCACCGGTCTTCGGAGCCTATGGATGGGTGCCGATCCTCGCCTTAACAGGGGGGTATGTCGCCGGGTTGTATGTCGGTAATCAATTAAGCATCGAATCAGGTATCCTGACATTTCTCAGTAGTATTTTACCCCTGGCAGCCGGACTGATCGTCTGGCGTGACGCCCCGGAAAGTGACGAACATGCCGCCAAGAGCGTGAAGAACTTGGCCAGCCAGCTCTCGGAAGTAGCAACCACCTCTGAAATCGTCATTAATGCCATCGGTGACGGGGTCATCGCCGTGGACGGCAAGGGGGTGATACAGCTCATCAATCCCGCCGGGCAAGAGCTCCTCGGGTGGGGTAAGCAAGATGCGTTGATGCTGAGTTACAAATCGATTCTTAAACTTGCTGACGAAAATAATACCGACCTCGATCCCTCCAAAGACCCCATCCAACAAGTACTCAACACGAACCAGGAAGCTCGCGGCAATAAACTTGTGGCGGTCACTCAATCTGGTAAGAAGATTTCGCTTTCGATCGTCGTCTCACCGATCGGCGATCCGGGGTCAGGGGCTATCGCAGTCTTTCGAGACACCACGAACGAGCGCGCAGAAGAGCGAGAGCAAGCAGAATTCATCAGTACTGCCAGCCACGAAATGCGCACGCCGGTCGCTTCCATCGAAGGCTATCTCGGGCTCGCGCTCAACCCGAACACCGCGACAATCGATACTCGGGCCCATGACTACATCATCAAAGCCCATGAAGCCGCTCAGCACTTAGGGAGGCTATTCCAGGACTTGCTCGATGTCTCTAAGTCCGAAGATGGCCGCATGAGCAACTTACCCCGAGTGGTAGATATCACCGCATTCACGCAGACGATCACCCAAGGGCTTCAGCAAAAAGCAGCCGATAAAGGCCTGTCGCTTAACTTCGTTCCGGCCGGTTCAGACACCGTGAAAAAAATCATGCCCGTCTACTTCGTTAACCTCGATAACGACCACATCCGCGAGGTCCTCGATAACCTCATTGAAAACGCTATCAAATATACGCCGAAAGGTGAGGTCAGTATCGACGTTACGGGAACCGACGATACCGTCACCGTCAGTATCAAAGATACGGGGCTTGGTATTCCACCGGAAGATCTGCCGCACTTGTTCCAAAAATTCTACCGCGTAGAGAATATTGATCGTCAGCAGATCGGTGGCACTGGGCTTGGCCTGTATTTATGCCGTCGTCTAGTGGAAGCGATGCAAGGCCGTCTATGGGTCGAGAGCGTCTTCGGGCAGGGGAGCACGTTCTTCGTTGAGCTGCCTCGGGTGGATACACAGGAAGCAACCCGCCTGAAAGACGAGCAAGACCGCCAAGCCGCTCAAGCAGCAGCGCAGGCTGCCGCTCAGCCAGCTCCGCAACCAGTCGCGGCCACTCCACCAATAGCTACCACCATGACACCAGCAGCCCCGGCACCGCAGCCATATACGCAACCGCCTGTAGCACCGGCTCCTCAACCCGTAGCCACACCGACAGCACCACAACAGCCGAGCGCTCCGACACAAATCCCAGTTACTGTCGTACAAAGTACTCCGGCAGCCGTACCGCAAGCTCAGGACACCCCTGCGGCACCTGGCGTCCGCCCAGCGACGACCGTCCCAAGGGGTGAAAGCTTGACCCGCGAACAAATTGCCGAGCGCGTCCGCCAACTCGAAGAAATGGCACGGCAACAACGGGAACAAGCAGGGCAGAGATAATAAACATAAGCACTATGGTAATTTTGCAAACACTTAGGTAGAATAGAGGTAATTATGGCGAAGATCCTATTAGTTGAAGACGACAAGAGCCTCCGTGAGATTTATGGGGTGCGGCTCATGGCAGAAGGCTACGAAATCGTTTCAGCTGGCGACGGCGAAGAAGCGTTGGCGCTAGCAATCAAAGAGCGCCCGAGCCTTATCGTCAGTGACGTAATGATGCCAAAAATCAGCGGGTTCGACATGCTCGATATCCTTCGAAGCACCAGCGAAACCAAAGATGTGAAAGTCATCATGATGACCGCGCTTTCCAGCGACGACCAACGCGCTCGTGGCGAATCACTCGGCGCCGACCGCTACCTTGTGAAATCACAGGTAGGTATCGAAGATGTCGTCCGGACCGTCCACGACGTCCTTGGTGACGGCCTTCCTGGATCTGCACCCGCTCCCGCTGCACCTGCAGCCCCGGCGCCTCAGCCAGCACCAGAACCTACGCCAGCGCCGCAGCAAATCGCCCCAGCTCCCGCACCAGCAGCCGAGCCTCAGCTTGTCATTCCAACTGAGCCTGTTACACCGCAACCTCAACCAGTCGCACCAACTTCTGTAGTGGCACCACAGCCTCAACCTGCTATGCCGGCACCAGCCCCGGTCGCACTTGATGGGGTGTCTCCTCAACCGGTTGCAGCACCTGTCCCACCTTCAGTACCACAGCCGATCGCTCCAGCTCCTGCGCCTGTCGCTCCTCAGCCAGCGCCACAACCTGTCGTTCCCCCTACGGTCATCGCACCCGCACCCGTAGCGCCTACGGCCCCTGCTGCTCAGCAATTCATGCCGCCTGTCGCAAGCCAATTCGCTCAACCTGCACCAGCAGCACCCACTACCCCTGTAGCACCCGCATCACAACCAGTCGCACAGGCACCGCAGCCATCACTCCCACAGCCAACCGCGCCGTTTTCTACACCAGCGCCTGCATCGCTTGGTGAACGGGTCATCCAACCCTTGACCCCGACTATCGGAACAGAAGGTGCTTCAAATATTGGCCTCCAAATGGAGCAAGCCCTTAACGGCAACACCTCAACCCCACAAACACCCGGGCAACCTCCGGTCGCGTAAGCTGGTATACTAGCTTAGTGAGCGAACGCTTAAACAAATATCTTGCTTTTCACTTGGGCATCTCACGCAGAGTTGCCGATGAACTTATTGAAAAGGGGATTGTCGCTATAAACGGAACCCCGGCTATTCTTGGTGCCCGCTTCGAACCTGGCGCAACTATCACCGTCAAAGGCACCCCCATTGAAGAGCGGGCTGCGTACAGCTATTTAGTACTGAATAAACCGATAGGCTATGTTTCGTCCCGCAAGCAGCAAGGGGAGTACCCAACATTATATGATTTGCTTCCTGCTGAATATCACCGCCTCAAACCGGTCGGCCGCCTCGACAAAGATAGTAGCGGCGTACTCCTTTTGACCGACGACGGTGACTTCGCCTACCAGATGACCCACCCTAAGTTTTACAAGACGAAGGTCTACGAAGTATCCCTAAATATCCCCTTAGCACCGCTGCACCAACAGATGATCAGTGACTTCGGCGTGCAGTTAGAAGATGGGGCGAGCCAGCTCACCCTTGAGCGTCTGAATGATGAACGCACCTCGTGGCGCGTCACCATGCACGAGGGGCGAAACCGCCAGATACGACGCACCTTCAGCGCCCTTGGCTATACTGTCACCACACTGCACCGCACCCACTTCGGTGCCTATACCCTTGGCGAACTGAAGCCGGGCGAGTTCAGCCTCGATACGAACCGCTAGTAGCCAAAGCGCTCATGCTCGCCAAAACAGAAAAACTATGCTACAATTACCTCTGTTATGGCATCAAAACTGCCCACAGTCGCGATTATTGGTCGAGCGAACGCCGGAAAGAGTTCGCTTTTTAATCGTTTCGTAAAATCAAAACAGGCGATCGTCGCCCGTGAAGCAGGAACGACCCGCGACAATGTCTTAGGAAAGGTCAGCTACGACGACCACCAGTTCTGGCTCGTCGATACCGCCGGATTGAAAGACCCTAACGACGAATTCGAAGCATCCATCCAAGACCAGATCGTCGAAGCGGCCGACGCAGCTGATGTCATTCTTGTTGTCGTCGACAGCACCGAATACGTCGGTGATGAAGACCGTATCGTCGCGAAGAAGGCCTTGAAAAGCCGCAAGCCGGTCATCCTACTTGCCAACAAAGCCGACCTCGCTGGCAGTCTTCCTATTGATGAGTTCCGTCGCCTGGGCATCAAAGATATTATCCGTACCAGCGCAGAGCACACCCAAGGTATCGTTGAAACACTTGACCGCCTTACCGAACTGCTTCCGGCAAAAACCGAGCAAGACCACGATGCGATCCGCGTTTCCCTCATCGGCCGCCCGAATGTGGGAAAGAGTAACTTATTCAACACGTTGGCCGGTAAGCAGCAGGCGCTCGTCGCGAACATCGCTGGAACGACCCGTGATATCAACCGTGTGAAAATCAAATATAAGGGCGAGTACATCGAGCTTCTCGACACCGCCGGTGTGCGTAAGCAAGGGCGCCAAGAAGTCGGTATTGAGAAATTCAGCGTCCTCCGTACCCTCCAAGCAATCGAAGAAAGCGACATCTGCTTCCTTCTTATGGACGTCAATGAGCTGAACACACAGCTCGACCAACGCCTAGCAGGCATCATCAACGAAGCAGGGAAGGGCCTTGTTGTCGTCGTGAGTAAATGGGACAGCGTCATGGATAAGGACGCCTATACCCGCGATGCCTTGGCACCTCGTATCTCCAGCACGTTCGATTTTGTACCATGGGCGCCGCTCATCTTTACCAGCTCAGTCACCGGGCAGAACATTTCTAAGCTCTTCGACCTGATCCTTGAAATCCAAGAACGGCGCAGCCAAGAACTGAAAACCCGCAAGCTCAATGATCTATTACAGAAAACAGTCGCCGCCCACCCGCCAGCCGGCCTTAAGAACACCTTCCCGAAGCTGCGCTACATGGTACAGACCGACACTTCGCCGCCATGGTTCGTCATCTACGGAAGTAACTTGAAGTTCCTTCACTGGAGCTACAAACGCCACCTTGAACGGGTCGTCCGCGAGAACTTCGACTTCATCGGTACCGCGATCAAGTTTAGCTTCCGCGACGAAAAGCAGATCAAAGCGAACCGCGAAAAAGCTGAGCAAGCAAAAGAAAAGTCTTCTCAAAATAATGACGAGCTATAAAAGAACCCGCCAATAAAGCGGGTCTTTTTTATTCTAAAAATGAGATGGGCCTCGCGCTGTAAAAGCCGCGAGGCCCGTGTACTCAGTTCGACACCCGGGAAGGGCGGGGCAGTGCCCGATCGTTCAGGATGTCCCGCCGGACCCGTCGCCACTCGAGGCTGAGCGCCGTGAGGGAAACGAGCAGCAGGAGGATCGTCACAATCAGACTGCCCAGCACCAGAAGGCGGCCCGCATCCATAGTGTAGAAGGCGGCGGTGCCGAGGTAGGCGACTCCCGTCACCATCGGGAAGAGCGATGCTTCGGCGAGCGCCCTGCGACGCACTTTGCTGAGTGCCCGGGGGTAGTTAGCCGCG
>JBIISZ010000004.1:0-75123 GCA_044340745.1 Saccharimonadales bacterium (SeqCode)
AATACCCGAAACGGGGGTGAAGCCCATCGACATATCAACTGGCCGCCCGTTTTTCAATGCGCTGACGCTGGCACCGCTTCCAAGGTGCGCCATGATAACTCGCCCACAAGCAGCAGTTTCCCCTTCATGCTGGCGAAAACTTTCTAGGAGTGAACTGTAGGAAAGCCCATGGAACCCGAAGCGACGGATGTCGTACTCTTGGGGCAAGGGGAGGGTCTTGGCAACTTCGGGTATATCACTGAAGAAACTCGTATCGAAGCAGGCGACATGGTCCGTACTTGGATAGGCAGCCTGGAAGGCGGCAATGACCGACAGGGTGCTTGGCATGTGGTTCGGCGCAAGCGGGGTGAGGGTATCTAAGTATTCAAGGACTGCCGGGGTGATACGAGTCGCTTCAGTGAATCGTTCTCCGCCGTGCACGACGCGGTAGCCGATTGCCAGTACAGTGTCTGAAGCTATCGCTATGTCGTTACTAAGCCATTGCTTGACTACTTCTACTGCCTCGCGCGCCGTTGCAATAGGAAGGTGGCGGGCTGCCTCCTCGTTCCCGTCTGGAAGTATTGCAGCAGTGTCGGTACCGATACCTTCTATAGAAACAGACGATATAGGTGATTCAAGCTGTGTGGCGTCAAAAACGGCTACCTTCAAGCTTGAAGATCCGGCGTTAATCGAAAGTAGCACCCCACCCTTATTCATTACTTTCACTATACCATTTACGGTTACGCTCGGTAAGGGGGTTATCCTGCGAGTTTCTGTGCGGCGACGCGGATAGCTTCGGCCCAGGACAGGAAAGCGTGTGGCGTGTCGGCCAGTTGTGCCGCAGTGAGTGAATACTTCACGGCCAGACCTATCTCATGGATCAGTTCACCGGCGTGGGGTGCGACGATAGTGCCCCCGATAATGACACCCTTCTTGTCGCTGATTAGCTTGACGAACCCGTCACGGAAATCGGCTGTATTGCTCCGGGCAATAATAGAGAGCGGTACGAGCGCCTTATTGATCGAGATATCGCGGCGTCGACAGTCGTCTTCGGTTAGTCCGACCGTCGCTATTTCAGGAGTGGTAAAAATGACACCCGGGGTTGCGGTATAGTCCGGGCTGATATTCGTGCGCTCAAGAATATTATGTGCGACAACCTTGCTTTCAAGGAGTGCTGAGTGGGTGTGGTTATCCCGTCCTAATACATCACCGGCGGCATAGATGTGTTTTGTGCTTGTCTGAAGCCAGTCGTTTACTTCGATTCCTTTGGCGGTGTAGGTGACAGATGCATTCTCTAGCCCAAGGTCGACATTCGGTTGGCGCCCGGCGGCAACAAGGATCTCATCAGTACGAATAAATTTCTCGGTTCCTCCGCGGGAAACGAGTATTTTCTTGCCGAGGCCATCTTTAGCAACAGATAGTACGCGGCTATGGGTCAGTACGGTAACGCCTTTTTGTTCCGTTAAGACGCGCTCAATCGTCTCACCGACTTCGGCATCCTGGTGGGGGAGAAGACGCCCTGCTTGTTCGGCAATATATACCTTGGTTCCAAAGGTGGCCATCAATTGCGCGATCTCAACGCCGTATTGGCCGCCGCCGATGATAAGTAGGCTTTTTGGTGGCCGCATCGTTTCAAGGATCGTTCGCGGGGTGAAATACGTGACATCGCTCAGGCCTTGAATGTTCGGTGCAATCCATGAAGAGCCGGTCGCGACGAGGAAATATACAGCCGAAAGATGTCGGCGATTAACAGTAATTTCGTGAGGGGTAAGGAAGTGGGCCTTACCGTGGAACGCGCTGACCCCATTATTTTCATAGAAGCGTCGGTTGTTCGCGGCACCAGTCCTTTTGACGGCAAGTTCTTTCCAGGTGCGGATAGAAGGGTAGTTATATCCAAGTGTTGCTGTCCGGAGCCCGAAGCGGCTTCCGTGTCGTGCCTCGTCATAAACACGGGCGGCGTGGAGGAGTGCTTTAGTCGGAATGTTGCCCCAGTTAGGTGAGTCGCCCCCGAACGTGTCTTCTTCGATGATAGCGACTTTCTTTCCGGCTCGAGCGGCAATCGTTGCAGCGGCACTTCCGGCGGCACCGCTGCCGATTACTATCAGGTCGTAGTCAAAGCTGTGTTTTGGCATGGTGGTCTCCTTACATTATTGAGCGGTGATGTTCGTATAAATAGCTTGCGTCGGGGTGGTAGGTGCGAAGCGCTTTTGCAGCGACGCGTCGGAGGTCATTACTGGTTACTTCCGGGCGACTCTCCAGCCAAACGAGGACTTCATCGCTGACCCTACGGGCGGTACTTTCGGCGTTTCCGGCAGGAGCACCAGAGCTTAGGCAGGCGGCGACGATACTTTTATGGAGTTTTTCCCGGCTGAATAATTCCGGTCGATTGTGCCGGCCGTTTTTCACGACATGCGTCACTGGCCCACCCTCAGTCATTTCGCTACACGACCCCCATGGTACCAGCAAGTACCTTGGTAACGTAAACGAAGAATCCTAGGATTACCAAGGCGCTCCCAGCGCTGAATTGCAGAAAACGTTTATTGTCTTCACGCCATTTCTGCACCTTGCTGAGCGAATGGCCGCTTCCTACGAGTACCCATACCAACCCGAGTCCTAGGCTAGAGACGACCGTGTATAGGGCCACCCCAATGAGCTGCCATTCCGAGGGCAATTCAATCAACACGAGTGCGGCGACGACGAGCGATGGAACGATAAAGATGATTTCTGCAATCACACTCGTTAATCCCAGACTGTACGCTTCGACGCTGGCGCTGGTCGCTTTGGTGCGGCCTGTCAGGTGCTTCGCGAATGAACGGGGGATCCATAACTCGGTTCCGTCACGCTTTCGACGGTAGTAGAACAGCCAGACAGCGATACCAATCCCGAGCATGATGCTGCACCCGATGGCCCATACGTGTAATGAGACTTGGCTGCCGAAAAGGTGAAGCAGTACGAAAGCCGTCAGCACTATAAGCAGGAGTGACATACTCGCCGCACCAATAACGAAACTGCTTGTTAAGCGGAGCAATTTTGCCCGTGACTTCTTAGCGCCGATAGTGTGGCTTGAGAGTAACGTCAAGACGCTCACGCTCAGTTGGAAGCTGGCGTGGATCAAGGCCGCAAGGGCGACAACGGCGAGAGAAGAGGGGATGTCCATGATTTCTGTTTTTGTATGTTCCTCTATCATTGTTATACCATAAGCACAACCGGGGCGTCAAAGGGAGAATAGACCCTACAGAGTAGGTTCTAAAAATGTATTTGTTGCAAGACTATTGACATTTTATCAAGCTTATGCTAGTATAAATACATAAACCAATAAAAACAAAAAGAAAGCAAACGAAAAACGCCATGGAATCTACCACACAAGGCACCGTCGAACCCGTAACAATCAGTGAAGTATTGGAAATCGCTACTTGGGACCGTCCTCGAACGAACGAGGAACTACGAGATTTTATCTCTCGACGTGAATCCGTTATCGGATTGTAGTAGTTTCCAATACCCCCTGTATAGCCTGCACATGCACGATAAAGTGCTTCCGACTATACTCAATCAACCCTTCTTTACGTGATTCATTAAGCATGACGGAAGTCGTTTCTCGGGTTGAGCCGATCATAGACGCCAGCTCGCCATGGGTGAGGCGTAGTCCGAATCTCATGACATCCACACTCTGGTTAGGGCTTACCCTTTCTGCGAGATAGCAGAGTGTGCGAAGTAACCGTTCTTTCACGGTTGCGGTATCGACGGCGTCGACCCGGTAGAGGAAGTCGTCATAGTGATCCGACATACCCCGCGCGACCTCTTTCATAAGAGTGGGCTCCTCATTGAGCGTCTTTAAGAAGGCGCTTTTATCGATTTCATAATAACTGCCGTCCGTTAAGGCGGTGTAGAAAAACCGAGCCTCCGGCGCTCGCGAGAACAACTGTTCCGTAGGGACGAAGTCGTAACGCCCAGCAATCCACACAAGGCGCTCGCTACCGTCGTTGCTGATAGAGGTGACTTTTACGTATCCGGTGCGCACGGCGAGCAAGGCGTCGATAGTATCGCCTTTCTGGGCAAGTACTTTGCCACGAGTGAATTCCTTCAAAGGAAACTGCTTTATATAGTCCACGCTATTCACAATACCTTCGATTGTAACACCTTTTTGTAAGATAGCTTACATACTTAGATTGAATTCCTCCTTAGAATAGCCCTATAACTAACGAAGGAGATACCATGAGTTATCGATTTATTCCAACAAAAGTACACGGAGCATTAGACTATATCGTCGCGATCGCGCTGTTTTTCGCACCAATGATCTTCGGATTTATGAGCGTCGGCGGAGCTGCCGTGATTATTCCGATGGTGCTAGGTGTAGGACTGTTCCTGTATAGCCTCTTTACCAGCTATGAATGGGGTGTATTTAAGGTCCTAAGCATGCCATACCACTTGGTGTTTGACATCCTTGCATCGGTATTCTTGGCGCTATCACCATTCATCTTCGCTTTCTACGACCCGAGCATGCCGAACGTATGGCTGCCACACGTCGTCGTCGGTATTGCGGTGATTGCAGTCGTGATCTTCTCGCAGCCACAACCTGCTAAGAAGGAACTGCAAAAAGAAACGAACTATTAAAGCTTGCCCATTAAGAAGGAAGCCTCGAAAGGGGCTTCTTTTACGTCAATAACGAAATATGAAATACTATACGTACTATGACAAAACAACCGCCGCTTGAGATTTCCCCGATAGATCACCACATACAAGCCGCTATTGTCGTGCAGCTTTTTTCGGCGACAACCGCGGTGCCGTTCAACGAGCTGAAACCGGCCGATGTCCAGAACAGCCTTTTTATGTATCACATGAACAAGCTGGAGAGCAGGGGTGTCGTCGAGCGAAGCCCGGACGGATTCCGGTTGACTGCTAGCGGAGCCAGATGGGCGAACTTCGTTTCACCGACTAAGCTGAAGCCACGCCTGACACCGAGGCCTCTCGTGAAGTTCCTGATCTTCAACGATGATAAAACGAAGGTCGTGCTATCACGTCGCCGAAGTGCTGCCGCGGAGCATATCAACGAGTATTTGTTACCGAGTGGGTTTCATCGGTATGGGAAATCATTCATCGCATCTGGCGGGGAAGTGCTTGAAAAACTTATAGGCCAGCAGGCGGAATTGGTGCAGCTGGGAGTACATGAAACTATTCACACACAGCCAGATGGATATATACACCACATCATTGCGCCGTTATTCGAAGTAGCACTTGATGAAGCAGTGGTATTTCCTGCTGAAGAACACTACGAATTGCTATGGGTACCTTTTGAAGAAGCGGTAAGTGGCGCCTATGACCCTACTATTGGAACCGTATTGCAATGGTATACGGATGGCAAGTCGTTTGCCGGCGAAACATTCATTTTCGATACCGAGTAAAAAAGTTTTGACTGACTCGCTTGCCTCTTTTTGACAGACTGAGGGTGAAAGGAGCGCAGTATGAACTATTTCATAGAACGAGGGCGGGAAGTGGTGCAATCAGCACCAGAACTATTTATTGACATCGATATCGAGGCGGACGGCGTTGCCGGGCAAGGGTCATTGTTAAGTATCGGCGCTGTAGACCCATGGGGTGAAAGCTTTTACCGGGAATTGAAGCCAGTTGATGAACACGGATTCCTGGCCGATTACCGCGAATTCAACGATACCCACGGCATGGAGCACGACCGACTACTTCGGGAAGGTGCCACACCAGCCGAAGCAATGGCGGATTTTGCCAAGTGGGCAAAAGAGCGACGAGCAGTGCATGAAAAAGTAGGCTCCATAGCATTGGTAGGATTTAACGCAAGCTATGACTTCCCGATGGTCAATCTGGAATTCGTGCGCGCCGGAATCGATAGTCCGTTTGGGCATGCCGGTTACTGTGTGAAAAGCTTGGCGATGGGATTGCGCCGCGATAATTATTCTTGGAAACAGACAGGTAAGGGAAGGTTACCCGCAGAAGTGTTGCCGGAGGGTGACTTTACCCACCATGCGTTAGAGGACGCGCAGTACCAGCAGGCAATCCACTATGGGTTGGTGGGGTTGTTGCAGGGGCCGAGGTTGGGGTAGGAAGTGATGGAAACGAAAAAGTCGCCGTAAGGGCGACTTTTAAATTTCATTCGTGGTAGCAGCGACAGGGATTGAACCTGTGACCTCGAGCTTATGAGTCTCGCGCTCTAACCAACTGAGCTACGCTGCCATGCGTGCACCTTTCGCGGGTACAGAGACGATTCTACCAAATTTTACCCTTTTTGGCTAGTTTAAAAACCGGCGCCACGAACGCGGGCGAGCTCGTCGTCAACCTGTCGTAGTTGGGCATTATGGTCGTTGACGAGTTGTTCACGCTTTTGGATGAGTTCAGTTTCTTTTTGCTGAAGATCCTGCTGCTTATTCTGCAGGTCAGCCGCTTCATCGCGCCGTTGGGTTTCTTCTTGTTCGTATCGCTGCGCTTCTTGATTGTATAAATCGGCACGCCCAGAGTTACCGGCGCTGCTTTGCTGCTGGGCCATGCTGCGATTGCGGTCCGCTTGCTGCCGCGCCGCCTGCGCTTTAATTTCGTCGTCTTGAATTTGTCGTCGGATGTGTACTAAATCGTCTGCCATGGTATCCTCCTTCCATATATTATATAATGAAAGTAACCACGCAGTACACACTGGCCCTAGTCGACAAAGCGTCCCCTGCGCATAGGTCATTCATCGTCTTCGGCGTTTCCGATAGCTAGAAACGGGCTGGAAATAACGGGCGAACAATCTGTAACGTTTCTCGAACTACTAACGAGGAAATTTTACTATGAATGACGAACTCTTTTTAAACGAACAGGTACAGGTGGTAGCGGTATTCAAGGCGGGTCATCACCCGTGCATGCCGGTACGCTTCAAGCGGTCGAATGGCCAGGAAATAGCGGTCCAGGAGCTTGGCTTGCGGCACCCGGCACCCCGCGGTACGAAAACCGTCCATGTATTCGATGTGACGGACGGCGGGACGGATTACCGGCTGGAATTTGATAGCGAGCGCTTGATTTGGCGGCTTACCATGGAGGCGGACCACTATGGCGAATAATCCTGGCATCCCTGCGATGCATGAATTCAATCAAGAGCGCCCGCTGATCATGCATATCGACTTGAACAGTTGTTTTGCGACCGTCGAGCAACAAGCCCGCCCGATGTTACGGGGAAAGCCGGTTGCGATTGTGAACCGACGCACCGATAGAACAGCGATCGTCACGGCGAGTTATGAGGCAAAAGCTAAGGGTGTCAAAGTGGGGATGAAGCTTCGTGAAGCCCGCGAGCTATGCCCGGATATCATCGCTCTAGAAAGCGACCCGGCAAAATACCGTTATGTCTACCATCGGTTATTAGATATCATGCGCGATTACTCAGCTCATGTGACAATGAAAAGCATTGATGAAGGGGTGATTGATTTCCACGATACCAGCCACGCTATCGCGGGTCGTGACCTTGTTGAGATTGGGTATGAAATTAAACAGCGCCTGAAGGACGAAATCGGCGTCTGGATGCGCTGTAATGTAGGGATCGCGACAAACCGCTTCCTGGCAAAAACTGCCGCCGGGCTTCA
Source organism: Saccharimonadales bacterium (SeqCode) (assembly GCA_044340745.1). GTDB lineage: Bacteria > Patescibacteriota > Saccharimonadia > Saccharimonadales > Saccharimonadaceae > Microsaccharimonas. Next base: position 7,557 of record JBIISZ010000004.1, read on the forward strand.
TAAGCCGGACGGGCTTGATGTGATTACTCCTCAAAACATCAGGGAGGTATTAGGGGGGTTGAAGCTGACCGAACTTACGGGTATTGCCAGTCGTAACGAACGCCGACTGAATAGTGTCGGTATTTATACGCCGCTTGAGTTCCTTGATAGTGACGTGACGACGCTCCATAAGATCGTTTTCAAAAGCGTCGTCGGGGAGTGGTGGTACAAGCGGTTGCGTGGCTTTGAGGTCGATGACGTCGAAACGACAATCGGCCGGGTAGGGCGCCAGTATGTCCTGGAGCGCTTTGATTTGACGCGCACCGAAGTATTGCAGCGGCTCCATCATCTTTGTGAGTCCGTGGGAAGTCGCCTGCGGTCGCAGGGGATGGCGGCAAGGGGAGTGTATGTATATGGGAAAACGATGGACCGTGAATATTGGCATGCGTCCGCCCTATCCCCGCTCCCCTTCTTTTCCGACAAAGCGATTTACGGGCAAGCGATGCGTCTGTTTGATTGTGCGCCTGGTGAGCTTAAGGAGATAGGAATTCATTGCTATGAGCTTTCGGGTATGGAAACATCACAACTGAGCTTGTTCGCCGATGAAATCATACAGGAACGACAGGCGATGGAGGCGGTAGACGAGATCAACAAGCGCTATGGTGAGCGGACCATACATTCGGCGGACACGTTGAATACGGGTATCTATGTAAAAACCAAGATACCGTTTGGCAGTACGCGGTATCTGTAGACCCCTCGCTTAACAGAGACGAATCTGGTATAATAAAGGTAATTACTCAAATACTAGCTAATACTTTGGAGTATTCTTTATGTCTGGACACAGCAAGTGGTCAACTATCAAACGAGAAAAAGGCGCGAAAGACGCGAAGCGTGGCGCGGTCTTTACAAAGATCGGTAACCAGATTGCTATTGCCGCCCGTGCGGGTGCCGACCCAGCCATGAACTCAGCGCTTGCGCTTGCAATCGAAAAAGCGAAGCAGGCAAATATGCCGACAGCGAACATCCAGCGCGCGATTGACCGTGTCACCGACAAGAACGCAGCCGTCCTTGAAGAAGTGACCTATGAAGGTATGGGGCCTGGTGGCGTCGGTATTATCATCGAAACCGCGACGGACAACAAGAACCGTACCTTCCCTGAAGTACGGAACGCGCTGACGAAGAACGGTGGCCGTATCGCCGATGCGGGAAGCGTGATGTTCCAGTTTATCCGAAAAGGGGTCATTACTGTTGCAGTGACCGGTGAAGAAGCCTTACTAACCATACTTGATGCCGGCGCGGAAGACGCCGTTGAAGAAGACGAAGAAATCGTCGTCTACACTGACCAGAAAGATCTCGCGAAGGTTCGTACGGCCATCGTTGAAGCAGGCTTGTCTGTGACAGGTGCGGAATTGCAATACGTTGCTAGTGCCCAGGTGCCTATCACCGACCAAGAGACAGCTGCAAAGGTACTGAAAGTGCTCGATGCCCTCGATGATCTTGACGACGTGACGAACGTCCATACGAACGCCGACATTCAGGCTGACGTCGAGTAAAATAACTCGTCTCCAGATTCAATTACTAGTTCATAATTGCTTCCTATACTAAGGAGCATGCTGAAGAAAATATGTGGACTATTTTTGGGTTTGGTAGTTCTCATCGGTAGTGCGTGCGTAACCCCTACGCACGCTTCTTCAGCTGTTCCTGTTATTATTACGCACATCCAGGCTGGTGTGTCCGGTGCTGCGCGTGAAGAAATTGTCGTAGTGTATAACCAAGGCGCCACTACAATCGATGTAACCGGCTGGTGCCTTACGAACAAAATATCGGTTGCATTTTTCTGTTTTGAAAATGAAGAGCAGCCGGCGGTATACACGCTCCCCGCTTATTCTTATGCAGTCATCTTTTCAGAAGAATACCTGCTTTCCCACGAGCTTCCTGTTGAAGCAGGGGGTGCGTACAAGAGCCTAAACCAGTCGAGCGGTAGTATTGTAGGCAGTGCGGACACAATCAGCCTTGTCGATGGGCAAGGTGAAGTGATCGACGAAATGTCCTGGCAGGCGTCACTTCCGGCAGGGCGTGCTTGGTCCAGATTGCTGTTGGGAGCACAGCCGGATGTATATGCAATGACAGGGGATATTTTGGATTGGTCAGTTATTGCGGGGTATCAGCCCCCTGCTCACGGTGTGCTGACGCAGACATTACCCGTAGACCCACTCGCACCAGAGCCGCCTGATGAACCGGACATCCCTGTGGTTTCATTACCCTATCCTGTTCTTACGGAAGTATTTCCAAATCCCGAAGGCAGCGATACGGGCAAAGAATTTATAGAATTATTTAACCCGCATACTGAACTCTCTATAGACTTGTCGAGTATTAGCCTTCTCGTCGGGCAGACGCTCGAAAAGGCCGTTCCTTTTCCAGCCGGCATCGTACTTCTTCCGGGTGAGTATAGAATATTCACCACTAGTGACATGCCGTTTTCGCTTTTGAATTCTGCGAGTAGCTTGCAGATTGTTAAGGACGGAGAACCAGTAGGAAGCGTTGTCTCGTATGCAAGCCCAAAAGAAGGTAAGTCCTGGGCACTCGTGGGGGAAGAATGGCAATACGTTACTCCGTCGCCAAACATACTGAATGCGGCCGACACGATACATGAAGCCGATGATGCGGACTCGATTTCCCTCCCTAAGCCCTGCGCGGCAAATCAATATAGACATGCTGAAACGAACAGATGCAGACTGATCGCAACGAGCGAGGGCACCCCCGCCCCTTGCAAGGAAGGGCAGTACAGAAGTCTGGATACGGGGCGTTGTCGCACTATAGTAACAGCGAACGAACCGGCGCCATGTAAGCAAGGGCAGGAACGCAACCCCGAGACCAACCGTTGCCGAAACATTGTCGGGATGACGTCGCCCGGACAGGGCGTGAAAGGGGTGGAATCACAATCGCAAGGAGTAAATTGGTATTTCTGGGGTGCTATCGGGCTTATTCTTCTTGCAATCATTGCCTACGCAGTTTGGGAGTGGCGTGATGAGCTTGTCAAACTCTGGCGTCTGGTAAGGTCTCGGTTCCCTGTTGGGAAAAGATAGACTACACTGGAATATATGAAGATTCTCGGTATAGATCCAGGGACGGGTATTCTCGGCTTCGGGGTAGTTGAAGTAACAGATAAGGGCTTCGGCTTCTCCCTCGTAGATGCAGGCGTTATTAAAACGCCTGCGCATACTCCGCATGCCGAACGGCTCGAGGATATCTTCGATAGTCTTACTGAAATCATTGAAGCAACAAATCCGGACGTGTGTTCGGTTGAGAAGCTTTTCTTCTCGCGCAATATTACGACCGCCATGTCAGTGGCTGAGGCCCGGGGTGTCGCCCTGCTTGTTGCTAAGCAACATAACGTGCCAATTTATGAGTACACCCCACCCGAAATTAAGCAGACCCTAACAGGGTACGGCAAGGCAGATAAGAAGCAAATGCAGGAGATGGTACGCCTTCAGTTAAACCTGAAAGAAGCGCCGAAGCCGGACGACTGCGCTGATGCCCTCGCCGCGGCGATTACTCACGCGATACGGGGTCGCACCAACGAACTATCTTGCTGAGAAGAGGAGCGGTCGCTGCCGTACTGCTCTGATTCAACTAACTGCCGATAGGTGTCAGGGCTGGCATCGTACAGTTTACTCATGCGCCATAAACGCATCCAATCGCCCCTTCGGTCATGTAAATAAAATCCGATACTTGAGTACCGATCAAATTCCCAGTCCTGATGACGACTATGAAGCCGAACGGTAGCGAGTAAGCAGTCATGTGGTCCGGCAAGCGGCTCGATCGTATACACCGGTCCAAGCGGCCAACCATACCTTGTCGAGCTGGAGTACTGATATTCATCAAGCCTTTCGATAATCTCGCCGGCGAGACGCCGTAAGGAAGCAGGGGAAAGCGCGAAGGCAATAATCTGAACGTCGGCTTCGGTAATAGAATAGGCGAGAAGGTCTATATGAGTAGCGAGCTGCCGATACAGTGGTACGTCGCTGATACGAGAGCGAGTGCCAAGAAGGTTTTGTAGCTGCGACAGAATGAACAGCCGCTCATTGTTCGAGCTAAGAAGCCTGCCGGGTAAAGACGGACTGATGCGGAGTGTGAAATAGCCGAATAAATCGGGTGCTGATACAGTGCTCATGCCCTTACTATAGAAAGACAATCTTACCTTGTAATGAATTATGTAGTAAAAATAGTTCAAGTAAGTGGCGCAGCCCGCAAGACTATGCGATAATATGAACTAATGATTGCGCACGTCTCTGGGGTAGTAGCCGAAAAATTTGGAAATTCCGTTATCGTCGATGTACACGATATTGGGTATGAAGTACAAGTACCGTTGGGTGACTTTGACCGTGCGCTTTTAGGTGAGCCTGTTAAATTTCACACCTACCATCATATCCGCGAACAAGCACAAGAACTGTATGGCTTTTCTTCGCTTGCGGCTAAGAAATTATTCGAACTGCTTATTACTGTCCAGGGTGTGGGGCCTAAGGCGGCACTGTCTATCCTTTCCGTCGGAGAAAGCGAACAGGTGCGTAATGCAATAGCGAACGGAGATAGTGGGTACGTTTCAAAAGCAAACGGTGTCGGCAAGAAAATCGCTGAACGGGTCGTCGTTGACCTTTCCGATAAGGTAGGGCTTGCTGTGACAGTGGCCCACTCTATGGGTGCGACTCAAACGGCAGCTGGCGATGAGGCTATGGAGGCTTTGATGGCATTGGGGTATTCGTTGCAGGATGCAAGTGCGGCGCTAGAAGATGTTTCCAAAGACCTCCCGACCGCTGATCGGGTCCGGCAGGCCTTGAGGGCTCAATAATGGCTATTGAACGGTTAGTCGATACCGATACGCACGATGAAGATGCCGATGAGCTGATTATTGAGGTCAGCTTACGCCCACAGACATTCGCTGAGTACGTAGGGCAGGAGCGATTAAAGACGAATCTCAAACTTGCCATCGACGCAGCTAAAAAACGTGGCGAGCCGCTTGATCACGTGCTTCTTTACGGGCCGCCAGGGCTTGGAAAGACGACTATGGCGACGGTTATCGCCCGAGAAATGGGTGCGAATATTCGGGTGACCGCCGGCCCGGCGATCGAGCGTGCGGCGGACCTTGCGAGTATTCTTACAAGTCTGACCGATGGCGACATCTTATTCATCGATGAGATCCACCGTCTCAGCCGTTCCGTCGAGGAAGTCCTCTATGCGGCTATGGAAGATTATAAGCTGGATATCATGATTGGGAAGGGGCCTGGTGCGCGAAGCGTGCGGCTCGACTTGCCAAAGTTCACGGTCATCGGCGCGACGACACGTACTGGTGCGTTGGCAGCACCGCTGCGAGACCGTTTCGGGCATATTTATCGTTTAGAATTTTACCAACCAGAGGAAATCGGTCGCATTATCAGCCGGGCAGCATCAATCTTAGGGACGCAAATAGAAGACAAGGCTGCCGAAGTTCTTTCGACACGCGCTCGCCTTACGCCACGTATCGCGAACCGTCTTTTGAAGAGGGTCAGGGATTATGCGGATGTGAACGGGGACGGCATTATCGATACGGCTATTACGACGAAGGCACTCTTGCTTTTGGAAATTGATGAGCTCGGCCTTGATGCGGGTGACAGGAACCTTCTTACGAGAATGATCGATATGTACGGGTCGCAGCCGGTTGGCCTTACGACACTCGCTGCTCTTACGGGTGATGAGGCGAGTACGATTGAAGACTTTTATGAGCCGTACCTACTTCAGGTGGGCTTGATCGAAAGGACTCCTCGAGGGCGTAGGGCAACGGTTCGTGCTTTTTCTCACCTCGGAAAAGAAACCAAGGAGACGCAACAGTAGTTGCTATAATAGCTATATGAACACCGACCCTCAAAACCCTACACCGCAACCACCCGAGGCACCCCAGCCGGTGGCATATGATGCTCAGGGTCGCCCCCTTTATGCACACCCGCCTGTTCAGCACCCGGCTACCCCGCAGCAGACGACCGTCGTGCACGTCGCCCGCCCGCTTGAACCTGAGAAGCAAGAGGTAAGTCCGAAGGCGAAACAGCGGCATAATGAATCGAAGCGTATATATCCGACGTTGAATTTGAGCGATGGTGAATATATCATCCGCGCGGTGCGTCGCCACCCTATTGGACTATTCATACCCCTTTTCATTGGTACGATCCTGCTTGCTTTGACGTTAATCATCCTGTTTAACTATGCTGAAATCGCTGAACGTGCCGCACTGACAGGGCCGCTTGCTGACCCGGGCCTAGTAACGATACCTTTGGGTCTATTTGCCTTGCTGGTAGGTATCGGTATGTATGTGGTGTATTACGTCTACGTGCATAATAAGTTCTTTCTTACGAACGAAAGCGTCATCCAGGAGATCCAACACAGTCTCTTCTCCCGGCTTGAGCAGACGGTAAGTCTATCGAGCATCGAAGACGCGAGCTATACCCAGCATGGAATTATCCAAGCACTGTTTAACTACGGAGATATCCGTCTTAGTACGGAGGGTGACGAGACAACATACCGATTTACCTATGTTGCCAATCCGAAAGAACACATCGCCGAATTGAACGACGCTGTCGAAGCATTCAAAAACGGTCGCCCTGTCGGCGAAGACTAATATTAAGAATTCCGGTTTTCTTTGACGAAGTCGTCTTCGTTTTCAAGTGTCGTACGAAGCGTGTAGCTTTTACAAGTGTCCCCGTTACAGTCGGTGCCTTCATATCGGTAATCGCTTGCGCCCTCACCTATAGCAGTGCCATTAGGGTCGTTGAAGAGGTCTGGGTTCACTGAGGGAAGAATGGTACTGTCGATTGTGCGAGGGTAGGCCTGATTTTCTTTGTAATATACTTCTTCAAGCCCATAGTACATCGAGTTGATTGCTGTCTTGCGTGCATCGTCACGGGCGGCTGATTCGACATGATTTTTCTGAATGAAAAAGAGTACGCTGGCAGCGCCGAGTACGACGACAACGATAATGAGTTCTATAACGGTAAATCCACGTGATGATTTCATCTCTGGATATTATAGCAAATTAAGATTCGCCTGCGTATAATAGATATAGAGAAAGAGAGGGAATATGGCAACTAAGAAAACCGATTCGTCTGATACTACCAAGGCAAGTTCAACCCAATCCAACGTTGCTTCAGAAGCAAAATTAAAAGCTCTCGGCTTAGCCCAAGAGCAAATCAATAAGCAGTTTGGTGACGGTGCAATCCGCCGACTAGGGGACACCTCAACTGTTGATGTCGAACTTATTAGCGCGGGTGCGCTCAGTCTCGACCTGGCCCTTGGTGGGGGATACCCTAAGGGTCGTATCGTTGAAATTTATGGCCCGGAATCTTCCGGTAAGACTACTCTGACACTTCATGCGATTGCAGAAATCCAAAAGAAGGGTGGAACGGCGGCTTTCGTTGACGCAGAGCACGCGCTTGACCCTGCATACGCCCGTCGACTTGGCGTCGATACGGATAACCTGCTTGTGGCGCAGCCAGATAACGGTGAGCAAGCTCTCGAAATCGTAGAGACGCTCGTTCGCTCCAATGCGGTTGATCTCGTCGTAGTCGACTCGGTCGCTGCGCTAGTTCCACAGGCGGAAATCGAAGGTGAAATGGGCGATAGCCACATGGGTCTTCAGGCTCGTCTGATGAGCCAAGCACTTCGTAAGCTGACTGGTATCATCAACAAAAGCAAGACGATTGTCGTCTTTATCAACCAGATTCGTATGAAGATCGGTGTTATGTTTGGTAATCCGGAAACGACGACCGGTGGTAACGCATTGAAGTTCTACTCATCAGTCCGTATGGATATCCGCCGCACAGGTCAAATCAAATCTGGTGAAGATATAATCGGTAACCGAACAAAGGTAAAAATCGTAAAGAACAAGATTGCTCCGCCTTTCCGTGCCGCCGAATTCGATATCATGTACAACGAAGGTATCTCACGTACGGGTGACGTACTTGACCTCGCGGTACAGCACGGCATTGTCGGTAAAAGTGGTGCATGGTTTGACTATGCTGACGCAAAGATCGGCCAGGGTCGAGAGGCAGCAAAGCAGTATCTCGCTGCTAATACTGAAGTGCTCGACGAAATCGAAAAGAAAGTACGCGAGAAGGTTAGTACTGAAGAGGTCGCGTAACGCAACCTAATGGCGGCGCAACACACTGAAGCCTGGCAGGTATTCGATACGAATGGAAGTCCCGTTGAAGGGGCTTCCATACTTCCTGTTGAATCGCGCAAATCAAAAGACGTCATCGTAGGCGCAGTTCACGTATGGATCTGGCGAAAAACGAGTGATGGTACTATTGAAATACTCCTTCAGCACCGTGCAGTCGACAAGCCGACATGGCCGGACTATCTAGACATTTCCGTGGCTGGTCATATTGATGCTGGTGAAAGTTTGACTGATGCCATACTCCGTGAGGCTGATGAAGAAGTCGGCGCAAAACTTGACGTAGCGGCGCTAGAATTTATTTTCAGCTATCGTAATTTTGAAAACGGAATCAAGTGGGTATACCTGCTTGAAGAAACCGTACCGACAAGCTATACGTTCAACGATGGCGAAGTCCAAGCGCTACAGTGGGTGACTCTCGAAGATTTTGATAAAATGACGCACGCGCCGGAATCATACAAACTTGTTCCTCACCCAGAAGAGTACTATGCGCTTCTCACTAAGGCGCTTCATATACTGACCGCATGAAGATAACGGCTCTCAAGGCGCAGGTGCGTATTCCAGGCAGAGTAAACGTCTTTATAGATGGTGCGTATCGTTTGTCGCTTGATGCGATGCAAGTGATAGAGCTTGGCGTAAGAATCGGTAAAGAATACGACGAAGAGTCTTTGCAAGAGCTTGAGAATGAGGGTCAGTTTAGCCGGGTGTATACACGGAGTCTAGAGTATGCGCTCGCTCGTCCTCGAAGTGTCAAAGAGCTAAAAGACTATCTTTACCGTAAGACGCGCGATACGCGGACAAAGATGGGGACGGTCAAGAAGGGTATTAGCCAAGAACTAGCCGAGCGAGTACTGACGAGGCTGATAGAAAAAGGCTACGTGGACGACGAGAAATTTGCCCGATTCTGGGTAGAAAACAGAAACGTCCGTAAAGGTTCGAGTCTAAAGAAGCTACAGTCAGAGTTGGCTGCAAAGGGGGTGTCATCGGCAATCGTAGCGAGCGCACTCGATGCTTCAGGAAGAAGCGACTCTGAGGAGCTGCGCAAAATATACTTGAAGAAGCGAGCGCGGTACGATGATGAACAGAAGTTGATCGCTTACTTGGCGCGACAAGGTTTTTCGTATGATGACATCAAATCGGTCATCGCCGAGGATGACGAAGCTTAAGTTTCCGGCTCGGGTTGCGTCGGTTTTGGGGTGCGGAACGGATTGACGAATTCACTCCGTATTGCCTGCATGACCGGTTCGGCGGTTTTCTTAGCCGTTGATTTTACGACTATCGTCGTATCGTTTATCTCAACGATTTGTGAACGGTGAATAAGAAGTCCTGTGTCATTGAATGAGCCGAAAATACCCTTCTTGACGTTGATCTGCTGAATGATAAAGTCATCAGTCTCGACGGTATAGCCATCAATCTTTCCTAGTTTGTGGCCAGATTCATCTATAACTTGCATGCCGATGAGGGAGAAATTCTGTTTGTATAAACGCTCAATTTGAATAACATCATCAAGTCCGACGAGCTCGTCGGTACTATCAATGATCATCCCCAGGCGGCCATATTCACGAATGTCGGCTATACGGAGAAAAGAAGGCTTCTCCGTAAGGAGCGTTCCTGAAACTTCAAAAGCGACAATCTGTAAGTTTGCCGGGTTAATAATCGCCTTTTCCGTGTGGGCGAGTTTTCCTCCGGTCTGGAGACTCATGACCGGGGCGTTTGTGAGTCGTGAGCCGAGCACTAACATACAATTAGTATAAGTGTTTTCTGGCTATTAGGCTACTCACCGAATGGATTTATCCGCCCTGGATAGCTTTGTGCAGGTGAGGGTTCACTGCTTCCGTGGAGTGATTGAATCCGTTGAAGCGTCGCTTCGTCAATCGTACCAGGGGTTATGGGCGATACGTAATCGTCGTCTACCGGGGGTTCGCTGATGACGCGGCTGATCATCATGACCGCAAGTGCCAAACAACCGATGACAAGAATGAAGAATAGTGTCAGGTGATATTTCCGGAAGAATTTTCCCAGTGGTTTGAATAACGATCCGGCGGAGGTCTTGTTGTTCATAGTCGTTACCTTACATATATCCTTATTTTGATATCTTTTACTTCTACGCTATTAGCGCCGCCACCTTTAATGTGGGTCAGAGGAAGGGAGCTGACTTGCATCTTGGGTACGTTTCCTTCGATGTTCTCGAGGAAGTGGATCAACTTGCTGTAGCTGACAGAGCTTTCCTCGAAAGATACGACTACGGTCTGAGCGCCGTCATCTCCCGATTCAAATTTCGTGTTTGCTACCGTTAGATCTGCAGCGTTGGCGTAGTTACGGATATCGGTCAGGGCTTGGCCTTGGAAGTTGTCTTGGGTGGCAAATAATAGATTCGCCTTACCGACAAGGCTTTCACTTTCCGAGAGTTTCCCCTTCAATGCCTGTAATCCACTGATTTGCTGCAGGCTCGCCTCGGCGTCTTCGCGGCGATGGTTGACTTCTTTGCTGTAGTCTCTGACGCCGTCAAGGGCGAAGATGAAGAGGGCGGCACTTCCTGCGGCGATCGCGACGAGTAGGAAACTCATGACTCCGCGTAGCTTTTGTGGGGTAAAACCTTTTGACGCCATGCTATAACGCCCCCGGCTTTGCGAGTGAAACACTCATCGTTACGGTGAACGGATACCCGTCTATGCCACCTTGGTCGCTTGTCGACTGAATATCTACTTGGGTAAACAGCTGGCTCGCGGCTTTGAACTGATTACCCAGCGCTACTGCTTCATCGTTCGTTTTCGCGTATGCCTTCAGTTCGAAAGGCGTCCCGTTAAAATGGGTATCATCCAGGGTGAGTGAATCAAGTATTGTTCCCGGAGGCATTGTTTGACCGAGCGTCGTTAAGAAAAGGGAGTAGCGAGTTTCTTGGTCGAGGGTAGTCTTCGCCTCTGCAAGTTTTGAGCTTAGCTCAGAAACCTGTTGCCGCGTCTCGCTGTAGATATCAGCTTCGATGTCGTTCGTTTGGATTTGTGCCTGGGAGCTCGCCATCGTGCTCTGTAAGATCGCATAGTACACATACAACACTCCAAGGATGAATATCAGGGCTACGAAAAGAATACTCATGTAACGAAAAAGAATGACATTGGTCCGTGCGGCCCTGATGTCTGCCTTCAAGTCGCTTGGAAGAAGATTTATCATCGCCATACCCCTCTTGGGCTTACACTTGCTGCACCTGCAACAGTGATGTACCTTGGTCGGAACTGTTTGCCTGGTTCTTGTAATTTACCAAAGTCTAATTTTTGCCATGGACTCGCTACGCGAGCTGCGATAAGGAGCTCATTCGTAAAGTATTCACCGATACCAGGTACGTTGCTTCCGCCACCGACAATCAAAAGTTGTTCGAGCTTCCGTTCGCTGTTGATACGCTCATTGTAATAACGCATGACTTTTTTCGTCTCGGATACGATGCGTTCTAGGCTTGGGGTGAGCGCATCTGTGAGTTTCTGTTGTCGCGGACCCGCACTCAGTCCATTCAAGACTTTCAACTGGTGAGCGTTTTCAAGGGCGATGTTCAGCTTCTTAGCTATATCGAGCGTGAAGCTGTTGCCGCCAACGGGAAGGCCGCCGGTGACGCGGATGGCGCCCCGGTCCAGAATGGCAATATCGGTGTTTGCCGGGCCGATATCGACGATGACGGTCGGTAAGCTGCCGTCTTCGGTAGCGGTCAGTACACGTCCGACGGAGTTGATACTTGGTTCGATAAGGATAGGTGATAGGCCAGCCGCTTCGACGTTACGGGTGATGTTATCGACGATCGTTTTTGAAACCGCGCTCATCAGAACCGTAATCACTGATTTGGTACGCTCAATTACCTGATAGTCGATATACAACGTAGAGACGGGGATAGGAATGTATTGTTCAGCTTCAAGGATAACCGCTTCATCGAGTGACTTTTCAGCCGATGCTGGAAGCGTGAAGGTGCGGGTGAAGCTTCGAGCTGTCGGTACGGCGATAGCGACACGGTCGCTCGAGGCGACACCAAGTACCTTGTTTTTGAGGAGGTCTTTGAGGTTGTCCGCAAGAAAGGTGTTGTCCTCATTCTCAAGAGTTTCTTTCATCTTTAGGGGGTCAAGATCCAGCGACCCATAGCCGTTAACTAGCCATCGCTTAGAGTCGATGGACATTACTTTGATACCCGTACTACTGATATCGAGGCCGATAATTGGTTTGTCTTTGAAAAAGAATTTTGACATATGCCCACAGAGATAAAACTACTCTCGTATTATAGCATGAGCGGTTTCAAAATAGGCGGTTTACTGGATATTTTGCGAAAGGGAAGCGATTGGTGTCATGACGCTGGCCGCGATCAATCCGACCATTCCACCCATCACGACAATCATCACCGGTTCGATGATAGAGCTGATACCGTCAATTGCCAGGTCGACCTCTTCTTCGTAAAAGTCGGCAACCTTAATCAACACCGTATCGGTCTGCCCTGTTTCTTCACCGACGGCCAACATCTGGCCTACGATACTGGGGAAGAGCTCATTCTTATCAATAGTAGCCGAAAGGGACTTCCCGTTTTTTACTTCAATAGCTGCGCTTCGCAGTGCTTCTTGGAATAACACGTTTCCTACCGCCCGTGAGGTCACTTCGAGTGATTCGAGCACGGCGACACCGGCGCCCATGAGTGCCGAGAAGGTGCGCGCGAAGCGGGCAACGGCGATTTTGCGGACAATATTCTTCACCCCCGGGGTGTTAAGAAGTAGGCGGTCGAGGTTGCGCTTTCCTTTCGGAGTCCGAATATAGTAGATAATTCCAAACACAAGGCCGACGACGACAGGGATAATGATATACCAATAGGTTGTCAGACCAGTGCTAATACCGAGCATGATCTTCGTGATAAGTGGGAGTTCGGCATCAGGCCCGCCAAGGTCGGTAATGATCTTACCGATTTGTGGTACGACGAAAATCATTAGGCCGAAGAAGGCGCCGACTGTAATAAACATCAACACCATCGGGTAGGTCATGGCGCTCTTCACTTTCTTACGGATGGCGGTACTCTTTTCCTGTTGGAAAGCGATACGCTTCAAGATATCGTCAAGGATACCAGCAGCTTCACCAGCACGCACCATGTTCACGTAGATATCATTGAATGCCTTCGGGTGTTTATTCAGCGCGTCACCGAGCGCGGTGCCGGCTTCGACATCTTTGATAACCTCGCCAAGGATACGTTTCAGTGCTTTGTCTTCCATGTGCTTTTCAATGGAGGTGAAGGCACGCAGCAGCGGCACCCCAGCGCTCACCATGGCGCTCAGCTGGCGAGTGAAGGCCACGAGGACGTCGAGCTTTACCTTTGTTGGTGCACCGAAGAGGTTATTGAGATCGATCGAGCTTTTCGATTCACGGAGTTGGCGAACGCTGATTGGACGCAGGTTTTGCTTGCCGAGAGCGGCGATAACGCTCGCACGGTCGGGAAGTTCCGTCTTACCTTTTACGACTTTGTTCTGCGCATCTGAGGCGACATAGGAAAATTTTGCCATGTTAGTCCCTACTTACCCTGAGGATTTCCTCGATCGTGGTTTCACCGCGAAGCGCCTTTATTAAGCCGTCGACCTGCATAGTAATCATGCCTTCCTTGATGGCTTGCTCTTGAACTTGATCGCTCGTAGCATGCGCCATGATGAGCTTCTGTGTCGATTCGCTATTGGATAGGACTTCGTAAATACCGACACGGCCACGGTAGCCTTCTTGCGCATCGTCTTCGTTGAAATCCTTGTCGGCGCGCCACAAAGTTTTGATGCCGTTTTCATCGGTGCTTAAGGGGGTGTCGCCACCCAGGCCACCTGCGGCGGCCTGCTTTTCAAGTTCATGGATGACCTTGAATGCACCTTCGCCTTGCAGATTGAACATCTTAAGGATTGAGGCTTTTTCTTCATCGGTTGGTACATAACTTTGACGGGAGTCTTTGTGAAGGCGGCGAACTAGTCGCTGACCTACGACGGCTCGGATCGTGCTGGCAATAAGGAAAGGTTCAATACCCATATCCAGTAGACGCGGCAGGGCGGTCGCGGCGTTGTTGGTGTGCAGTGTACTGAACACCATGTGTCCCGTCAAAGCTGCCTGAATAGCCAGGCTGGCCGTTTCGCCGTCACGGACCTCACCGACCATGATGATGTTTGGGTCTTGACGAAGCAGTGCCCTGAGCCCGCTGGCGAACGTCATGCCAGCCTTGGGGTTTGTCTGGGTCTGGTTCACACCGATGATCTTGTATTCCACCGGGTCTTCGATTGTAGAAATGTTCACGTTCGGTTTGTTGAGCAACGTAAGGATACTGAAGAGGCTGGTCGACTTACCGGATCCGGTCGGGCCGGTCATTAGGACGATACCGTTCGGTTCGTTCATCGAGTTCGTAATGTCTGCAAGCGCTTTACCCCAGTATCCCAGCTGTTCCAGCGTGACGGCTTGGTTGGACTCGTCAAGAATACGCATCACGATCTTTTCACCGTCGACGATCGGGAGGGTGCTGACACGAAGGGCGTATTGGCGGCCGCTAATGTTAATTTTGAAACGACCGTCTTGCGGCACTCGCCGTTCGTCGATTTTCAAGTTAGAAAGGATCTTGATACGGCTAATAAGCGCCCCCATCACGTTTCTTGGGAGGCGGTTCACTTCTTTCAAGACGCCGTCGATACGGTAGCGGATTTGGACGAACTCTTCGCGTGGCTCGATGTGGACGTCACTGGCGTGAGAACGAATCGCATACTCAAGCAGCAGGTTTACCGTCTGGGCGATAGGGGAGTCTTCGGAGATATCTTGTTCGGAGACGTCGCTTTTTTGTTCGTCCTCTTCATTTTCGCGCTGGACTTCGATGACTTCGTTGAGCTCTTTGTTGACGTCCCCACGGTAGAGGTCAAGGATAGCAAGGAGGTTATCTTTAAGGGCGATATAAATATGCGAATTTGTTCCGATTTCCTTCTGGATGAAGTTCACCGCCTGGATATCGTCAGGATCTTCCATTGCAAGGTGGTGCACGCCATCGGGGTCTATCTTGAATAGGACGGCCATGTATTGCCGGGCGACACGTTCAGGAATCTTTTTCAATGTCTCTGCAGGAACATCTTCCGGCCGGATTTCAATGAAAGGAATTCCCGTATATTCCGAGAAGGCGTTTACGAGCGTACGCTCGTCGGCGATGCGTTGGTCAATGACTACATCTTGCAAAGGACGCTTTGAACGGTCCGCCTCTTCTTTCAAGGCTGTGAGTTGCTCAGGAGTTACAAGTTTTGCCCGCCCAAGCACAGTTTCCAGGGTGATATCGGAAATGCGCATAATGCTTATGCCCTATTGTACTTAACTACACAAGTAAAGAAAAGTAGCAGATGCTATAATACGGGAGATGATTATAGAGGCGAACAGCGAGAGCGAAACGAAAACAATCGGCGCGCGATTAGGTGGCGTGTTTAAGGGTGGTGAAGTACTCCAACTTATAGGTGACGTC
The DNA here is from genome assembly GCA_044340745.1 of Saccharimonadales bacterium (SeqCode). Lineage (GTDB taxonomy): Bacteria > Patescibacteriota > Saccharimonadia > Saccharimonadales > Saccharimonadaceae > Microsaccharimonas. The sequence continues at coordinate 23,207 of JBIISZ010000004.1, forward strand.
GGCGCAGGGAAGACCACTTTCGTAAAAGGTCTCGCAAAGGGCCTCGGGGTTGATGACGAGGTGCAAAGCCCGAGCTTTACAATCAGCCGGGTGTACGACGCCCGTGACGGTTTACGGTTGGTACATTATGATTTTTACCGGTTACAAGATCCAGGTATTATGGCGGCTGAGTTGCAGGAAATGGTCCATGACCCTAAGACGATTACCGTGATCGAGTGGGCGGATATCGTCGAGGGTGTCTTGCCTGAGCACCACCTGACTCTTTCTTTCTCGTCACCAAGCGAGACGAGCCGTCAAATCACACTTCCTGACCAGTTCGAAGGAGTAGTGCGATGATCCTACTTCTCGATACCTCGACTCCGGTCTGCAAGCTGAGTCTCGTTGACGGCGACTGGCGCTATGATGCCGAATGGGAATCTGGCCGTGAACTCGCCAAGGGGCTCCTCGGCTATATCCAGTCAGAGCTCGGCGCACAGGGAAAGAGTTTCAACGACTTGACTGGGCTCGTCGCTTTCCAGGGACCAGGGAGTTTTACGGGGCTTCGAATCGGCATTACCGTACTGAACACTTTGTCGTATGCCGATCGCTTACCAATCGTCGGTGCCACCGGAGACAACTGGCAACAAGAGGGGCTAGCCCGGATACGAAACGGCGAGTCTGATGATATCGTCCTTCCTGAGTATGGAGCGGAAGCGAATATCACCACTCCACGGAAATAGCTGTTGTAATTTACTTGTCAGGGTGTGTGCGTAAGGGCTACAATAGAAGTAAGTCCATCGTTAGTATTTTTAGGACTTCTGAATAATTTTTGAACATTCAAGTAGGCTTGTGATATAGATTTTTGCCAAGATGAACACTTGGCCGGGCTTGCTTGAGGAAGGAACTACAGTATGGTAGAGGGAATCATTGCCGCACTTATTGGGGTATTTGCTGGCGTCGGAGGAACCATCGTCTATGATCGTCAACGGAAAGCTGGCGGCAAGCACAAGGCGGACCAGGCAATCGCCGAAGCGAAGACGAAGGCAAGTGACATCGTCCTTAAGGCGAAAGATGAAGCGCTGAAACTCGCGGACGACGCGAAGAAAGAAGAGGCTGAACGTCGCAAGTCTTGGCAGAAGACGGAAAACCGCTTGGCTGACCGTGAGACCAACCTTGATAAGAAACTTGACGAGCTTGACCGCCGTGCGGAGTCGCTCCGCGCACAGGAAGATGAAGTAGAGTCGCTTAAGGATGAAATTCGGGATATTCGTACCCGTCAGCAGGAAAAGTTGGAAAAGATTGCGCACTTGAAGAAATCTGAAGCTGCCGAAAAACTGCTTGAAATGACTGAGCGAGATATCAAGGACGACTTGATCGGGTTGATTTCTAAGCTACAGAATGACGCCAAGGAGAACGCTGAAGAACAGGCGCAGCTTATTCTCGTTGCAGCTATGGAGCGCATGAGTTCCGAGGTAACTGCTGAGCGAACAGTGACGGCCATTAAGCTGACCGACGACGAAATGAAGGGTCGTATCATCGGAAAAGAAGGGCGCAATATCCAGGCGCTTCAGCGCGCGACCGGTGTCGATATCCTCGTTGATGACACACCAGGAATGATCATCTTGTCGAGTTTCGACCCGCTCCGTCGCCAAGTGGCACGTCTCAGCCTTGAGCTGCTTATGAAAGACGGCCGCATACATCCAGGCCGTATCGAAGAGGTCGTTGCGAAAGCAGAGAAGGAAATTGAAAAGGAAGTGATGCGTGCTGGTGAAGATGCCGCCCGTGAGGTCGGGGTAATCGGTATTCCTAAGGAAATGATCCATCTGCTTGGTGAACTGAAATTCCGTACGAGCTACGGGCAAAATGTATTGCTGCATAGTACTGAGATGGCGCATATGGCCGGTATTATTGCCGAAGAGATTGGTGCTGATGTACGGATTGCAAAAACCGCTACGCTGCTCCATGATGTTGGTAAAGCGGTCACTCATAAAGTTGAAGGCAAGCACCACCATATCGGTGCTGAGCTGGCCCGTAAATATGGCATGAATGACGCGATTGTCCATGCTATTGAAGCGCACCACGATGACGTCGAAGCGACGACTGTCGAAGCCCTCGTCGTCCGTGTCTGTGACGCATTGTCAGCTGCACGGCCAGGCGCTCGTAACATTAGCGCTGAGAACTTCGCTGAACGAATGCGGGAACTTGAGAACGTTGCTAATAGCTTCACGGGTATCGAGAAAGCCTACGCGATCAGTGCCGGTCGTGAAGTCCGTGTGATTGTTCGTCCCGAGAACGTCGACGACTTATCGGCAATCAAGCTCGCTCGTGATATCGCGAACAAGATTGAAAGCACGATGCAATATCCAGGGACGATCAAGGTCAATGTCATCCGCGAAACTCGCGCGATTGAGTTTGCTAAGTAGCCGATGACGGAAATCCGCAACTACGACACCCCTACGTTGGTCGCGAAAGCGGCGGCTGAAAATGCGGTAGAAATCCTCAGCAGTGCTATCGAAACGAACGGCCAAGCTTTCTGGGTGTTAGCGGGCGGCACCTCCCCGATGGCTGCGTACCGCGAGCTCGTAAAAGAGTACGCCGATACCTTGGATTGGGGTAAGGTTACGGTATTGATTGGTGATGAAAGGTTCGTCGCGTACGATCACCCGGATTCCAACTGGGGTGCGATCATGAAGATTTTTGACGGGCACGAGGCTTTCGCACCTATGATACGAATTGCTCCGGATATACTGGCGACGGTCGAGCTGACCGCTGAGTCGTACGAATCGCAGATTATCGGTCTTGGTATTGAACGGTTCGATCTGGTATGGCTAGGTGTCGGCGAGGACGGACATACCCTTTCGCTTTTTCCTGGAAACGACGCCTTTACCACGGTGACCGCTTCTTGGGTCGTGCCGGTTCATGACTCGCCAAAACCACCAAGTGAGCGCATCAGCTTGTCACTTACTGCGCTGCAGTATGTATCCGAGTTGGTCATTTTCGCAACAGGGGCAAATAAAAAAGGTATCTTACGCACCGCGCGGCTGAAGGGTGGTGTGCCCATTTCTGTCGCAGCTGAGGTAGCAGAGACGTCGGGCGGGGAAGTCCGATGGCTGTATGATGACGCGGCCTGGGGTGAGAAGTAGTCTAGAGTAGGCGAAGCCACGAAAAGAGCCCGCACCTCCAGCGGACGAAGGGCTCTCGGCTGGTGGCCGGGCTCAATTCGGTCCGCGAAGTGCGGGCTACCGCTTCTGAAGCGGGTGGATACCACGATGCAACATCCGCGCCTCGATGGTGGCGCAGCGGATCGCGGCGAACGGGTTGTGATGATGCCAGAAGTGGTGTGAGCCGTCATCCACAGGTGGCGGATCGACGACGACGTACCCCTCGTGGTCGATTTCGACTTCGGCCATCCGCTACCACCCGCCTCCGGCCCACCCGGGGTGGCCTTCACTGCGGCGCTGCTCGTTGATCCTCTCTCGAACCTCACGGGTGGCGTCGCGCCGTTCGGCACGCTTACGACGCCGCTTGCGGCGCATTCCCTTCTGGCGGGCACTGTTGCCGTGATTGTTGTTGTGGCCTGGCATGTACGTCACCTCATTTGGTATCGAGCATACGCCCGAGCCTGCGCGGTGCAGGAATCCATGCTCGGTAAGCAGGGATTTCCGCATCGCGGCGGTGAGCAGTGTTAGTTATGGACTAGATCGTGTCGGTTTGCAAGCATAACTTACATAAGAAAAGAGCACCTGAGTGCTCTTAAATCATGTTGGTCGGGGTGAAAGGGCTCAAACCTTCGACCTCTCGGTCCCAAACCGAGCGCGCTATCAACTGCGCCACACCCCGATGGTGTTCGACTAGGGTAGTATACACTACTTTTGATGACATTTCTAGGGGTTGGTTGCGGTTCACTCTCGAAAACCGTATAGTTGTAAGAGCTATATGAAAAAATCAATATCGACCATCGCTCAATTCATGTCAAAACACAGGTGGGTAGACAGCGTAGCCCTAGTACTTGGCCTTGCCATCTTCGCTACCATCGCACTTATTAACGCACCTAATGCTTCTATCTGGTTCGACGAAGCGTTCAGCACGTATATCTCGCAGTTCAGCTTTATTGAGATTGCACAATTTACCGCTGCCGACGTGCACCCACCGGTATACTACTGGTTTTTGAAGGTATGGACGTCGCTCTTCGGCACCACTGAGCTGGCATTTCGTTCGATGAGCATTTTATTCGGCGCCGCGGCAATCGTCGGTGCCTTCTTCCTTGCGCGTCGATTTTTCGGTCGTAAAGTCGCGTGGGTTACGCTGCTTTTCCTAATCATCTCGCCGATTCTTATCCGCTATAGTGACGAGACCCGCATGTACACCATGGCCGCGACAATAGCCATGGCGGCGACACTCGTTTTGGCGAAAGGGGAAGAGGCAAAGAAAAAGCGTTGGTGGGTGCTGTACGGTATCTTAGTAAGCCTCGGTATGTGGACACACTACTTTACCGCTGTTGTTTGGATCGCGCATTGGGTATGGCACGCTATCGTGGTGTCGGGCCGTGGAGTGGCGGTAAAGCAATGGCTCAAGCAGTTCTTTAGCCTTAACTGGATTCTTGCGTACGGTTTGGCTGTCGCACTGTATATTCCTTGGATTCCTTCACTTCTATCGCAAACTAAAACGGTTCAAAGTGGCTTTTGGATTGGCCCGGCAGGTCCTGATAGCCTGACGAACTATGTGACGAATTTCTTTTTCTACCTAGAGCATAACCAGGTGATAGGGTGGTGGGCGCTCGTACTTTTCGTGTTGATAGCATTTGTCATCTTGGCAATCCCTCGGGCGTACAAGGCGCTAGGTGCTAAAGAAAAACGAAACTATCTGCTTATCGTAGCGATGGCCTGGCTTGCACCGCTCGTTCTTTTCCTTCTTTCGCTGCCGCCACTCAGTTCTGTATTCGTCGAACGATACCTCATTCCTTCCATGGTCGCCTTGTCGATATTCTTCGCCGTAACGCTCGTTGTCGGAACGGAAAAGTGGAAGCCGTGGTTACGAGTATTTCCTATCATCCTCGTAGTGGGGATGATGATCTTCGGTATCACGAACGTGTATAAGTACGGAAACTTTAACAAGAATTCTAATACCCATATCCTTTCCCGTGAGATTGTTCAGAAAGTACAAGCGGAAGCGCCAGCTGGCGTACCGATTGTCGCGAACTCACCATGGATTTTTTACGAAGCGATTTTCTACAACACCGCAGAGCACCCTATTTATTTCATCGATGAGGCGACTGATTATATTTACGGGTCTTTGGATATGCTTCGTGACCGTGACCTACATAAGATAAAAGACCTCGATCAGTTCAAGAAAGATAACCCTGTCGTCTGGTATATCGGCAATACGACGGAAGTAGATGTTGCGCCGTACCAAGACTCTTGGCAGAAAGTACGTACCGTTGGTGTGTATGATGATCTGACGAAAAAAGAAGTCTATAAGGCGACCGAGTATCGATTTAGCGAGGAATAATCCTCATCAGGAATTTTGTCCTGACCGCAAGAAGCACGATACCTATGGCCACTATACTGGCGGCTAAGTTAAACAGTAATACGCCGAAGCCCGGGGGAGCAATCAATAGATGGATAAAGAATACGACCACTGCTGAAATCGTATAGACATACAGGGAGTTCGACCCGAAGCTGAGTAATATCCAGCCGAGGCGCTTCGTCAACCAAGCTTCATGACGACGGAATATTGCGAACAATGCCCAGAACCAAATAATACCCAGAAGAATACGAGGGATTGGCAGTCGATCCTTGTTAAAGCCTTGTTCGACGATGTGGTGGATTGCATCAATGTGCGCACCAAGCGCGCCGCCGAGGTAATGGCCGAATACCAACGTAAACGTAGCGATACCCGTTACGATGAACGTCACGACAAAGCTTGTCCGTATAGCCTTACGCCGTGATAGGGAAAGGGTGCGCCACTTCGCAAGAAGAGCCTCCCAGTAGAAGCCGATAATGAACCCGCCGAAGAAGATAATTTGCCAGCTGATCGGTTGTGAAAATTCGGGCGGAAAAGGGGAAAGTGGGAACAGGCACCATACCATGAAGCTAAGCGCCAGAACGATATACCAGTACCCTTTGCGGAGTAGCCGCAAGGCAAGCGGTGTGAAGGCAATGAATAGCGCATAATATTTCAGGAAGTCGGCCCAGCCATAGGTGTACCCGAACGTAAGGGTTTGCCAGATGAAGTTCCACCAATGATTCCAATCGGTGAATATGCCATATTTCAAGCCCGGATTACCAAGGAAGAATTGGCCGATAAGGGTAAAGAGTACCGTAAGAACGATCGAGGCGACGTAGAGTTGCAGGGCGCGTTTCCATAACAATTTCGCTCCAACCATGAATGGCTTATCGAGCAATTTTCGGCCCCGTATAATTCCTAGTACGATACCGGAAACAACAAAAAATCCTTCTGCCGTCGAGACATATAAGATACTTTCACCGGTAAGCCACCCGAGTCCGTTCGGGTAAAAATTCAGATGGTTCAGCAGGATGACGAGGAGGAAATATCCACGGAGTAGGTCGAACGTCAGGATCCGGTTTGAAAGTGATGACGCTGCTGTTTTTGACATGGTTGCTATTATATCAAGTCTCGGACTGTCGTATACTGAGAGTATGCAAAAAGTGCCCTATCCTGCGCCCGTATTCAACCTCGCTGATAGCAACGGTGAAACCCATAGCCTTTCTGACTACAAGGGTTCTTGGGTGGTATTGTACTTTTATCCGAAAGATGACACGCCAGGTTGTACGGCTGAAGCGTGTAGTTTGCGTGATGCACGTGATACGCTAGCCGAGCTTGGCGCGGAAATCATAGGTATTAGTAAGGACGAACCAAGCAGTCACGATAAGTTCAAGGCGAAATACTCGCTGAACTTTACCCTGCTCAGCGACCCTGACGCTACGATCATTACGGCTTACGGGGCATGGGGTAAGAAAATGTTCGGAAAAGAGGGGATACTCCGTAAGACGTTCATCATCAACCCTGAAGGACAAGTGGTCAAGGTATATGGCCGCGTGACCCCAATCGGTCATGGCGAAGCAGTCATCGCCGACCTTACCGCACTGAAAGTATGAAATATATCGTAGCGGTCAGTGGTGGGGTAGATTCGGTCGTATTGCTTGATATGCTTCACGCGGTCGGTGGGAATGAACTTATCGTCGCCCATTTTGATCATGGGATACGTGAGGATTCGCATCAGGATGTAGCCTTTGTCGGTGATTTGGCGAAAAAATACGGCTTAAAATTTGAAACTGCACGTGAAGAATTAGGAAGCTCGGCTAGCGAAGAGCTGGCACGTGAGCGGCGGTACGCCTTTTTAAAGGCCGTAGCAAAGAAACACCAGGCCCGTATTATGACTGCACATCATTTAGATGATCTCGTTGAAACGGTCGCAATCAACCTTACGCGCGGTACGGGGTGGCGCGGCTTGGCGGCACTTGATGCCCCTTTGACTCGACCGCTCATCGACACGCCGAAAAAGAAGCTAATTGAGTACGCGCTTGAACGTAAGTTGCAATGGCGCGAAGACAGTACGAATGCGAGCGATGCGTATCTACGCAATCGGATCCGCAAGAAAGCCGTTCCGCTGACAGAAGACGACAAGCGGCAACTCCGCGCACTGCATGCCCAGCAGAAGCTGCTGCGGAGGGAAATTGAGGCGGAGGCGAAGAAGCTGGTGGGCGAGGGCCCGACGTATAGCCGCTACTTTCTCACGCATCTCCCGTATATCGTTGCGATGGAGTGCCTTAGGGTCATAACAAAGGGTGCATTGACCCGCCCTCAGGCTGCTCGTTTGCTTCATGCCGTAAAAACCGCTCGGCCTGGTTCCCGGTTCGAGGCGAAATCAGGTATGACTGCACAATTCACTACTCGCTATTTCACCCTTTAATTGGTAAAATTATATAGATATACCTAGTGTTTCTTAGAACGACCGAAAGGATGAAATAGTTTTTTATGGCAGCAACCGCACCTTCACCAAAGAAAAAGCCGAGTACGATACTTCGATTGACCCTGTTCTGGGCGGTCATCGTATTCGGTGCATTGATCATCTACGCGCTGACCGCACCGCAGGCATCTCTGAAAGATGTCGCTTTTTCCGATGTCATCAAGCGTGCGAACGCCGGTGATATCGCGAAAATCGAAGTGCAGGGAAGTGAACTTACGATTACAGAAAAGGGTGAGGACAAGCCGACCGAACGATCAATGAAAGATCCATCGAGCAGCCTGTACGAGCAAGGCTTGAACGAAGATGCGAACGTCGAAGTTGCCGTTAAGGCACCATCGGCGACCGGTGATATCCTGTGGAATATCGCTATTATCATCATTCCTGTCATCTTGATCGCACTTTTCTTCATGTACATGATGCGTCAGGCCCAGGGCCAGAACAACCAGGCACTTGGCTTCGGTAAGTCAAAGGCGAAACTATACGGTGACGATAAGAAGAAAGTCCTTTTCACCGATATCGCCGGAAACGAAGCGGCTAAGCAAGACCTCGAAGAGGTCGTCGACTTCTTGAAGCACCCGAAGAAGTACGAATCGCTTGGTGCGAAAATTCCTAAGGGTGTGTTGCTGGTCGGTAATCCTGGTACTGGTAAAACGATGCTCGCCCGTGCGGTTGCCGGTGAAGCGAACGTACCGTTCTTTAGTATCAGCGGTTCTGAATTCGTAGAGATGTTCGTTGGTGTCGGTGCCTCACGTGTCCGTGACTTGTTTGCAAAGGCAAAGAAAAATTCTCCATCGATCATTTTCATCGACGAAATTGATGCCGTTGGTCGCCGCCGAGGAAGCGGTATGGGTGGCGGGCACGACGAGCGAGAGCAGACCCTGAACCAGATCTTGGTTGAAATGGATGGTTTCGAAACGGGTACAAATGTGATCGTACTGGCAGCGACAAACCGTGCGGACGTGCTTGACCCTGCACTCCTTCGTCCGGGGCGTTTTGACCGTCGTACGAACATCACCCTTCCTGAGCGAAGGGACCGTGAAGCTATTCTGAAGGTTCACTTCAAGAACAAGCCGGTTGAAGAGCACGTTAACATAGACGCGCTGGCTGCGAAGACTGCTGGCTCATCCGGTGCGGACCTTGCGAATATCGCCAACGAAGCGGCTATCATCGCCGCCCGACGTAATAGCAAGAAAATCTCGAACGCCGACCTTACTGAAGCATTTGAAAAAGTCGCTATTGGCCCTGAACGAAAAGCTAAGGTGATGAACGAAGCGGAAAAGAAGATGACTGCGTATCACGAAGCGGGTCACGCCTTGGTGGGCCACGTACTTCCAGATAGCGACCCGGTACACAAGGTAACGATCATTCCTCGTGGGGGTACGGGTGGTGTCACCTGGTTCCTTCCACCTGAAGATCGTAATTACACCAGTGTGATTGAATTCAAAGATATTCTTGCCCGTGCACTTGGTGGCCGTATTGCAGAGAAAATCATTTACGGTGACGACCGCGTGACGACGGGTGCCGGTTCCGACCTACGTAAGGCGACCGAAATCGCCCGTGACATGGTCATTGAACAGGGTATGGGCTCGAAGCTCCGAGATCAAGTATTCCACGAAGATAACGGTGGTATGGTGTTTGATAAGATTACCCACGAACGTCCGTATAGCGACGACACTGCGCGTGAGATCGATAAGGAAGTTGCCGAGTTGATCAAAGAAGCGAGTCGCCGTGCTGAAGACGTACTTCACCATAACCGTGCCAGCCTTGATGCCCTTGCTGAGGCCTTGGTGAAAGAAGAGACTATCGAAGAAGAGCGTGTTGCCGAAATTCTGAAGGACGCTACATTACCAAAGGAGGCCGCGCTGTATTAAGCCGGTGACTACCCAGCGGTGTCATGATAAATTTTCGCGCTACACTCTCCAAAGCAAATAAACGGTTGCCGCTCAAGTTAGCGGCGACCTTGCTAGCTGGATCATCTTTGCTGGGAAGCTTGTTGGGGTTGTTCCGTGATCGTCTGCTAAACGGGCTTTACTACGATACCTACCCGACGGGAATTGACGCGTACACAGTCGCGTTCACGATACCAGACTTTATGTTCTTCATGTTAGTATCCGGTGCGTTGAGCGTGACCTTTATTCCGGTATTTAACCAGCGCCTGGCGAAAGGCAATAAAAAGTCGGCTTGGGAATTATCTACCAGCCTGTTGAATTTGTTGGCGCTTGTGACGCTGGCGACTAGTGTCCTGATTATCATTTTCGCCGAACCACTCGTACAGTACGTCGTCGGCCCTGGCCTTGATGAGTCGAGCCGTTCGCTGGCCGCAAGTATGATGCGCGTCATCGCTATCAACCCGTTCCTGTTCGCGATTGCGACCGTGTTCGCCAGTATGCAGCAGGCGGTAGGCCGATTCGCCTTCTTTGCGCTCGCACCAGTACTGTATAACATCGGGATTATCATCGGCGCCATGTTCTTCACGAACGGTATTTCTATTTTCGGATACGAGTTGTTCGAAGGGGGAATCATGGGTGTCGCGCTTGGTGTCGTTCTTGGTTCAATTCTGCAGTTACTCGTGAGTAGCTTGGGGTTGTTCGGAATGGGCTTCGATTATCGGTTCAAGATTTATTGGAAAAACAAGGGCTTCCATCAGGTGCTACGGCTTTTGCCGCCTCGTTCTCTCGACCAGGGAATCGATTACGTGAACAGTATCGTAGAGACAAACCTCGCCTCGCGAATGGTCGCTGGTAGTGTGCGTGCATACCAGCAGGCGACAACGCTCTCATATGTGCCGATCAACCTTATTGGGGTAGCAATCAGTACGGCGGCATTTCCGAAGATGACGGAGCGGCTTGGCGAGGGGCGGCCGGACCTGTTCAAAAAAGAACTGCAGTCAGTGCTAAGGGTCATCATTTGGCTGGCACTCCCTGTGACGGTAATCGCGTACTTCGGGCGTGGGTATCTGGTGAACTTCATCGAGAACGGTGGTGATCAGTACATGTCGAGTATCCTGGCTGTATTGGCACTAACAATCCTCTTCCGGTCGGTATATTTCATATCCGCCCGAAGTTTTTATGCCCAGCAAGACACGAAAACGCCGTTGTATATCTCTTTATTCACTATTAGCTTAAACATTACACTCGCTATCTGGTTTAGCCTTGGGCTTGGCATGGGAGTCTACGGGCTTGCTTGGGCTGCGGTGATCGTATCGATCCTAGAGGTTGCTATCTTATTCATCGTCATGTCGCGCCGTATCGAGGGGTTATTCGACCATACGTTCGTTAACGCGATTGTCCGGATGGCAAGCGCATCCGGGTTCATGGCTATCATCACGTACGTCCTTGTGGTCATGTTGCCGCTCAGCAGCGCCGACCAAAGCTTCTTCGCATCGTTCCCGAAGTTCGTGCTTATCGTTGGCGTGAGCTTGTTATCGTATATAATTATATGTCGACTGTTCCGGTTGCATGAGGTCGAACCAATCCTGCACCGAATCCGCGACATATTATTTAAACAGCCAAAGTTGGATCCATGACCCAAGACCACATTCGTAACTTCTGTATCATCGCTCATATCGACCATGGAAAGTCGACGCTTGCTGACCGTATGCTTGAATTGACAGGCACCGTTGAGAAACGTGACATGAAATCACAGCTCCTCGACAGTATGGACCTTGAGCGCGAGAAGGGCATTACTATCAAGTTAGCGCCCGTTAGAATGCAGTACAAAGGGTATGAGCTGAACCTTATTGATACCCCGGGGCATGTGGACTTTAGTTACGAAGTGTCTCGTAGCCTTCAGGCCTGTGAAGGGGCGATTCTTGTCGTGGATGCTTCGCAGGGTATCCAGGCGCAGACACTCGCGAACGTGTATCTTGCTATGGCTGCCGATCTGAAGATTATTCCTGTCTTGAATAAAATTGACTTACCCGCTGCCGACGTACCAAAAGTGAGCGCTGAAGTCATTAATCTTCTTGGGTGTAGTGAAGAAGATATCATTAAGATCAGCGCGAAGACGGGTGAGGGCGTTGATGACGTATTGAACGCCGTCGTCGAGCAGATTGTCCCGCCGCAAGGTGCGCCGGCAGAAGCGACACGTTCGCTCATTTTTGATAGTTACTTCGATGACTACCGAGGGGTAATCCTGTATGTGCGTTCATTTGATGGTGAAATTAAAAAAGGCGATACGATCGATATGATGGCGACGGGTGCTTCCGGTATCGCGCTTGAGGTGGGGTCGCTCAGTCCGGCGATGAAGCCGAGTGACAGTTTGAAGACGGGCGAGATCGGATACATCGTTACGAACCTCCGTACGACCCGTGAAGCTCGCGTCGGTGATACAATTACCACGAAACGTTCGACCGCTAAAGAACCTTTACCTGGGTATAAACTTGTAAAGCCATTCGTCTACGCCGGGTTCTTCCCGGTCAGTAATGATGACTACCAAGATCTTAAGGATGCGATTGAAAAACTCAGCATGAGTGATTCGGCCTTGCAGTTTGAACCGGAAAACTCACCGGTACTCGGCTTCGGCGTCCGTATCGGATTCCTTGGTCTGCTTCACCTTGATATCATTCGTGAGCGACTTGAGCGCGAGTATGATCTTGATCTTGTCGTTACGAACCCGTCGACGGATTATCAGGTTACGCTGAGTAATGGGGAAGAAGTTGATATCAAGTCTGCCAGTAACTTGCCAGACGTCAGCAAGATTTCCGAAATCCGCGAGCCGTGGATCAAGGGTGAAATCGTCGTGCCGCAACAATTCATCGGTCCGGTTATCCAGCTTATCATCAGTAAGCGGGGTCGTCAGTCGAACCTGAGCTACATCGACGAACGTGCGCTCGTTAGTTTCGAAGCTCCCCTTGCGAACCTGTTGACCGATTTTTACGACCAGCTGAAATCAATTACTAGCGGCTACGGTTCGTTTAATTATGAGCTCGACACCTACCGAATTGAAGATCTTGTTCGCGTTGATTTTTACGTCTCGGGTGAGATAGTGGATGCACTGAGCGTCATGGCGCACCGTTCGGAATCACAAAGCCTCGGGCGTGAGATGGTGAAGAAGCTTAAGGAAGTCATTCCCCGTCAAAGCTTCCAGGTTTCATTACAAGCGGGGATCGGCGGTAAATTCATCGCCCGTGAAGACATCAGTGCGTACCGAAAAGATGTCACTGGCTACTTGTATGGTGGTGACGTATCTCGAAAGAAGAAACTCCTTGCCAAGCAGGCGAAGGGTAAGAAGCGTATGAAGCGGTTTGGGAAAGTCGATATTCCTTCTGAAGCGTTCATGGTGATGCTTAAGCGCGATTAGCGCTCATGCTATACTGATACTAATGCAAAAGTGGGCACAAAAATCGGGTTTCACCATCGTCGAACTCCTCATTGTCATCGTCGTCATTGCCATTCTCGCTGCCATTACCATTGTCGCCTATAATGGCATCCAGAATCGGGCCAAAGACTCCGCGGTGAATACGGCTACCTCACAAGCGGGTAGAAAAGTCCTCGCCTATGCTCCTACAAACACCGACCGTTACCCGACCGAAGCCAACTTCGCAGATGCCACCTTCCGGACAAGCACGCTTGCGTTGCCGGCCGACACGAATGCCGCCACCTACGATTACTACGCCTCGGATGACCAAAAATCCTTTTGCCTTTCCGTCACTAACACCACGACAAGCCCTATCACCGCCTACGCCATGACCCAATCCGGCCAGATTGTGCAGGGGAGGTGCGTGAAGAATTTGGCGGTTGACCCTGAAGCGGTGACCGGTAACTTTAGTAGCGTCGGCTCATCCCCGGCGGCGACGCAGAACCAAGTCATGACGGACAGGTTCCATAGCGGCACTACCTCTTATAGGCGATTAGTGCAAGGAACGGGTCAGCTTGCCGCGATAGCAACGGGCTTTACGATACCTGTTCAAGCCGGCGAGCGATTGAACTATTCATTTTGGATATATAGTACGAAAGCCGGTACGCTCGCGATGTACGTTGAAGGCAATAATGGAGCAGGAGGGGGAGCTGGGTTTTCTGGTGGAGCAAGTGTTTCGATTCCCGCAAATGCATGGACTAAAGTCACGGGTAGTGGTTCTCCGGGATCATTTGCGAACGCGCAGCGGGTAGGAGGCTATAATCTACAGGTCGTGAGCGGTGATACGGTTTGGATTGACGAAGTCATGATTACGAAAAATGGTTCCGAAACGATCCAGTACGGGTTTGGTGGCGGGGATAGCCTTAATTGGTCTTGGACGGGCGCCCCAAATAACTCGGCATCGTTTGGCCCGGCGGTACCGCAATAGCCCTTTTGGTTAATCAGTTTCAATCTGATAGAATAACCTAATATGCATTTACAGGAAGCCGTTGACGCCTATCATATGCCCGAACGGGCACGACGTATTATTGCCGAACATCCCCCGTTAGGGCTTGCTGGACCTACCGGCGCGGGAAAAAGCACGATGGCACAGTACCTGACACAGATTGGGGAATATGCGCCGACTGTTTCTGATACGACTCGTGCTCCCCGCCCATTCCTCAAGGGAAGCGAGGTCAACGGCGTCCATTATTGGTTCCTATCTGAAGCACAGGCCCTTGAGAAACTTTCGCAAGGCGGTTATATCGAAGCGAAAGTCGTTCATGGTGATACCTTGTACGGTACGAGTATCGAAGCATACCAAAGTATCGTTACGAGTGGCCGTACGCCGATCCTCGACATAGATATTCAAGGTATGGAAGAGTTTATGCGGGTTGATCCTAGCTTTGAGGCGATCTTGCTTCTGCCACCAAATTTTGAAGTATGGAATCAGCGGATTGATTCTCGGGGCGACATGACGGCGGAGACAAAGCTTCGACGCTTCGGAACGGCGCTTATCGAATACAGCAAACCACTCGAAAACGCCCGCTTTTTCGCTGTGGTAAACACTGAGGTTATTGAAGCAGCGGAAGTCATTCGAACGGGTGCCTACCGAAGCCCCGAATATCGCGAACAAGCCTTGAAGGTTGCCGCGCATCTTCATGAAGAAACACGCAAATATCTCGACAGTCACGCTGTATCTTAGCACTCATTGACAGCGAGTGCCAGAATCTCGTACAATACAAGTATGACTGAACGCCAAAGGTTGATCTTAGCCGCGATCATCGAGCAACACGCCGAAATCGCTGCACCTGTCGGTAGCGTAATGCTAGCGAAGCTCTTCGGTGTTTCAAGCGCGACGATCCGTAGTGAAATGTCACGTCTGGAAGAAATGGGGCTCATCGTGCAACCACATACTAGCGCAGGGCGGGTTCCGACCGACGCGGGCTACCGATTTTACGTGAACAGTCTTAACGAAAGCCAGGCGGAACAACCTCAGCTTATCGATCGCAGTGCGAGGGCGATTGAGGCACGGGTAACCACACATGGCGACCGGGCAGACAGGGCAATTCGCAGCGCCGTCGATAGTCTGGTTGATCTGACGCACAACTTAGGTTTGGCGACGATCGGTGACGAACTGTACCTTAGTGGTATCGGAAATCTGTTTTCACAGCCGGAGTTCCTGCAGGGCGACCACGCACAGCAGGTAGCCCGCCTGCTTGATAACCTTGAGCCGTGGCTCCGCGAGGCAGCGCCCAACGAACCGCTGAACGTATACATCGGTTCAGAAAACCCTATCGGTAAAAGTAGCGGTGCGACGCTTATTATCAGCCGCTTCCGCTCGCCGTATAGCGACAATAGTTACATAGGGGTGCTTGGCCCTACCCGTCAAAGTTATGCCAAGGTTATGCGGCTCGTGCGGCACACCGGGGCAATGTTAGAGGAGATTTTATAATATGGCTGATACATCTGGAAAAAAAGCAAAGCAAACTGCTGAGTTCGAACAACAACTTGGGGAGCTTACCCTTGACCTGCAGCGGACACGAGCGGATTTTGAAAACTATCGTAAGCGTGTTGACGCTGAAAAGGTCGCTGCCCGTGAAGCGGGGCAGTCGAGTGCCATCCTTAAGCTACTTCCTGTTATCGATAATATAGAGCGGGCCATTGCCTACACCCCGGAAGACATCAAAGACAATAGCTGGGTGCAAGGTGTCTCAAGTCTCGTGAAGAACCTTGATAAATCTCTTGAAAGTCTGAACCTTCAGCGTATCGATGCGAAAGCTGGCACTGAGTTCAATCCTGAGCTGCACGAAGCAATCCAATTCGACGAAGACGCTACGGGTGAAAAAGAAGTAGTGGCCGAAGAGCTTCAGGCGGGCTATACGCTGAACGGACAGGTCATCCGCCATGCGATGGTAAAAGTCACGAAACAGTAGTGACAGTAGTATTCCGCTCATGCTACTATAATCGTAAGTATGAGTGGGCATCTCGATTCATTGATTGCCAATCCATTGTTTAATGGCGAGGTAGATACATCTGAAGCATCTCGCAAAGCGGCCAGCCGTGATGCAAGTATTTTCGAAGTCCTTCCGGCCGGAATCATTGCGCCGCGGGACACGAACGACATCCAGGCGGCGGTCCGTTGGGCAAACGATCAAGCTGAAGCAGGGAACCCTGTTACCCTCGCAGCTCGTGTTGGCGGAACTTGTATGTCCGGGGGTTCGCTGACTCAAGGGTATATTCTAGATCTGAAACGATACTTCAATTACGTCGGCGCCGTCGATACGGTCGCACAGACAATCACTTCCCAGACTGGTGCGATGCATCTGAGCGTGGAAACAGCCGCTAAAGAGAAAGGGCTACTGTTCGCACCGTACACCTCGTCACGTGATATTTGCGGTATCGGCGGGATGCTTGGCAATAATGCGAGCGGTGAGCAATCTATAAAATACGGCCCGACAAGCGCGAATGTAAACAAGGTAAAAGTTGTTCTTTCTGATGGGAATGAATATGAGTTTGGGCCGCTGAGTCGAACCGAAGTCGAAGCGAAGAAACGACTCCCGAATTTTGAAGGCGAAATATATCGCAAAGTTACACAGCTGCTTTCTGAGAACGCGTTCACCATCGCTACAAGCCATCCGAGGACAGTCAAGAATGCTGCCGGCTATCAGCTATGGGATTTATGGGATACGCACGGCCAGGTATTTAATCTCGGCCGCTTGTTTATCGGGGCGCAGGGCACGCTCGGTATCATTACCGAAGCCGAATTGAAGCTGGTGAAACCTGGGAAGTATCAGCGTATGATTGTCACGCCTATCGGCGACCTTGGTGTGCTGGCGGAAGTCGTCAAGACAATGCTCCGTTACGAGCCGATCAGCTGTGAAACGTTTGATCACTTCACCTACGAACTTGCCGAACAACTGTACCCTGAGGACGCAAACCGCGCACATGTCGCACGGGGCAAACATATGGTCATTCTTTCTGTGTTTGAAGGTGAAACCCAGCATGAAACGGATGTGATCGCCGGACAGGCAAAAGAAATGTTGGAAAAGCTAGGCCACGAAACATTCTGGATTGATGACCAAGCGACTATCGATAGTTTCTTACTGATTCGCCGCAAAAGCTTCAAGATGCTACTCGAGCATCCAACACCGAACACACGAGCCGAAGCGTTTTTAGAGGATACTATTGTGCCGCTTGAAAACTACGGAGCGTTCCTTGGTGAGCTTGAGGCAATTTTGAAAGAGTACAAAATGATCTATACCTACGCAGGGCACATCGGTGCGGGCAGTATTCGATTAGTTCCGCTCGCTGATATGGAGGCTGAAGGCGCTGCCGACCGTATCATGGAGCTTGAAACGAAAGTAAACGATCTCGTTATCGCCTACGGGGGCTCAATCAGTGTTGATCACAACGACGGAATCGTCCGAACGCCGTACCTTGAAAAGCAGTTCGGTGTTGAAATGGTTCGGCTGTTTGCTGAAGTCAAACGCATCTTTGACCCTAATACAATTTTCAATGCCGGTAAGAAAGTTGGCGGTACGTATGCCTATGCCGTCAATCATGTTATTCGTGAAAATGTCGATGCAAAGTAAGCAACTGTCTGGAAAAGGTTTTACTATCGTCGAGCTATTAATCGTGATTGTCGTGATCGCAATTCTCGCGGCCATCACTATCGTGGCGTATAACGGTATCCAGCAACGTGCACAAAGTTCTGCGGTTGAATCAGCGATATCACAGGCGGTTCGCAAGATCGAATTATATAAAGTAGACCATAACGGTGCTTATCCGCCGACTCCTGCGGATGCTGGGATCACGGCGAGCGGGGATCTTGGGATTGCCTACTCGGCCGCATCAGGCGGTTATTGTGTGTCGTATGTGCGAAATGCGACCAGCTATGTCGCAACCAATGCTGATACGAAACCACGATCCGGCGGGTGCGCGACCGACAATGGCCTTGTCGCAGAGTGGTTATTTAACGGCAACGCGAACGACACGAGCGGAAGTGGTATGAACGGTACAGTTAACGGGGCGACGCTCAGTGCTGGCCGTAGTGGACAGACGAATACGGCCTACGCGTTCAGCGGTGCGACACAGTATATATCGCTTGCCTCTTCGGTACCTATAAACTTTACGAACGGACAATTTTCCGTGAGCACGTGGGTGAACATTTCGACACTCCCCGCAGCGGCGACATGGTATGATATCCTCTCGTCTACGGGAACGGGAGACTGGTCGTTCGGTATCAACGCGACCGCTGCAGGAGTCGGCAGGGCGATGATGACAAAAGTGAGCCAGACCGATAGTCCTGCGGGTCCGACTGTCGAACAGAACAGCTGGAAAATGCTTACCGCCGTATACACTTATGGCCCGTCACCATCTACCGTCGAATACTACATTGACGGTGTATCGACGGGGTCTGTCAACTGGAACCATAGTACGCAAGGAAGCTTTACTCCGGTTACTAAGCGGATAGGCTCTCGAGCCTCGAGTGGGTACTTTCGGGGAGCTATCGATGAACTACGTGTCTATAATAGGGCGCTTACTGCCGCTGAAATCACATCGCTATTTGCTGCCGGTCCTCAGTAGCACACGTTCATTTTTTCACGCCTATGCTTTACAATAGAGGTATATGGATACACAACCAACGCAGACACCCCCACAGACACCTCAGCCAACTCCACCGACTCCAGAAAATCCGACCCCGGTAGCTACTCCGCAGCCGTCCGCAACCGTCCAAGGTGCAGATGGTCCGCAAGCTTCGGCATACGCTGCTGCTACACCATCGACTATGGCCCTTCCTACGCAGGAAGCCCGCACGAAGAACAAGCGTCTCGGATGGATTCTAACTATCGTTATGATCGCGATTATCGTCGGCGGACTTCTGTTCGGCTATGTGCTCGGACTCGCGAGTATTATTGGTGCGTATGCAGTTTCACTCGGTATACGCTATAAACTTTGGGGTATTGTATGGACCGCTGGTGTAATCGCCGGCCTGAACCTGGCCCTATATATTCTTACCATCTTCGTTAACTAACAGCAGTAATAAGGAGTTTCCGTATGGATCCACAATCGACCCCACAGGCTGCACCTGCAACTGCAGTACCTTCACCGGCAAAATTACAGCTCGTCGGCCAATATATGGTCAACGCTTCTATTATTGGTGCGAAACCTGCCATCCTTGAGTGGACGGCCGATGATAAGATTCGCCTATTTATCATCAGTGACGATGGAAAGACGGTCGCTGAAACGCTCCTGGATGTTCCAGTGGGCCAAGTCGAATCGGCGAAAGCATATATCGGTTATCTATACCTTTGGGTAGGGGGTAAGAAGTACCGTTTCTACGTGACTGACCAGACGACGGCCGGTATCGCACTCGGCGGCGTAGCAGGCTTAGGGTATGCCTATGCAAAGCAGCAAAGCTCTGGTATCCCTCAGTGGCTCCAGGCTTTGAAAGAAGCAGGCGTGAAAACAAGCACCTTCGGGTTTAAGCAGACGTTCTTGATTGCCGGGGCGGTTGTAGTGGGTATCGTTATTATCGCGGTAGTTTTCGCACTTCTCGAATCGTAACAGAGGTAAAAAGGATAATTAGCACTCTTGACACGAGAGTGCTAATTTACTTATACTAAGGGTACTTGGCAATCTCACATAGAGAGTGCTAAAATAATGAATAAGAAAATTGTTTGAATCTTAAAGGATAGGAGAGGAAACTATGGGTAAAATAATCGGTATCGACCTTGGTACGACTAACAGTGCCATGGCATACATGGTTGCTGGCAAGCCAGAAGTTATCGCGAATGCGGAAGGTAACCGCACGACACCAAGCGTCGTAGCTATTAACAAGTCAGGCGAACGCCTTGTTGGGCAGGTTGCTCAGCGCCAACGCGTGACGAACGCCAAAAATACTATTTACGGTGTAAAGCGACTTATCGGTCGTAAATTCAATGATAAA
This sequence comes from Saccharimonadales bacterium (SeqCode), assembly GCA_044340745.1. Classification (GTDB taxonomy): domain Bacteria; phylum Patescibacteriota; class Saccharimonadia; order Saccharimonadales; family Saccharimonadaceae; genus Microsaccharimonas. The sequence goes on from JBIISZ010000004.1 coordinate 43,465, forward strand.
GAGGTGCAGAAAGACCTCGACATCATGCCGTACGAAATCGTAAAGAAGGGTGATGGTGTCGCAGTAAAACTTGGCGACAAGGACTATACCCCAGAAGAAGTTTCTGCGATGATCCTTTCAAAGCTCAAGGCTGACGCCGAGGCATTCCTTGGTGAAAAAGTCACCGAAGCCGTTATTACGGTTCCTGCGTACTTCGATGACTCACAACGTCAGGCGACGAAAGATGCTGGTAAGATTGCCGGTCTCGAGGTAAAGCGAATTATCAATGAGCCAACCGCCGCCGCTTTGGCATATGGCCTTGAAAGTAAGAAGGATGAAAAGATCGCGGTCTTCGACCTTGGTGGTGGTACATTCGACGTTTCTATCCTAGAACTCGGTGACGGCGTTTTCGAAGTAAAAAGCACCAATGGTGACACACACCTCGGTGGTGAAGACTTCGACAACCGTATCGTAAATTACTTCCTTGATGAGTTTAAGAAAGAAAGCGGTATCGACCTCAAGGGCGACAACGCAGCAATGCAGCGCCTTAAAGATGAAGCTGAAAAGGCGAAGAAAGAACTTTCTTCGACAACCGAATATGAAGTGAACCTCCCGTTCATCACCGCTGATGCTGATGGCCCTAAGCACTTTGAAACGAAGCTGACCCGCGCAAAGCTTGAGGAGCTCGTTAAAGACCTCATCGATGGCGTTGCTGGCCCGGTTGAAAAGGCACTCAAAGACGCTAACCTGAAGGCAAGCGAGATCGACGAGATCGTTCTTGTTGGTGGTATGACCCGTATGCCGGCTGTCGTCGAAAAGGTTAAGGCGATCTTCGGCAAAGACCCACTGAAGGGGGTGAACCCTGACGAAGTCGTGGCTATCGGTGCCGCGATTCAAGGTGGTGTACTTGCTGGTGACGTTAAAGACGTCCTGTTGCTCGACGTTACCCCGCTCAGCCTCGGTATTGAGACGATGGGTGGTGTTTCAACCAAGCTGATTGAGCGCAATACAACCATTCCTACTAGTAAAAGCGAAACGTTCTCTACTGCTGCTGACAACCAGCCTCAAGTGGAAATCCATGTTCTTCAAGGTGAGCGTGAAATGGCCGGCGACAACAAGTCTCTTGGTCGCTTCATCCTAGATGGCATCGCGCCGGCACCTCGCGGTGTTCCACAAATCGAAGTCACCTTTAACCTTGACGCCAACGGTATCCTGAACGTTACCGCAAAAGACAAGGGGACAGGAAAAGAGCAGTCTATTACTATCCAGAACAGTGGCAACCTAAGTAAGGATGATATCGAGAAGGCTGCGAAAGAGGCTGAAGAGCACGCTGAAGAAGACAAGAAGAAGCGTGAAGCAGTCGATGCTCGTAACCAACTCGAAAACGCTATTTACCAAGCCGAAAAAATGCCGGATGAATTCAAGGATAAAATTTCCGATGAAGATAAGAAGGCGATCACTGAAGCGGTTGATGAAGCGAAGAAGCACAAAGACTCAACCGACAAGGACGAGCTTGAAGCTGCCGTCAAAGCTTTGAATGATGCGATCATGCCGATCGGCGCGAAGCTCTACCAGGCTGGTGCCGAAGAGGCGAAAGCCGAAGAAAGTGCCGATGACAAGAAGTCTGACGAAGCTGTTGAAGGCGAAGTGGTCGACGAGAAGAAGTAAGGATCTCACCTTATACAAAAAGCCCGTATATGCGTACGGGCTTTTTTGTTCGGATTCCTAAAATGTGATGGCCCCCGCAGTATGTCGCGGGGGCCATGCACGAGGGTGCGGTTCAGCGGACTTCGAAGACCACCGAGTAGTCGAGCTTGCCCCAGGCTGTGGCCAGGAGCTGTTGCTGCTCGCGGGGCGTGATGCCGAAGTGCTTGAAGATGACTTCGCGCACCTCACTGCCCAGCAGGTTGTCGTCCAGTCCGACCCCGTAGACGTACAGCAGTACGTCGTCGTGGCCGCCGCGGATGATAACACCCCGCAGTCGCTGGTTCTCGTTATCCCAGTTCTTCCACCGGGAGTAGTTGATGAACTCGACCGTCCGAGGCTCCTTCTCGCTGATCAGGATCGGCAGGAAGGCGTCGAGCACTTGGCCGACGTAGGCGCTGGCGGTGTCGATCTTGATGGTTGGGTACTGCAGAAGCTCGGTGAGCCGCTGGGCTCGCTCGTCAGCCGTACCGATCGGGTTCGGGTTGTAGTCGTACTTGCTCGGTTCCTCGCTCCAGAAGTGCAGGGCGGGAATGGTCGTGGTGGATTGCTCGGACACTTTGCCCTCGCTCCTCTCGTGCGAGCCTCGTCAAAGCCACGGGTGTGGCGACATAAGCTATAATTATTATTATACCAAAAAACATTGAAAAAGTCAATGTCGGGTGGTACAATGAACAATCATCAACCGATGATGCTTCACATTCGACCCGAAGGAGGGTGGACAATGCTGGATCGTATGCTCCGGACCCTCGGGTTTCCGGTAGAAAGTATGCGCAAAGACGCCTGGCTGCTGCCGAATAAGATTTCATACGTACGTATCGGCCTTTTCTGGGTTCCGGCGGTCATTCTTGGCACGCTCGGAGACACGACCTGGGGGAGAATTGCCGCGTTCGTCATGTTCGTGCTGGTCGCCGCGACGGATGGCATTGATGGCTATCTGGCGCGCAGGCGGGGCGAGACGAGCGAATGGGGAACGTTTATCGACCCCGTCGCCGACAAGCTGTTGGTGGTCGCTACGGCAGTCACGGTGTATTTCGTGGATGTCGATCGCCCCGACGCCTGGTTGTTCGGCCTGTTCCTGCTCGTTTCGGTGGCCCGCGAGGTAACGCTCGCTCCGCTGATCTGGTGGCGACAGCGCAAGGTCGTCCCTCCGACATTACTGGGGAAGGTAAAGATGGTGGTGCAATCCGCCGTCGTCGTGGCCTGGTTGCTTCCACCTTCTTTGGTAACGGACTCTCTGGCGCAAGAGCTGACGGAATTCGGTATCCTGGTGGTACTGGGCTCATGGCTCGAGTACCTGTACCGGTTCGTCCTGAAGTCGGCGCCGTCTGCCCGGATCGGCCGGTAATAGTCGTCGCAATGTGAAGCTCTGGCCGTACTCTCGAGTGCGGCCATCTTCATTTTTAGAAATACCGCTTGACGAAATGTAATTTATATATTATTTTGAGCTTATGAACAGATTTGATTCATACCACTTCCAGATGAACTTCATCGCCCTCGACGGCGGTATTGCTGGTGTCGTCTATGGCACGCTTGGCGGCAAGGAAAACGGTATGGCTTATCTCCACTCTTAATCATCATCGATATTTTGACACAAGATAAGCCTCCAACTCGGAGGCTTTCTCAGTTCCTAGGATCTCAGAAGCGAACAGAATTGGAGGCTGATCTGGTCTCGAAAAGCGAGACCATGTACTGGTACGGAACGTCCGATACCAGAAGAAAGGAGGGATCATGGCATTCGGTCCTATCATGCGGTTCACCGTCGGTGAGCTGCAGGTGGAATTGGCACCTTTGATCAAGGAGTCAATGGGGGAGTTTATCTCCCTTGAGCACGGCGGGGGTATGCAACGGCATACCGTCAGTCGCTACATGGGAATGGGCGTGGCCCCGGTCCTTGAGGACGAGCAGGAGTGGTTTGAGAAAACCCGTCAAGATAAAAGTACGCTCGTCTGGGGTATCTGGGTCATCGAAGGTGATCAGCGGATGTTGATCGGAAATTCCGCCTTGACCAATATAGGTAAGGAGGGCCATTCCGGCTTCATCAGGCAAGCGGTCAGCGGATCGATGATTTTCCGGAAGGAGTACTGGGGTAAGGGTATCGCGAGCGCGGCCCACAAAGCGCGCACCTGGTACGCATTCCAGCACTTGGGGCTGCACCGTCTACAGTCTGCCGTGATCCAAGCCAACGGGGGAAGCCGTAAGGCGCTCGAGCGCACCGGGTACTTCTTTGTCTACACTGAGCGAAACGAAATGTTCGGTGAGGGCAAGTTGCACCACATGGACTGCCTCGAATGCCTCAATCCACTCGACCTCTTCTGGAGTCAGTGGTGGCACGGTGACCGACCAACCAAGGCGGCTACCGCAGCACGTGCGACTACCCGTGAGGCCCTTGCCTGGGCCGACCAGAACGTGGAACTGGTATAAACATTCACGATGCCCCGCCGGGCGAGTCTCGGCGGGGCTTTCCCTACTTCTCGGGTAGTTCAAGGAACAGCGCGGCCCATACCATTCCGGGGTCGGCTTTGTAGAACGGTGCATAATACCAAGAGCCGTCCGGATTGGTCAGCTCCGGATACGTTCCATGTCGTTCGATAAGTTTGCTGAAGCTTTTATAGTTCTTTTCATATTCCGAACGCTCATAGCGCTTCAACAGGTGAAGGTAGTAAGTGGCATGCCATGTCCACAGTGAAGTTTCGGTATAGTTGGGCATTGAAAGAGGGCCCATTCCGAAGCGATAGCGAAGCCTTTTTTTCGGCACTTCACCGTAGTGGAGTGGATGTGGTGTATTCAGTTTTTTCTTATTGATGTAATCAAACGTTTTTCCCGCCAAGTCCTTGTCATCAATGACTTTCAGGAAGAACGGCATCAGGGCACTGTCAGAGCTATAGGTTTGGCTGACCCTGTCGGCGCGGAAATAATCGCCTGTCCAGTAGTGGAACATGAGCAGTTCGCTATAGACGGACGGCGCAAAAGGAAAGGCATTCAGTTTCAAGAGTTGCGCACAGTACGCCATTCGCCCGACTAAGGCAATCGCGTACGCTGAGCGTTCGTAGTATACCGCATCACGCATCTCGGCATAGACGACACCCTTCTTGATGTCTCCTGTTTCCGTGAGGAACGCATCGACGAAGCGGCTTACTTCGTGGCTTAGGAACGCTATTTCGCGGGGGTTTAGGTTATAGTGGCTCACGACGATTGAATGGAGCAGCCATGGAAGTGCGTCGATACTCGGCTTACCAGGGGCATTGAATACGTTCCCTGATTTGTCGATACATAATTTTACCCGTCCGGCCCGTCGGTAGTGCCGAAGCGCCCAGCGGATCGTATGGTGCACGTGCGTCGTTTGATTCAGGCGGACTAATGATTCGGCGACAGTGCCGAAGTCGCGCATCCAGAAGAAATTGAAGTGTCCTAGGCTGGTGCGGTAAAAATCGCCTACCCATAGCCGGTTAAGCACTTGCTGGCTTATCTCGCGGGCGTTTCCTTCGAACCGTTCGATGACGCCGAAGTAGCGGTTATATAATTGCCGGTACTCAGCACGGAGCATCCCGAAGACGATTCCAAACCCGCGGATAAATGGTTTCATTGTGCCTCAGTATAGCATGTCGGTTATGCTATTGATGTATACTGAAGGCATGAACGATCCGAAAACGAACGAAGCGTTTTTTGAAATGATTGCCCACCCCGACATGGCAGACGTACCGGGTAATGACCCGCTGGTTGCCAAGGTGATGCTTGATCCGGAGTTATATACGGCACTTGTTGATAGGATGCAGGTAGAGATAAGCCGAAGCGTTGTCAACCTACATTCCAGTGAAGGGTTGGACGACGAAGAGCGGCGGACGGATATGGCGCTTGATGCTATGGAAGGGACTCTGATGGAAAAATACGGTGTTACCAAAGACCAGGCACGTAAGGCGATCCAGGCAGCCGATAATGACCTTCACAGGACTATTTCTAAATAGGCATATTTCGCTTAGCACTCTAGACATTTGAGTGCCAAACTTTTATACTAGTTACAGATATGAGCAAGCGTGATTATTATGAAGTGCTGGGTGTTTCGAAAAGCGCCTCAGCTGATGAGATCAAGAAAGCCTTTCGAAGGCTTGCTGTGCAACACCACCCTGACAAAGAAGGAGGTGATGAAGGCAAGTTCAAAGAGATAAACGAAGCCTATGACGTCCTGAAGGATGCTCAGAAACGGCAACGATATGATCAGTTTGGTCACGCCGGTGTCGGCGGCACCTCGGGTGGCGGAGGCGGGGGCAACCCGTTTGAAGGCTTCGGCGGTTTTAATGGCCAGAACGTCAACTTCGACTTCGGTGAAGGGCTTGGTGATATCTTTGGCCAATTCTTCGGTGGCGGTCGGAGTCAGCAGCGCGGTCCCCAGCGGGGTCGCGATGTCGAAGTGCAATTGCAGCTTACTTTCGAAGAGGCGATCTTCGGTTTGGAGCACGAATTATCTCTTGATATGGATGACACCTGTGAACACTGCCGCGGCACGACGGTAGAGCCGGGCTACGAACTTAAGACCTGCCCGACCTGTCACGGCGCTGGCCAACAGACCCGTGTCATGAATACGATGTTCGGCGCGATCCAGCAGACCGTCCCTTGTGAAACCTGTCACGGTGCCGGTAAGGTGCCTGAAAAGATCTGTTCTGTTTGTCACGGAAGTGGCACTCAGCGCCGAAAGCAGAGCATAAAGGTGAAGATACCGGCCGGGATTGATGATGGAGCGACGATTCGTCTCGCGGAACGCGGTGAAGCAATCGGTGGTGGCGAAAAAGGTGACTTATATATTCATATCCGTGTGAAGGCAGACAAGCACTTTACTCGTGAGGGCGACATTATCCTATCAGAAGAGCATGTCTCTATGGTTGACGCGGCGCTGGGTACGGAAATCGATGTTCAAACCGTCGACGGAAGCGTGCGCATGAAGGTTCCAGCTGGCACGCAGAGCGGTACTGATTTCAAGCTTTCGGGCCATGGGGTGCCACATCTTCGCAACGAAGACCGTCGTGGGCCGCATATTGTCAGCATCGTCGTTGATACACCGACAAAGCTGAACCGCAAGCAGAAGGAACTGCTTGAACAGTTGCAGAAAAGCGGAAAATAGTACGAACGTGGTACTATAAAAGCACACATTTATAACACAAATACATAACGACTATGAAATACCAACGAGAAGGACTCATTCTTCCAGAACCCTCGAACCCCGCCGCGGACGAGGCACTTAACGCGTCGTTTATAGAGCTGACAGGCGGCGTCGAGGAAACCTACGCCGAACTTGCCCTTTCTTCCGACGAGGCTCAGCGCGTAAAGGAATCTTGGCATGCGGGTGAAGACGCCAGCCTTGTGACCAGCAAAGACGCAGACTCCTTGTTGATGCGCCAAGCTGCGCTGAGGCAATGGAAACGCGAACTATTGGAGCGTGATGACGTCGAGCCGCTCGTGAAGCAGCTATATCGCTGGAAGGTGAACGAATCGATCGCCAACGTGAATATGTTGATCGCATCCCAAAGTGGTGATATGGTCGGCTTTCGTCGCTGGAATGAATTCATATATGGTAAGCCCGACGCCGACGTATATAGAGGTGCGCTTGACTGGGTTGCTGGTGATGCGCAGGCTATAGTGGACGGCGAGCATCCTCAGCAAGTCAAAGAGGCTGCGCAGGCAGTGCTTGCGCAGCTTGAAGGAAAACGGGGGTATAAAGAGCTGCTTGCACCTGAGCCCGAAGTGTTCGAGCGTGTCCGCGAGGATCATATGGCGGAGTATGGCTATTATGGGTTGTTGCTTGCTGGGGTTGAAGTACCCCAGGGAAAGATCACGACCGAAATCGCTGACCCGATCATCCAGCAATTATTGAAAAACATCAAGTCTACCAAGGGTGTTAAGGATGCGTCGGGTGCGAGCTGGAGCGTAGATAGTGAATCGGTTCGGCGCCCCAAGGTATTGAACATGCCGTCGAAGCGCTTCGTCGGCCTTGGTCTAGGGCACGAAGTGGGAAGCCATGAACTCGAACGAGTAAATGGTGCCCGGGGTCCAATTAAGTTGGCAAGTCAGGGGTTGGACCGGTACGAGTCAGGAAATGAGGGAAGGGCTGTCGTACGGGAGCAGGTCCCCTATGAGAGCTTCGATGAATTTGGTAAGCTGGTCCGTTGGCGGGATATCTTACGGCGACATATCGCCGTGTCGTATGCATACGGCATAGGTGAAGATGCGCCGCGAAGTTCTTCGGAAGTACACGATTTCATGAATACAATCGATTATATGTACTCTCTGAAACTCAAGCCCGACGATGAGGCTGCTGCCCGTGAAGCGTCGGTAAAGAAGACGGACGACCTACTGATCCGCGTCCTCAAAGGAACGGACGGCAGAGGCGGTGCGTATTTGAAAGATAAAGTATATCTTGAAGGGAATATCGCCGTTTGGTTGCAGGCTGCGCGCCGTGGGCCTACGGCAATCTCCGAAGGCGACCTTGGTAAGTTCGACATCAATAACCCTCGGCATCTTCATGCGCTACAATCACTCGATCTACTGCCGGTAGGGGAATAACCTATGTCAAAATATACTTTCCCCGTCAGCCCTCAAAGCTATTTCCGCTTCCGCAATCGGATCAGCGAAAAAAAGCGGTTTCTCCGCTCCGAGACGAGCGAACCGGAGTTCCAGTATCTGGAGGTAGCGAGCCTTGAAGAAATCGACCACCGCATCGCAGCGGTCGAGCCGGGATCAGCTGCACAGAAAGCGTTGCGGCTGACCCGTGAAGCGATAGTGCTACGCCAGCACCCATCTCGAATTAAGGCGTTCCGGTCGGCCAACCTTGAGTTGTACCGGGCACCTCACGCAGAATACGTCAAGCCGCTGTTGGAGTATTTCGCCGGTTTCGTGAAGCCGGAAACGGAAATATACTGGCAAGAGCTCGAAGAACTTTTAGCACTGAATATCACCGCGGCGCCACTGACACTAGGGCCTCGTAAGGAAAGCTTTGAACGGTATAGGCGGTTCTTGCGGCAATATGTGGACTTATCCGACCTGGATCAGGATATCCCATCATCGATAGAAACGCTCCTTGCGAGGACTGGGCTGGATGAGGAAGGGTGGCATCTGCGGCTACTCAAGGGTGCTGAACACGCCCGTACCTATCATAAGGCCCGCTCTATTTCGGTAGGTGCGGAATACGCGCCGCGTAAGAGTGGATCGGCTCGTCGTATCGCCGTGCATGAAGTGATCGGCCACGCTAAAAGGGGCCCTCAGGCGACGGTCGCCGAGGCAGAAGGATTCGCGATTCTCCTTGAGCAGCTTACGCTCTCGAAGTTCACGTTGCGGCGCTCGTTCCGCTACCTCGCCGCCGCGCTCGCTTGGGGCGCGATCGGAAAGCCGTTAACATTTAGGGAAACCTTCGAGCGGCTATGGCGTATTATGGTCGTCGCGACGATATATGACGAAGAAGAGGCACGGTCGCATGCGTTCAATGAATGCACTCGCGTGTTTCGTGGCGGTATGCCCGCGGTTGCTGGGGCAGTCTACCTGAAAGACGCCGTCTATTTTGATGCAAATATAGCTATGTGGCGTATTCTCTCCGATAGTGCTCTTGGTTATAATGAATTCATAGAATGCATTGAAGGAAAGAGAGCGTTATTGTGAAGCACATATTGATTATCGGCTCTCGAAAGAGCGGTAAGAAGAATAATCCTGAGGCAATCGCCCGGCGCATTGCCTCAGAGGCGACCCGAGTCACCCTTGCTTACTGGGAGGACTTGGTTTTAGATATCGCTACAGGACGGGTGCGAGTGTCAGCCGAAGGAAAACAGCTCCTTGAAGAATCCATAGACCTGTGTATCACGATCGGATGGTATAAGAATGGCAAGCAAGCATATTACCGTGACGTGGCATTCGCTTTAGCGCTCATACTCAAGGCTAAGGGCGTACGGTTGTGGAATAGTGAAATTCTGGAACAGCGATCGGTAACGAAACTTTCGACGATGGTACAACTGGCGCTTGAGAACATTCCGGTGCCACGAAGCGTCTTCAGTATTACGACACGGAATGCGATTTCACATCTGTCTTATCCTTACATCGCAAAAGCGATTGCCGCCAGCCGGGGTGACCATAATTATCTGGTATCCGACGCGGGTGACCGTGATAATGTGCTTGAGCAGGATTTTCCGTTTCTTATTCAGCCTTTCCTTGAAAACGATCACGACCTTCGGGTTATTTGTTTCGGGGGAAAACCCAGTTTGGTCTTACGGAGATCAAGAGCCGCAGAAAGCGAAACGCATCTGAATAACACTTCTCAAGGTGGGCAGGCCAGATGGATACCGCTTGATGAGATGCCTCCAGAGCTATTGACATTTTGCGAAAAAATTAGTAAAATAATGAGTAGAGAGATGGCGGGAATTGACCTAATACCAGACGCGTCATCGCTGTATGGATATAGTTGTTTAGAGGTCAATGCAGTGCCTCAACTTACATCGGGTACCGATGTCGATATAAAACTTGATGCGTTTGCTCGTGCGATAAACGAGTTATAAGGAGTCCACCACATGAAGATCGGTATTGTCACTCGTACCCCTGGTTACACCGTGCGTCGGCTACGAGAAGAAGCGAAAGCACGAGGCCATCAAGTAAAAACTATAAAGTACCCTGAGTGTTACGTAGAAATACAGCAGGACAAGCCATCGGTGCGCTACCGCGGTAATGATCTGACTGATTTCGATGCAATTATTCCCCGTATTCTACCAGGCATGACTTCCTATGGTGCTGCTATTGTGCGCCAATTCGAGATGATGGGCGTATATACCCCTGCTAAATCGATCGCTATCAGCCGTTCGCGCGACAAACTCCGCTCTATTCAGCTGCTCAGCAAAGCGGGCGTCGGCATTCCGAAGACGATTTTCTCACGTGAGACAAGCGACGTCGATGACCTCTTGAACCATGTCGGTACCCCAGTCATCATTAAGCTTGCATCGGGTACTCAGGGGAACGGCGTGGTGCTTGCGGAAACTCGCAAAGTAGCCCGCTCCGTTATCCAGGCTTTCTACGTCAACGACACGGCGTTTTTGATCCAAGAGTTCATCGAAGAGTCGGCAGGTACTGACATTCGTGCATTTGTTGTTGGTAACAAGGTTGTTGCGAGTATGAAACGCCAAAGCCTTGACGATGATTTCCGTTCAAATATTCACCAGGGCGGAAACGGCGTAGCAGTGAAGCTGACTGATGAAGAGAAGCGTACGGCGCTTCGTGCGGCACGGGCGATGGGCCTTGCTGTCTGTGGTGTTGACCTTATGCGTTCAAGCCGCGGCCCGTTAGTACTAGAGGTGAACTCGGCGCCGGGCCTTGAGGGCATCGAATCGGTCACCGGGCGCAATGTCGCCGGTAAGATTATCGAATATATCGAGCAGAACGCCAAGCGAAGCAATAAGAAAGACAAGGTCGGCGCCTAGCCATAAGTGCTATACTGGGTGCATGGATGTGCCCCGTTCTTTCAGATGGCGACCTCATACGACATTACTCCTTGTCGTAGGCTTTGTCGTCGTGCTGGTTGCGCTAGTCGTCTCTTTCGCGGCTACACATTTCAAGCCTACAATCGAAACGACCCTAGGAAGCGGTACGTATCATCTATGGATCGCTGATACATCGGCGTCTCGCAAGCAGGGTCTATCAGGTGTGAAAAACTTGAAACCGAACGCCGGCCTGCTGATGGTGTATCCTGATAGCGATTACCATGGAATCTGGATGAAGGACATGGAGGTCGCGCTGGATATTCTTTGGCTAGATGAACATAAGAAGATTGTTTATATTGTTAAGAACGTTTCCCCGGAATATTCGACGTCGAAATCATTTAAGCCCAACACTCCTGCACTGTACGTCATCGAACTTCCTGCTGGATCCGTCCAGAAGGCGGGTATCAAGACGGGACAAGTGGCGGGGTTTACTTTAGAGGGAGGTGAGTAATGATTGTTGTCGTCGTGTTCGGGGCTGTTATTGCAGGACTTTTCGCTGCTGCGTATTTTTCAAAGCGACGCTTCGGGCTTCTTGGGCTCGCGCTTACCGCCGGGGCGACACTGTCGTCAATGTGGAGCTATGATGCGGGGCTCGTGGTTTCAAGCCTGGGCGTGGTACCGGAAGGTCCGACGACCCAGGCGGTAACATTATCCCTCGTTACATTATTGCCCACGGTCTTGCTGTTGTTTCATGGCTATACCTATAAAAAGAAACTGGGTCGGATTGTTGGATCGCTCCTTTTTACTGCTTTGGCGGTGGCATTCTTAGTCGAGCCAATCGGGTACGTTCTCCCGCTTGAAGGTACTGGCGCTGACGTATATGAATGGCTGAAAGCGAATCGTGAAGTCATCATCAGTATCGGTGTCTTGCTAGCAGTATTCGATCTCTTCCTTACCAAGCCCGTAAAAACGCTTGAAAAGGAGAGTAAGAAGAAGTAACCAGGGCATGGTGCGATTGACAGTGCACCCCTGTTGCTGTATAGTGCATAAGGTCGCGGGACCATAGCTCAGCTGGTTAGAGCACCTGCCTTTTAAGCAGGGTGTCGTGGGTTCAAGCCCCACTGGTCCCTCCAAAATTATTCGGGTTCAAACCACCTTATTTGAACCCAGTGTAAAAAACACCCCATGATCGCTACCGGGGGTGTTTTTTATTTGGTCCGAAATGCGCTGCGGATGCATAACTATCTCATACTTTCTCTGTATCGTTAAAGAGTGGCTACGTGGTGGTGGGGGCAAAGAATCCATAGCTCGTGGCTACTAGCTGTGGCGTGCGCGAGCTTCGTGATGGGTGTGTGGCTGGCGCCGTCTATACAGCTGTACTGGTGGTGGGGTGGTGTAGTCATACCAGTCATCTGTATTTTATTTTGGTCGGGGCGGTATTGGGCGTTTCCCTGCTTGATAGTCACCTCAATGATAATTGGGATAGGGTATGGCAATGCGCATGTCGTATCTCGGGAAGCATATGTATCCTTCGTCGGCTCGCTCGTCACGATGAAAGGAAGGGTAAAAGAAGACCCGACGCGTAGTCAGGGTTCAGTCTCTTTGCAACTAGACATGGTGCACATAGGGGATGTACCGCTACCGGGTACTGTACTGGTAAGTCTTCGCAGTTCGGTCGCGATTATGCGGGGTGATATCGTTCTTGTGAAAGGTGTCATCGGCGAGCCGTTTGGAAGTTTTCCTGCTAGCATGGCGGCGACAGCACTCGTGTCTGCTACCCGCCCAGTTCCAGGTGATATCGGTCGTGTCGTGCGAGATTGGTTCGCGGATCATGTGCGGCAGGTGGTTCCCGGCCCTGGGGCGAGCTTAGGCATAGGGTTTCTAACAGGGCAGAAGAGTGCATTGCCTGAAGACCTCGCAGAGGCGCTGAGGATCGCAGGCCTGACCCATATCGTCGTAGCGAGCGGGTATAACCTTACTATTCTGGTGCAAATGTCGAGGAAGGTATTCCTTAAAGTTTCAAAGTTCTTGTCGGCCGTAACTTCAGGTCTGATGATTACTTTATTCATGGCAATCACCGGACTGAGTCCGAGTATGACGAGGGCCGGTCTTGTGTCGGGGTTGAGCCTGCTTGCCTGGTATTACGGAAGATCGTTTCATCCTTTCGTATTGTTGCCGTTTGCGGCGGCGGTAACCGTCGCGTTACAACCAAGCTTCGTGTGGGGTGATCTTGGGTGGCAGCTCAGTTTCGTAGCCTTCGCCGGGGTAATGATTGTCGCTCCCCTGCTGCAAGCGTACTTTTTCGGTGTCAAAGAGCCGGGTATATTCCGCCAGATACTTGGAGAGACAATCGCAGCACATATCGTTACGTTACCGGTCATCGCGCTGAGTTTCGGCACCGTGTCGAATGTTGCGATTATCGCGAATATCCTTGTCGTACCGCTCGTACCCTTAGCGATGCTCCTGACATTCGCCTGCGGTGTATGGTCGATAGCACATTTGCCATTTGAGTGGCTTATAGGTGCGCCGACAAGCTGGCTGCTGGATTACATGATCTCCGTCGCTCGGTTCGTCTCAGAGATACCGTGGGCTCAGAGCGAAGTAGCACTGCCGGGGTGGTTCTGGGCTATATATGGGGGTAGTATAGCAGCGGCATGTTGGTGGATGTGGCGAGCTTCAAAGTACAGTTTTCGAGCAGGAAAAGAGTCACTGCTTTGATTAGCGCGGACGGTTACGGGCAATGTCGCGGGCAAGATTCGAGAAGGTATCGTCAATCAGGTCGGCGCTGAATTCCGTCGCATATTTACGGCTAACAGCCGTCTTTATAAGAAAATCGGCAATCGCAGGGTTCTTCGGCAAAATAGACCCATGAAGGTAGGTGCCGATGACATTCTTATAGCGTGCACCTTCGTGCCCATCTTTGGCATTATTCCCGGCACCCTTGATAACTGTCGCGAGCGGTGAAACGTCCTCCCCAAGGAATGTTTGTCCGCTGTGGTTCTCGTACCCGATAATGTCACCGAACTCTTCGGCATTAGTGACAATATTACCAATCAGTCGTTCGGTCGTTCCATAGGTTTTTATATCAAGGACGCCGATACCTTCCAATAAGGTATTATCGAGGGTCTTGAACGAATGCCCGAACAACTGGTACAGGCCACACACGAGAAGCATAGGTACCTCTGCTTCGGCCCAGCTTTTCAGGGTTGGTCCGATGTTTAGTAGGTCGGCGTGAATCTTAACCTGCCCGCTATCCTGCCCGCCACCACCGATGACTATATCAACGCTATCGGGTAGGGTATCGCCGACGTTATATGCTATAAGTTCCGGTGTATAGCCGTACCACTCCAGCCTTCGCAGCAGTACTTGTACGTTACCGTTGTCGCCATAGATGTTCATATCGTTTGGATAGAGTTGCAGAATAGAAATGGTTTTCTTAGTACTCATGCGACCACCTCAACACGGGTAATTTTACCTAATTCTTTACGAAGCGCGAGCATCGCGGTGTAGGTGCAGTAAATACGCTTCGGCGTATCGCTGTGTGCCTCAATGAATGCTCGTAGCCCAGCATCAAGGGTTGGTTCAACCTTTTCTACGGGCACTTCATCGTATTGCAGGCGAAGTGCCATGTCGTAGGCGCGAACACCGGAGACGAAGATGGAATTTTTCGTCAGGCTTGTGAAATCAACATCCCATAGCCAAGACATATCACGACCATCTGCGTAGTTGTCGTTAATGGCGATCATGGTGGCGTACCCTTCTGGGCTAAAGGATTCAAGCCCAAGCCGGAACCCGGAAGGGTTTTTCACAAGCACGAGTTCGAGCGGGTGCCCGCCGACAGTAAGCGTTTCACCGCGACCGAAAGCTGGGGTGACGGTCGAGACTGCTCCAACGAGGCTATTGAGCGAGGCGGATGGCACGACTGCACGTGCTAAGGCGAGTGCGGCCGCACTGTTATAGATATTGTAGATACCCTTCAGCTTCAGCGGTGTCACTAAATCGTTACCTGCGATGCTGTATGCGGCACCTTTTTCGTTGAACTCTTTTAATAATACGTCAGCGGCTGGGCGGTCGCTGGCTTTTTTGGGTACTTTGGCGTGGAGGTCGTCGTCTGCAGGGAATCGGGAGAGTAGAGTATCTGAAAGGCCGAAATAGTGTATTTCGGCATCGGTAGTGAGCGCTGCTGTAACGGATAAGATGCGACTATCCTCACGGTTCGCTACGACGATGTCGGTCGTCGCTTCAGCAATTTTTTGGAGCATTCGAGCTGTCGCATCTATTTCCCCGAAACGATCCAGCTGGTCACGCATGACATTAAGCAGTAAGCTGTAGCGAGGTTTGACAATCTCGACGAACTTGACCGCGTGAGCCTCGTCTAATTCGAGAACAGCAATATCGGCGTCGAGCTTACCCTTGATGTCAATATCACCAAGCAAGGCCGCAGCGACTCCGCGGATGAAATTACTGCCGGTGCGATTGGTGAATACCTTCAATCCTTGGCTCTCGAGCAGGGCAACGACCATCTTGGTAGTGGTAGTTTTACCGTTGGTGCCGCTGATAATTACCACTCCCTGTGGAAGTTGGCTTAGCGTGTCAGGCACGAAGTTCGGGCTGATCCTTTCGACGAAAAGTCCTGGCAAAGCGGAGCCGCCTCCGCGAAGGCGGGCAGCGTAGCGGACGGCTTTTCCTAGTAGGACAGTAAGCGGCTGTGGCATAGGTATGTATTATTATATCGCATAAGCTATAGGTATTACTGCTATAATAAACATATGTTCTTGGTGGGACTGATTTCATGGTGGTATGGCCGGGGATGGCTGACACATCTATACAGAGTAGGTGGGCGCTTTAAGGCGACGCTTGAATTCTTTTCGGTGGGGCAGCTTATGGCGACGTTATTCTCTCCGTTCCGGCAGATTTCAGCCGGGCCTAGTGGGGACGCATCCTTTGGTGGTGCAGTGCGCGCATTCTTTGATCAACTGCTCTCACGGGTTATAGGTGCCACGATCCGTTTCTTCACCATTATCTTTGGGCTTATCGCGATCGCACTACAGTCGGTATACGAAGGGATCGTATTGATTATCTGGTGGCTACTGCCACTGTTTCCTATTATCGGTTTCATTGCTGTCGCGATAGGGTGGGTACCAACATGGCGATAACTCAATTTAACTGGCACAGCCAGCGAGCTCGGTTATCACGCTACGGCCATGCGCTATCTCCATGGGTGTTCGTGCTAGAATTGCTTTCTCTCGTACTGCTTGGTGCAGGTATCGCCCTATTAATAATAGGCATCGCCTTTGGCTGGGCAGTCGCAGGGCTGGTCGCGGTGCCAGTCATGATCGTGTACTGGTATAAATACGAACTACGGAAAGTACCGATGAATATGCGTGAGATATCAATCGATGCGCGTCTTGATAGTGAGCTGCTTGCCGTTCTTTCTGAACAGCCTAGCCCTAAGGAAATCGCTCTTGCGCTATCAAACATAAACGGAGGACTTTTCTTCGGTGTTCGCTTTGGTGTCGGCGGCGGATTCCTTAAAGAAGTCGCCTCGGAAAACCGTGACGATACTCCTGAGATTTTTGAAGAAGCGCTTCGGATCGCCGAAGCACATGACGGGAGGGTAAGCCCGGGCGTCATCATCCTGGCGATGGTGCGGCAGCTTCCTGCCCGCGACGCGCTCCTCGGGCATCTACAGCTGAGCGAAGAGGATTTGTTGCGGGGCATAAAATGGTATCACCATCTCGATGATCGCATTGATAACCAGAAGGGTCATTCAAAGCGACCTGGTGGTATCGGGCGTGATTGGTCCTTCGGCTGGATTCCACAGCTTTCACGGTATGGCGTGAACATTTCTCAAAGTGGCACGATGGCGAGGGGTGAGATTCGCACCGAAACCTTGCAGCAGCTGCTTACTGCGATAGATACGAATAGTGGTACGATCGCTCTTGTTGGTAAGGATGGTGCCGGTAAGACTGAGCTGGTGTACGAACTTGCCAGTAAGCTGATCACACCGGATTCTTCCGTGCCAAAAAACATATGGTATCAGCAGATATTCATGCTTGATGCGTCCCGCTTGCTTTCAGTAGCCAGTGCTCGCGGCGGTATTGAGCAACTTATGAACGCGCTATTGTCGGAAGCATACGCTGCGAAAAACATCATCGTCTGTTTTGACAATGCAGAATTGTTCTTCGAAGAAGGAGTCGGATCGGTCGACCTTACATCGCTACTACTTCCTATTATCGAAGCGGGTTCAATCCGCATGATCATGACGATTGACGAGCAACGTTTCTTGCAGATGACTAAACGGACTCCCGCGCTTGCGGCTGCGATGAATAAGATCATGGTGCACCCGACGGATGAGTACGATTCGTTAAAAGTGCTCGAGGATCATCTTCCGCTCGTAGAACATAAGCGCAAGGTAACGTATATGTATCAGGCTTTGAAAGAATCGTATAAGCTCAGTCAACGGTATGTCTATGACTTGGCGATGCCGGGTCAGGCGGTTCGCTTAATGGAGCAAGCGGCAGATTATGCTGATGACGGCTTGGTCACTGCGCGCTCGGTAAACCTGGCGATTGAAAAAACGACTGGCGTGAAGACCGCGGCTGCTGATGATACTTCGGAAAAAGAAACACTCCTTAACCTTGAGAGTCTTATCCACGAGCGCATGATTGGTCAGGAGCGAGCTGTTCAAGTTGTCTCTGACGCCCTGCGCCGCGCTCGGTCGGGTGTGCGAAACCAGAACAGGCCGGTGGGCACCTTCCTATTCTTAGGTCCGACAGGTGTGGGGAAGACGGAGCTCGCGAAGTCGCTGGCATCAGTGTATTTTGGCGGGGAAGATAATATCATCCGACTCGATATGAACGAGTTCGTTTCATCGGATGATGTTTCGCGCTTGATCGCGGACGGTGCTGACGATGCGGGTAGTCTGACGGCGCAGGTAATGAAACGGCCGTTCAGCGTGGTGTTGCTTGATGAAATTGAGAAAGCACACTCGAGTGTGCTTACGACACTGCTGCAGCTCCTTGATGAAGGTATTATGCGCGACGTGCGTGGACGAGAGGTGAGTTTCCGAGATACTGTAGTGATCGCAACCAGCAACGCCGGTGCGGAAAGAATCCGAGAATACATTACCCGCGGCTATGAATTATCGCAGTTCGAAGAACAATTTGTGAACGAATTGATCAGCAGCCATATTTTCCACCCCGAGTTCCTGAACCGTTTCGACGAGATGGTCGTGTTCGGTCCACTTTCAAAAGAGCAGTTACTGAAAGTTGTCGATTTGATTCTTGTCGGTATTAATAAGAACCTGGCGGAACAGAAGATCACCGTCACCGTGGCAGCAGATGCCAAGCAGTATCTGGTGGAAGCTGGGTACGACCCTCGTTTGGGCGCTCGCCCGATGCGACGGGTGGTGCAACGTGCCGTTGAGAATACCGTTGCAAAACTATTGCTGAGCGGAGAGGTAACACCTGGTAGCACGATAGAAATTACCCGCGACCAAGTCGCCTCAATCGTATCTGCCCGTACCGAAGCGACCGCGATAATCGAAGAAAATAAATAAGCCCCGTAAAGGGCTTATTTTCATCTACAACTTGGGGCGAAAGACGGGAATTGAACCCGCGACCTCCTGGACCACAATCAGGCGCTCTAACCAACTGAGCTACATCCGCCATGGAGTTTGAGACAATTGCTATTGTAACAGATTGAGCCCTTAAATAAAATATGCTACAATATCTATCTATGCGGGCGTCGTATAATGGCTAATATACGTGCCTTCCAAGCATGTGATGAGAGTTCGATTCTCTCCGCCCGCACCAAATGAAGTATTGAAGACGGTCAGAATTTCCTGGCCGTTTTGCTATTATTAGTGCATGATTGAGTTCAACAAACTGGTTCGAGACAAAATACCTGCGATCATTGAAGCGAATGGCGAGAAAGCTCAATACCGCATACTTAAAGATGATGATGAGTACCTCGCTGCATTACTGCAAAAAGACGTCGAAGAAGGTCATGAACTTGCGGCAGATCTTAACTTAGATGAACTCGCTGATAAACTCGCAGTGCTCTATGCAATTGCAAAGTTACGTGGGATTACTCCGGAGCAAATTGAGCAAGCTCGTATAGAAAAAGAGATACGGCGTGGTGGGTTTGAGAATAGGATATTTCTAGAGAGCACCAATTAGCTCAAAGTATCGTTGTACTTCTTTGGGCTCATTGCTATACTCGTGCGTATACACGATAAACATAAACAGTGTGGTATGTAATGAACCCAAACACCCCTCAGGCGCCTCAAGTAGCAGGCACGCCGTTGCCTCGGCCTCCAGTGCAACCAGTACAAGCCGCTCAGCCTAATTACCAAGAAATCATGCGCCAGATACTCAGCCAGCTCAATCAGCGCAAGGGGACGTTGTTCCTACGAGTGCTTATCAACCTGGCGCCGTTCATCCTTGGCTTTGTCATTCTCTACGCAATGTCGTTCTTCTCTGGCGGTGAAGGGGAGGCGAGTGAGAGCTTAAATGCCGCCCAACTGGTAACGCTTTTCATAGGTCTTGGGATGATAGTGCTCGTGGCACCTGCCTGGATCATTATCGCAGGAGTGATATTCAAAACTGAACGCACTATTTGGATTGATTCGTTCTTTGATAGCGTTACCTTGACTTCGTCGCAAAGTTGGAAGATCGCTCGAAAACTATTCTGGCCAAGCGTACTGCTCAACTTCGGTATATTCTTCCGGTATTATGCGCTTGCGATACTCGCAACTATCTTACTTGTAGGCGGAGTCATATATGCCGCGGTTGCTACGGAGGGTGCGTTTCCACCGTTGCTTGCACTTGCGATTATCGCTTTGACGCTCATAGGCCTGATCGTGTATAGCTATATAATACAAATCCGCTTACGGTACGTATGGTTCATTTTCCTCGATGCGTACGGAAGCCCTGATTTTTCACACCGAGCAATCTTCACTCAAATGAAAGCCCTGAACGCACGACTCAAAGAAGGTGATCTGCAGAAAATAGTCCTTACGACACTTGGTGTTGATGCGGTAGGTGCTGTGGCGGATACGGCTATCGACGGCGTCTCTCGTGGGTTATCGATGTTCGGCGGCGGAGGTCGAATGGCAGGGCAGCTTGTAGGGTTGGTCGGCTCAACTATGGTCGCTGTCGTGAAGGATTACTCGAAGCAAGTTTCATATTATATGTTTTATCGCCTTGCTCGCCAGGCGCTATACGGCGCGGACGACAAGGGATCCGTCAGCCTGTATGCGGATGTAACACCTCAACAGAGTCAACCGCTCTAAATGAAAGCTCCGGGATATCCCGGAGCTTTTTCTTAGTTATGCTCTTCCGCTTCCGCAGCATCCGCGATTGCTTTAGTTTCATGTACCGTACCGGGTGCATGTTCAGGTGGGGAATAAATAGAATACAGCTTGAGAGACTGCTCACCGGTGTTGACGATATTGTGCCATACTCCGGCGGGGACAAAGATGGCGAAGTCGTCTTCAGCGTCCCAGGTTTCTAACTGGTCAGAAGTAGGCCCCATTTCGACGCGAGCGATGCCTTGCTCGATACGAAGGAACTGATCGTGATCTTCGTGAACTTCGAGCCCGATATCGTCGCCAGGCTGGATGGTCATAAGGGTCATCTGTAGATTTTTTCCCGTCCAGGCCGCCGTGCGAAAACTCTCGTTCTGCAGTGTCAGCTCTTCAACATCAACCACATAAGGGTTTGGTCCTTGGTCTTGCATATATACCTCCTTAGGTTACCTCTCTATTATACCTCGGTCGTTTGCTATAATAACAGGGCGTCGCACGTCGCTTCGCATATACGCCCCGGTAGCTCAGCTGGATAGAGCAGAGGACTTCTAAGCCTAAGGTCACAGGTTCAAATCCTGTCCGGGGTACCAATTTGCACTTTTTGCACATTCTGCGATTGCATCAAATGGTTCTAACAGATTAAAATGTAGCGTTTTACCCTCCAAAGTGAGGTTAGAAAGTGTAAAGTCAATCAGGTAACGTTTTTGTTCCAATGTAGTGGTCTCGGCGTCGAACAGTTCGACCGCACGACTACATACTTCCAAAATGTACGAAGCGCCAATTACGAATGCTTTATCGCCAATCACTTTGTTCTTCGATTTGGCTCATAATGTCACGCTGACGCTGTTCCAGTCCTTTAACCATACGTTCGAACCGTTCGTGTTGTGATTCAAACTGCTTACGGTCTTTGAATAATTGGTCTAGTTCTTCATCTGTATTATTATTGAATTTAGTAATGCAACAAGTTCTAGTAGATTGTATTTACAAATACCCCCCCGGGGTACTACAATAGATATATGATAAGTGAGATTAAACAACGTGCACTGCATTGAGCGAAGATACTTGAGGGTCAGATGCGTGGTGTACAGAAGATGATTGAAAATGAAGACTATTGTATGGACATTCTTACCCAAAGTTTAGCTATTCAAAAATCAATCTCATCTCTTAACAAACTTATACTTGAAAATCATATACGTACACACGTAAAAGATGGTTTTAATTCTAATTCTTCTGACGAGCAAGAACACACAGTAGCAGAGCTATTAAGTTTGTATGAACTAAACGTAAAGAGTAAATAGTAAATAGTGTGAAGTTTGTAGACCTATTGAAGTATTCATTAGCCCTTATAGCAGTCATACTACTTAACTCTGTAAGCCACGTTTCAGCAATGGCAAGTATGCCAACTCACGAAATGGGCGGAATGAACCATAGTACTGGTGACACGGGTGTTTGTGCGTTATTATGTCGCACGGCTATCGTTAGTCGAAGTATTAGTGACGTAAATCGACCAGATAGTGAAGATGATGAAGACGACCCGGCCTTAGCATTTTATGCAGTAAATCAAATCGAGCAAGCCAGCGAAAAAGTAAAAAAAATGAGATTATATGGCGATACAGTTAAACCACCACCTAGGTTACCTGGGTATATATTGCACAGCGTATTCCGAGTGTAGGATGTTTATTTGCTCATACAAACCTAATATAACTTTGGAGAATTTATGAAAAAGAATAAATACGGCTTAATTGTTATCGCAACAATCGCAATTGTAGTAGTTGCAGGTATAGGAATTTATGCTATCAACAAAAGTAACAATACTATGAATAACGCAATGTCTGAAGACGCATCAAACTCTCAAAAATCATCTTCTAACGAGGATATGGACAAGTATGCCTCATTAAAAGGTGATGAGTTTGACGAGATGTACATTGCAGAAATGCTAGCTCACCACGAGGGTGCTATCTCGATGTCCGAAATGGTTGGAGCTGGTACAGACAGAAAAGAGCTTCTCGATTTAGCTCAGGCTATTATGCAAACTCAAACGCAAGAGTTAATGAAGATGCAGGAATGGCAGACGCAGTGGGGCTACGAAAAAACTATGGGCGGACACTCTAGTCACGCTGGAATGGGCAATGAAATGTCTGGAACAATGATGGATATGGGGAAAGAACTCGAAGGACTAAAAGGTTCAGATTTTGACAAGAAGTTTCTTGAACTGATGATAGAACATCATCAGCAAGCAGTTGATATGTCAAAGTATGCAAGTACAAATGCAAAACATCAAGAAGTGAAGGATTTAGCCAAAGCTATTACCAGTGCTCAAAATACAGAGATTGCACAAATGAAACAATGGCAGATGGATTGGGGATTTAAAGATAGTAGTAGCTCAATGCCAGGTATGAACCACTAAAATGGAACACTCGCACCACGAACACCACCCTGAACACAAAGACCACGACAAGCACGCTGGGCATTCTGTTGCTATGTTTAAAGATAAGTTTTGGTTATCTTTACTACTAACATTGCCCGTGCTTGTCTATTCCGAGATGATACAACACTGGTTCAACTTCATACCGCCAAGTTTTGTTGGTTCTGAATACGTACCATTTGTATTCAGCACAATCATCTTCTTCTATGGTGGTCTGGTATTCATAAAGGGTGCGTGGGGTGAGATTAAAGCTAAATTGCCAGGTATGATGACACTCATCAGCCTGGCAATTATCACGGCTTATACCTACAGTGTTGCGACTCAGTTCTTTATTTCAGGCGATGGTTTCTTCTGGGAACTAGCTACGTTAGTAACGATTATGTTGCTTGGTCACTGGTTAGAAATGGCATCAATCGCTAAAGCCGAAAACGCTCTCGATGCTATATCTAAGCTACTACCTGATACAGCAGAGAAGCTCGTCAACGGTAAACCAATTCACGTGCTTGTCAGTGAATTACGAGTCGGTGATGTAGTGTTGATACGTCCAGGCTCAAGCATTCCCGTTGATGGCATTATCGTAGAGGGTACTTCATCAGTTGATGAAGCTGCTATCACGGGTGAAAGTAAACCAGTAAACAAGTCTACTAAAGACGAAGTTATTGCCGGTACTGGCAATCAAGACGGCTCACTAACGGTACGAGTTGTAAAGCTAGGTGAAGATACGGCACTAGCTGGGATTATGCGATTAGTATCCGAAGCACAGAGTTCAAAATCGAATGTACAGTTGCTAGCTGATAAGGCAGCTTTTTACCTCACTTTTATTGCAATCGGAACTGCTATTATTACATTCATCTTTTGGTTCATAGCCAAGGATGCTGGCTTTGCACTTGAGCGGTCGGTTACAGTTCTAATTATTGCCTGCCCACACGCACTTGGATTAGCTATTCCACTAGTAGTCTCAATCTCGACCGCACTATCTGCAAAGAACGGCTTACTTGTTCGCAAACGCCTCGCTTTAGAGGCGGCACGTAAGCTGAATTGGGTATTATTCGATAAGACAGGTACTCTCACAAAAGGCGAACACGGTGTGACGGATATATGGGCAACGACAGGCTTCACAGACAAAGATATTCTGCACCTTACTGCCAGCCTTGAACAAAATAGTGAACATATCGTAGGCAAAGGCATCGTGCGAAAAGCCGAAGAACATAAGGTTAAGCTAGGCAAGGTTACTGGCTTCAAAGCATTGCCTGGCTTGGGTGTACAGGGGACTTTGAAGGGTAGTAAAGTGTATGTCGCTGCAAGCTATCGTTATATTGAAGAAAATAAGTTAACTGTTCCGGTTGAAATAGCAAAAGCAGTCAAGCAAGCAGCTAAACAAGGCAAAACCGAAGTATATCTCATTACCAATAAAAAAGTAGTTGGTGCTTTAGGTTTAGCTGACGTAGTTCGTGAGCAATCAAAGCAAGCCATTATAACTCTAAAATCTATGGGCATTAAGACTGCAATGATTACGGGTGACTCGGATGAAGTTGCGGCTTATGTATCAAAACAACTAGGCCTAGACCAATACTTTGCAGAGGTTAAACCAGAAGATAAAGCAGCTAAAGTTAAGGAGTTACAAAAAAACGGACAACAAGTCGCAATGGTTGGCGATGGTATCAACGACGCTCCCGCACTCACTCAAGCAAATATAGGTATTGCGATTGGTGCTGGCACGGACGTTGCTATTAAATCGGCTGATATTATCTTAATCAAGAGCAACCCTGAAGATGTCGTAAGGGTAATCAAGCTGTCAAAGGCTACATACAATAAAATGCAGCAAAACCTTGTATGGGCTACAGGCTACAACGTATTTGCGATACCTCTTGCCGCTGGTGTTCTATACGGTGCAGGTATTGTACTTTCACCTGCGGTAGGAGCAATTTTGATGTCTGTGTCAACGGTCGTAGTCGCAATAAACGCACAGTTACTGAGAAGGGCGCGGCTAGATTCATAGGAAGTGAATAGACTGTGCCTCATCATTTTACTTAAGCATTGATTAGTTTGACTTGTCCTAAGAATTTTTGTGCTAAGCTGACTTCTTTTGAAATGTTCACAATAGCATCGTAGTATCTTGTTGTGAACATATCCACTACGGGGTACCAAGTTGATACGTTACGAACCATTAGGCCTCCAATTAGGAGACTTTTTGTTATAATCACGGTATGTCTGTTGAAATAACACCTCAGCCCAATGTAAACGGAAGGAACGACCGTTTCACATATGCCAAAGTTCTCGAGGGTGAGCGACAGTTATTTTTGAAAAAAGCTATTTCCCCTGAACTTGAGCCGAATTTACAGCGTGAACTTTTGTGGGCTGATTTTATGAATTATATAGCAAAGATTGAACCTGAAGTGCATATTCGCGGACCGGAAATAATTGGCTTTGACGAAGATGGTGGGCTACTTATGGAATATATTGATGCACCACAGGTCGCATCACCAAGTGATGGTGCTGGCTGGAAAGAAAAGATAGACAGATATGCATATACCCTCGCTGCTTTAGATAGGTACGCCGAAGACTATACTGTTCAATGGCCGACTAATGGAATGGCAACTATTGATAATATAGACAAGGTTTGGCGACGTTGGTTTGGCGAACGTTATGAGAGTAACCGAACTGTGCTTTCAAAAGCACACGGACTGATAGTTAGTAATGAGGATAATATAACTTATCGGTTACAGCACGGTGATCTTACGCCTTGGCAAATGTTCGAGCAGGGTGAAGATTGGATTATCTTTGACGGTGAAAAAGCAGGGGATCACTTGCCCCGTTTTAATGACCTAGCATACGCTTATGGACGCTTATTTACGAGATTAAAAGATAGCGAAACTGCGAGTAAAATGCTAGAGAAATTTATTGAATATAGTGGTATTGACCGTGATACTTTTTTTAAAGATTTTCTTCCTGTAATGGCGTTTCGTGCTACTGGAATGTTAGCTGATGCCTATAATGACAACGAGCGTGAGGATTATGTAGAGCAGGCAAATGGCTTACTCGAACTATGCTTTAAAGGTCAACTAGATGGTTTCTTGCCAAAACACTAGAGTTTGAAGTTAAGTACTTTGTTAGAACTTCAATTTCTTTTGAGATTCTAACGATAACCTCATAGTATTTAGTTCTAAACCTATCAAGCATCGGGTACCATTACTTTTAAGTATAATAAAGATTGCTAAAATAGTGTGAAAATTTTCGATTATGGAATATTCTACTGAGCTGATAAATTTATACACGACCTTATTCGTTATTGCTATTACGATTCTAGGTATTTTACTGGCGTTTATTATTGCTCTAACTCAACTACTTGAACCATTTTTAGTATCGAAGTCTGCTCAAAAATTAGCACGACCAGTAACCCTGTCGCTTTCTATTATCTCCCTCACCATCTTGGCTGCCGTAACTCTTGCGCCTATGACGTTGCTTTCTATGGGCTCGCACGATTTCATTGTAAGTTTTGATTTTGGTATAATTTAGTGCCAGCTAATGCACTTGAATTTCTTCGTGACAGTATTAAGCCCGATGTAATTATTGCTTACTTCGGTAGGAGTGCAGTAACTCGACCAGTAAAGCCTTGGAATGCTGTCGAGACCTGAGGTTCGAAGTTTGTATCGGGGTATACGCCCTTGTCTACATAGTATAATTGCAGCTTTTTAGCCATGCTTGCGATATCATTTTGAACTGCGGTATCATGTGCACGATTCTGTATTCCGTTGTAGGAAACGATAATAATAGCCGCAAGGGTGGCGATGACAACAATGACTATGAGTAGCTCAACTATCGTGAAGCCGACCTCGTCGTTACTTTTATAGTGCACATGCTTAATGTACAGCAAGACGACTTGTTCTTATAGGCTAAAATTCTACATAGCGGGGCTTACGCTGAATGTTTGGTATAGTAAAAATATGAAAGCGTCTGCATGTATTTCTGGGAATGAAAATAAGATTGACCGTTTAATTGTGAGGCTTAGCGGAAAGTTCTCACAGGTATTTAATGTCTACTCCTAAAATACGCATTAAAAAGTCTTTTCTACTGAATGACAAAGTCATCCCGTTACTAAAGGTTGAACTCAAGGCCGCTGGCCGTGAAGAGGAAGCCAGGGAGGAATTTATAGACGCCAAGGTAAAAGCGTACCAAGACGCATGGTCAAAATATGAAACGAAGATACTTTCCGCCCTCTGCGACGCACTTGGTGTCGAATTCAATCAGAATATCATTGATGTATACGTCGCACCCTTCAGTAATTCGTTTTCCGATCCAATGGTCATATCGACGAAATATTCTCCTGACAGGGCCGTCGAGGTGTTAACGCATGAAATTTCCCACCGGCTTTTAACAGATAATATTGCGATGCCTATGAAAGATGGGCGAAAACCTTCTGAACACTGGCGAGAGCTTTTTGGTGAGCACGATTTTCGGGTACTGACCCATATTCCGGTCCATGCATTATTACAGTATGTGTTCATTGATATTCTTAACGAACCCTACCGTTTGGAGCGAGATGTCAATTTTTGCAGCAAGCATGAACCGTATAGGCTTGCTTGGGAATATGTACAGAAAGTCGGGTACACAGTAGTTATCGAACAGCTACGCGAATCGTACAAGGCTAAATAGCTACATGAAAGCACTTCTATTAGCACTCGAAATAGAGCCTGTAGAAGCGGGCGGTATATATGATAGTCTTCCACTGCACTGCACCCTTGTGCATTGGTTCTGGGTAGGTGGTGAAACGGATCTGTTAAGTCGTATCGGGGAAGAAACAAGTCAGTTCGGGGGGTTCTCCTCCAAATTGAAAGTGAAAAAGTATTCACCGGAATGACAAAAAACGGTCCGATACCTGTGCGAGTAAACACGGTGACTAAAACTACCGCTATTGATATGCTACACGAACGTATTGCGAAAATGCTTGAGAGTATGGGTGTGCGGTACTCGGCGCCTCAGTATATTCATTCTGGATACGTTCCGCACGTGACACACCAGGAGGGTTCTCGACTTAACGAAAACGACACTATCACTGCGACCGTTCTTTATCTTGTAGAAGCCAGCGCACCGGAATACGGTAATGAACGTAAGGTGATTCAAAGGTTTTCTTTATTGGGGTCACGCAAATAAGTCAATAATATCGCTTGTGCTTATTTGTGCTTGGTGCTTAAATAGGCACAATCATCATCTTATAAAAGGGTTGCAATGAAATCTCGAACTAGTCAACAGGGTAGTACGGCGCGTATCGTTATCGTGGTCATATTAGTAGTGGCACTTCTTGGTGCGCTTGGGTATATTTTTTGGCAAAACTTTGTTCAAAAAGACCAAGTGATGCAGGGAAATACGAGCCAGTTGGTTGAGCAGAAACCTACTGATATGCAGGACGAAAAGACGGAAACGCAGACCCCCTCTCCATCAAATGAGACCGCTGCAGCGCCAAACGGGACAATAACCGGCGGAATTACCTATCCTTCCGACCGACTTCCTGAGGGCATAGTAGTGCATGCTTTGAACACCCAGACGAAACAGGTATATAATACGAGTAAATTCAACCAAGATGCGAAATATGATTATGCTGCTTGGTATGCACTTTCGGTACCAGCGGGAACGTACCACGTCTATGCAATAGCCCCTTCAATGGAAGGTCGTAAGGCATATCACAATCAATTTATACGCTGCGGTATCCGCGTTGAATGTACTGATACGACTATCGTAGAAGTACCGGTCACCGCAGAGAGGGAGACAGCTGATATTACCGTCGGCGACTGGTGGAATTAGTATATCTCTAGCTCTGTAGCTATGTACGGTATACTAAAACTGTGAAAGAATCATTTCCTCCTAGGCTTACGTATATCGCAGGGCTTTCGTGGCGCCTCCTGGTTATCATCGCGCTTATCGCCGTCTTCATATTCATCGTCATCCAGCTAAAAGTCATCGTCATTCCGTTTCTTATCGCACTGCTTGTGACAGCATTGTTGTTTCCATTAGTGCAATGGTTAACGAAAAAGGGGATCAAGCGGGGATTGTCGGTTGCGATAAGTATTGTTGCTTTGACCGTGGTGGTGTCTGGCCTCGTGTTCCTGGTAGCAAAGCAGGTACAAGGTGCGTATCCTGAACTACGCGACCGCGTCGGTACTTTCATATCGGACACGCGGACGGTACTTTCGAATGAGCCGTTCAATGTAGATACACAGGAAATCAATGATCTGACCGGACAGGTGTTTACTTACGCCCAGGAAAACTCCCAGACGCTCATCTCAGGCTTGTCTTCTGCCGGATCTACTGCCGGGCATGTCGTAGCCGGTATCTTCCTCGCCTTCTTCTCGGTCATCTTCCTGTTGCTTGATGGGAAAAATATTTGGCGCTGGGTAACAAATCTTGCACCGCGTGCCCAAAGGTTGAAATTGTTTGAAGCCGGGCGTAAGGGATGGAAAACATTGATTGGTTTCGTAAAATCGCAAGTTGCCGTAGCAGGGGTCGACGCCCTTGGTATCGGAATTGCCGCATTATTTATTCAGGTACCGTTGGCGATTCCAATTGCAGTCATGGTATTTCTTGGTTCATTCATCCCGGTTGTCGGTGCGGTCATTACCGGCTTGATTGCCGTCGCGCTCGCACTCGTCTTTAACGGCTGGCTTGCTGCACTTTTAATGCTCGGTGCGGTTCTGGTAGTTCAGTTCGCTGAAGGGCATTTGCTTCAGCCGTTCCTTATCGGTAAAGCAGTTAAGATCCATCCATTGGCAATCGTGCTTGCGGTCGCAATTGGCTCCTTGCTTGCGGGTATTCCAGGGGCGCTCTTTGCCGTCCCGATTGTTGCCGTGCTAAATGTGATGATAAGCGCATTGTTGGGCTCCCGCGACGCGACGACTACGAAAAAAGCATCTGAGGTAAAGTAGTATGAGCGAGACAAAAGCCTCGTATGTCGGTGTGAGCGGTATCGTCTCACCGGAAATACAGGGCGCGGTCGAGCGGATGCACTTGAAGTCAGGTCTGGCCGCAAAGGGCAGGGAGCTTGTCCTTGGGGTAAAAGCGGTACACAAGACCCAATACTTAGATATTGGAAATAAATACGGACCGGATTGGTATCCGATAGGCGCCTCGGCTTTTAACGGGGCGATTCGTCATGACTACCCGAGCCCTATCGCGAAACCCGTTGCACAGGCGTATCTGGATGTCGAGTATGTTGGAGACGCGGCGTACCGAACGGAATTCTTGCACCGTATCCACGAGCGGGGGCAGCCTTGGCTTAAGGGTATCCAATTCGATATGCTCCCTTGGCATGCTGATGATGAGGCGTTGGCTTTTCTTGAGGAGGTCAAAGAATCTACGGAACTAGAAGTGTTTCTTCAAGCGCATAGCGCCGCTATGACCGAACTTGGACCAAGCGGGGTAATAGGGCGCCTTGGGCGTTATACCAGTATAACAGATTATATATTGTTCGATGCTTCGCACGGCACGGGAAAACGTTTAGATACGACGGCGCTTGAGCCGTTCGTCGCGGAAGCGTACGCCCAGCTTGATCCTGTAAAAACCGGCGTCGTTATCGCGGGTGGTTTGAACGAAGAGGTCGTACGCGACGCGCTCCCTGCGTTGATTGAAAGGTACCCTGATCTATCCTGGGATGCCGAAGGTCAATTGCATCCAGTTACGGAATCTGGCGCTCGACCGCTTGACCTTGCTGTGACAGAAGCGTATCTTCGCGCATCGTCTGAGATTCTTCCTGACGGGCCTCATGATCCAACGGATACCCAACGGGCAATTATCGACTCGGAGCTTTATTGGTTCGGCGGGTTGCAGCAAAGACGACCATTCCCATTTGATTAAACAGGAGAAGCGACACCATGATAGGCTCACTACCCGCTGGAACAGTCCACAAAATGCCAAAGGATCTGCGAAAAGCACTGCTTGCTAATAAGGACGCATTGAAAGCTTGGAATGATATTACCCCGCTTGCTCGTAACGAATGGATTTGCTGGGTGGAAATGGCAAAGCTTATCGACACTCGAGCTCGTAGGGTAGAGCGAACTCATACCGAGCTGGCCGAGGGTATCCGCCGCCCTTGCTGTTGGCCAGGGTGTATCCATAGGGAAAAGAACGGGAAGTAAGTTATCCTGTCGAATTACTGGGCTATTTTTCAGCAAATGGTCAGTTATTGATAGTATAGTTTCAGTAGTAGGTAAAGGAGTCTCAGATGGAACCTCGTAAAAGAATTCACCCAGGTGTTGCAGCGATTATTATCATCGTGTTGATAGGAATCGTTGCCACGACTGTCATTGCTATAAATAACGCAAATGACACTACCTCAGACGAAACCATTCAAACATCACAATCAACCAACGAATCGTCAACAAACAATACGACGAACGAGGCATCTGCTAATGCCTACCGAAACGGTACGTACTCCGCGACTGGTGAATATGTTTCACCAGGTGGTCGCGAGTCAATCGGACTGACAGTAACAGTTGAAAACGGCATTATCACGGACACGCAACTTGAGCAAAACGCTACGGATGGCGAAGCTCGGGAGTACCAAGCTGCGTTCGCGAGCGGATATAAACAACTCGTTGTCGGCAAATCTATCGATGAAGTATCACTGTCTCGTGTAGCCGGATCTTCCTTAACGTCAAACGGCTTCAACGATGCCCTCGATCAAATCAAAGCCGACGCAGCTGCATAGCTTTCCATTCTTTGCCCTGGGAACACAATGGGAAATTGTGACCCAGAAGCCCCTCATCGAAGCGGTAAAAACAACGATACGCGACGAGGTCGAACGG
>JBIISZ010000005.1:0-74487 GCA_044340745.1 Saccharimonadales bacterium (SeqCode)
CCTGGAGGGGGAGCACCTTCCAAGGGTTCGGCTGTTCGCCGATTAAAGTGGTACGCGAGCTGGGTTCAGAACGTCGTGAGACAGTTCGGTTTATATCCGGTACGGACGTCAGGAAATTTGAGAGGATTTGCCCCTAGTACGAGAGGACCGGGGTGAACGTACCTCTGGTGTATCGATTGTGGCCACCTGCTGCATTGTCGAGTAGCTATGTACGGTTCTAGATAAGCGCTGAAAGCATATTAAGCGCGAAACTGACCTCAAGATGAGATTTCCCTATGAGGACACAGAAAGAATATCTGTTTGATAGGTGCAAGGTGGAAGCGTAGTAATACGTGCAGCTGAAGCATACTAATAGTCCCATCGCCTTTTTATGTCCTTATCTTCACAGTCAACCCAGTCTTATGCTTATGCACGAGATCCGGTTAACTCTACGAAGATTAGGTAGACTTAACGAGTAATTGGTGAGAATCATATGATTTCACCAAAGAATGTCGATTTTATAAGCATTCTTACAGCAAGCATCGATACAATAGTTCCATACTCTAGTAATAGAGGGGAGCATTGGCATCGAAGCAAGGTTTTGACCCACTGATCTACTGTATCAGCGCAAAGCGTCTAAAACCTTACTTCGGTGCCCATGGCGCTGAGGAAATACCTGTTCCCATTCCGAACACAGAAGTCAAGCTCAGTAGCGGCGATTATACTGCCACAAGTGGGAAACTAGCACGGTGCCGAATTATAAAAAGACCATCCGAATAGGATGGTCTTTTTCTTTGGCTTCATGTACTAGGGTCTTTATCTTTTTACAACAAGACGCTATACTGATAACGGTTAAACATAGTCAAAAATAGAAATATCGAACAGAGAGGGAATGAGGTGGCCACCGAATACCTATTAGCAGTAGCATTAGTCATCGTCGCAGGAGCAACGACCTTATTCGGGTTTTTTTCCACCCGCAAGGCAATCAACGAGCATACGAAGCTCTTAAAGAGCCAGGCAGAGCTTATTAACGAGGCAAAGCGTAAAGTACAGTCAGATATGCACCGAAAGGCGAGTGAGCGCTTTGAGAAGGCCGTTGAAGAGAATGCTGAATACCTCAAGAAAGATATCCGCCATACCGGTGAAGCGATGAACGCCTATGTGCGGACTGAGTTCGACGGCGCTCTGCATAACGAGCTGGCGACCTTCCGTAAGTCCGCAGAAGAAATCGGCAAGGTATCAGGTGACGCACTCCATCAATTGCAGGGTTCGATTGCTCAAGAGCAGGCAGAGGTACTAGCGACTTTCAAGCAGGAACAGGCCACCATCTTGGAAGACCTTAAGAAGCAGCATCATGATCTTACGAGTAAGGTTGATGAAATGGTCTCCGCAGAGGCACAGCGAAGGATCACGCAGTTCGAATCAGAGATGGCTCGGATCGTCAGCACATATGTTCACCAGGCTTTGGCGAATCGCATTGATATCGACGCGCAATTAGCCTATGTACTCGATGAACTTGAGCAGAACAAACAGGCACTCGTAGAGGACGTAAAGAATGTTGCGTAACGATACCCCGTTGTCGTTGACGATACTCACCCGGGCGGACGTATCACGTTCGCTTCGCGAGCTGCAAGAGTTCGAGGGCAAGGTATATCAGGCTGGGCTGCGCAATGAAGCTGCGCCCCTTGCGGCGCACGTGAGTGCCGCACTTCGTGAAAGTGCTGAGAGCCTTAATATATCGCTTGAGAACGCTACTGATCGTCAACGCCTGGCTGAAGAGCTGCAATCAATACATCGTAGTGCACCGCAAGTGCATGTCAGTTTTGCGACGCAGCCTCCTCTACAGGCCGTAGAAGCGGTTACGGGGTGGTTTCGGCGTAATACGCACCCTGCGGTACTCGTACAAGTAGGGGTGGACCCGTCGATCATAGCAGGTTGTGTCATACGTACGACCAACAAGGTATTCAATTTCAGTTTTGCCGGTGCCTTGCGTGATTCGACTCCGGTACTGCAGGAAGGAATCGCGTCGTTATGAGTACGACTATGGAAGCGACGTTTAACGAATTAGTCCAAAGTGGCCGCCCTGTCGGCGAGGTGATCGCCGTCGATAAGTTCTTTTTGAAAGTAAAAGGACTACACCCGATCAGCGTACAATCACTGGTATTATTTGAGGATGGAACACAGGGGTTTGTCCGTTCGGTAAATAGCGAATACGTATCCGTATTTTCGATGGGTACGACAGCGCCTCAGGTGGGTACTGTCGCAGTTCAGTATAGTGATCGTCTCGTTACGCCGGTCGGCGAATCACTCATCGGTCGTGTCATTTCGCCTACAGGCCAGCCGCTTGACGGCAAGGGGCCTGTAAAGGCGACAAATAAGTGGCCGATCTTCAATGTTGCGCCGGCTATTCACGAACGCGAGGCGTTGAATGATCTTTTGGAAAGCGGTGTGACGATGATCGACTCGCTGTTCCCTATAGTAAAGGGTCAGCGTTTGGCAATTATCGGTGACATGAAATCGGGGAAATCTACACTCGCTACGCAGCTCGGGTTACACCAAAAAGATACTGATTCCGTTGTTATATATACGTTGATTGCAAAACGACAAGGGGAAATTGATGAGTTAGTTACAACTCTAGAGAAGAATGGTGCGCTCTCTCGATCTATTGTGATTGCAACAACGATATTCGATTCACTGGTGACGAGTTATCTTGCACCATACGTCGCTTGTGCCATCGGTGAATATTTCTGGCAGCAGCAAAACATCGATACCGTCGTGGTGTACGATGACCTCACGTCGCATGCACAAATCTACCGCGAAATTTCGCTGATTTCTGGCACCAACCCTGGACGCGACTCATATCCAGGTGATATCTTCTACATCCACTCGAGCCTTCTCGAGCGAGCAGGGAAGCTTCATCGCAACCATAAGACGCTCACGGCGCTTCCGGTCGTGCTTGCCTCTGGTGGGGATATTACGGCGTTCCTGCCGACGAATATCATTTCCATCACTGATGGACAGTGGATATTGGATGCCGAGGTGTTCAAAGATGGTCTTCGGCCAGCGATCAGCTCATCACTGAGTGTGACCCGTGTCGGGGGTCGTGGGCATGATGCACGCCAGAAAGACGTTGCAGGCCGTACGCTACGGGCCTTTACTGCCTATCGTCAGGCGTTAGAGTATTCCCACTTCGGTGCGGAGCTTTCAGAAGCCACGTTGAATGACTTGCGCGTAGGAACGCTTCTAAAAGCAGCGTTGAACCAACTTCCCGCTGAAAGTTATTCGCTTCTAGCGCAACAACTCGTGCTGGAGCTCATATTAGACTCGAAAGAATCTGAAAAGCTTCCCGATATGGATACGATGAAACAGCAGGCGGTGAAGCTTGCGGGCTCAATCGGCGAAAAGATATCGTACGAGCAAGCGCTCAAGGCGTTTAAGGCGCACCACGGAGCAGGAGCCTAGCCCATGAGGCGCCCTCAGGAAATCGATAAAGAACGCTTGGCGATGACTTCCATCGTCCAGTTGACGGGCGCTTTTGAGGGTATTGCAAGTGCGCATATCGCACGGATCAAGACGCAGGTACAGCAATCCGAGCTGTTCTTTAAAGAATTATGGGCAACGTATACGGCCCTGCGTGTCGGTAAGGAGTTCCACTCTGGACATACTCAGAAGGGCGTGGAGATCAGTAAAGACCTCATCATTATCATTACTGCGGAAGGGTCATTGAGTGGAGATATCGACCAACGACTCATCGAAAAGATGCTGGAAGTCTACCGCAAGGACACGCACGACTTGATTGTCGTTGGTCACCACGGTAGCGTTCTCCTTGACCAGCGACGTATCACGCCGAAACAGGCGTATCGTCTCCCCGAACAGGGCCAGGAAGGTGAAGATGTCACGAAGATCGTCCAGGAAGTCCAGCGCTATAAATCAGCCACGGTGTTCTACCAGGCGTATTTGTCGTTGATGAACCAAGATATCAAAAGTATCGCCCTTAGCGCGGCAGTCCAAGAGCGCGGTGAAGAGCTGGAACAGACCGGCGAGCTGGAAGAGCTGATTACTGACGTGAACTACATTTTCGAACCATCGATCCCTGCTGTCGTCGACTATATGGAGCGTTCAATGCTTGGGGTGGCACTGAGCGAAGTGATCCTTGAGTCGAAGCTTGCCCAGCAAGCCAGTCGATTCCGAGCCATGTCTACGGCCCGATCGAGGGCGCGCGACTCGGAGAGTGAGCTCACGATGCAGTTCAATCATGCGGGCAGGGCGATAAAAGACGAGCGAACGAAAGAGATAGTAAGTAGCGTGCTACGACACAAGCATAAGAAGGGGAGTCTGACGATATGAGTGCCAAAGGGAATGTGAATGCGGTAAGCGCGACGGTCATTGAGGTCGTATTCGATGACGTCCCACCAGCGGTAGGCGAGGTCGTTATTCTCGATGACCTCGGGGCGAAGCTTGTCGTGGAAACTATCCAAGAGGACGGTATAACACTGTGCCTTAATGTTGAAAATAGTACATCAATTGAACGAGGCATGGCAGTCACTGCCACGGGCGCTGGGTTACAAATACCGGTAGGTGAAGAGATGATTGGTCGTATCGTCGATGCGTTCGGGCGACCACTGGACGGCTTAGAGCCGGTCAAGACGGCGAAGACCCGGGACATTCTCAGAAGCAGTGCCCGCACGACAGTGCGCGCTAATGCTTCACCGGAAATATTTGAGACGGGAATTAAGGTTGTAGACTTTTTTGCACCATTCGTCAAAGGTCGTAAGGTGGGAATCATCGGGGGAGCTGGTGTAGGTAAGACCGTCTTAATGATGGAGCTTATTCACAACGTTGCACAAAAGTCATCAAGCTTAAGCTTCTTCACTGGTATTGGGGAGCGTATCCGTGAGGGTAATGAACTTTACGAAACACTCAAAGAACGTGATCTTTTGAAGAACACATGTATGCTGTTCGGACAGATGAACGAGATCCCTTCACAGCGTTCGCTGGTCGGGGTAGCATCGACCGCTCTTGCCGAATACTTCCGTGATGAGCATAAGAAAGATATTCTGTTCTTCGTCGACAACATGTACCGGTACGTCCAGGCGCGCAACGAGTTAGCGGCTGACCTAAGCCAGGTGCCATCCGAAGGTGGGTATGAGCCGACAATCTTCTCTGATATCAAGACGCTTCAAGACCGCCTTAGCTCGAATGAAAACGGTTCAATTACGGCTGTCGAAACTATTTACGTACCGGCGGACGACTTGTCAGACCCAGCCGTACAGATGATCCAGCGAGAACTGGACTCGACGCTCGTGCTGAGTCGTAAGGTGGCTGAGCAGGGTATCCGCCCGGCTGTCGACTTACTGAAGACTTCTTCATCGCTGCTATCTCCAGAAGTCGTGGGGAAGCGGCATTACGATTTAAGTATCCGGGTCCAAGCTATTCTTCAGAAGTATGAATCACTTCGAACGATCATCGCGATCATCGGTGAGAGTGAGTTGAGCGTCGAAGATATGAAAGACTATCGACGTGCCCAGGCAATTATCCAATACTTCTCACAGAAGGCTGCGGTGACCGAAGACCTCAACGGGGCGAAGGGTGAGTACTTTACGCTCGAAGAGACGCTTTCCGGCGTAGAGGCGATTATAGATGGCAAGTAGTGATCCTGCGGTATCTGACGAGGCCATGACCGTAAAAGTGTTTTCCCCGAGGGAGGTGTATTACGAGGGGCCGGCTCAAAGCTTGTCTGCCGAGAACGATACGGGAAAATTCGATATATTACCGCTCCACCACAGCTTCATTTCGCTTTTAAAGGCCGGAAAAATCATTATCGGGCTGCATAACGATCAGCAAAAAATACTCGATATCGAAAAAGGTCTTTTGCGAGTAAAAGACAACAAAGTCACTGTTTTCCTTGATGTTTAATTTACATTTTTAAGTTCGCTACACCTTACACGTCTAGCTCGTGCCACACGATTTCGGCACATGTAATGATGTAGCAACAACAACGTAGTATTTTTGCTTATATTCGTATTCAGCTGTTATCCACAGCCTTACTTTCGCGGAGTATTTTTATTGCTCATTTGCATTGTTTTTATAGGGTTAAACCCCTATACTTAAACCACAAGCATCAACACAAAAAGGTGACTGAGTGGTAAAGGTAGAGCGAATCAAATCCGTGTTCATGGGAGCAATAGCCCTTGTGGGGGCTGTTGTGTTCGCATCGCTGCCTCAAGTGGCGGCTGCCTATACCGGTGTTGAATACGACACGACTGCACAATGGACAGTCGGAACGGTCGTATCTGTAGACGAAAAGGGAGAATTAGTGCCAGCATCAGTAAACAGCGCAGATTACCTAGGGGTTGTAGCACAGCCTTCTACTGGCACTGGCGTCGAAGTGGCTGATAGCGGGACGGTTACGGTACTCGTATCAGACGTAGCTGGCCAGATTACGGGCGGAAGCCGTATCGGCCTTTCGACGGTAAGCGGTATCGCTGCCGCATGGACCGGTGGCGTCGCTATTGGCGTCGCTCAGCAAACGCCTTCTGCCTGGCGTGATGCGTCACTCGAAAACGGCGAAACGGTCAAAGTGGCAAGCGTTACTGTCCAACTCCTTACGGACGGTGCGTCATCGGACGGATCTCCGGTTAGCATGTTCTTCTCGGCATTAGAGCGTACTGCATCTGGGGTTGCGGGTAAGCCGGTCGACACCTGGCGTGTTGTCACTGCGCTGCTCATCGGTCTCGGTGGGCTGATTCTTGCTTTCGGACTCCTGTTTATCTCAAGCCGTGAAAGTTTCTTCTCGATGGGTCGTAACCCTATGGCGAGCAAGATGATCATGCGTGGCTTATGGAAGATGGTAGCTTTGTCTGTCGGTATCCTTGTCATTACATTGACAGCAGCGTACCTGATTGTGAGGGTTGGCTAGTATGAACCGCAAGGCACTGCTCCCTGTCGTCGTATCGCTGGGTGTATTTGTCGTCATCTTTGGTGTTGTCGCTCTGTACTTATGGAATGCGAGTCGCCAGACGGTTAGTTCAGAACGGTCACAACAATCAGTCAGCGCCGTGAAAGAGCTTCCGCAGCTCGAAGTAAACGATGAGCCTGTAGCTTCTACGAAACAAGTCATCGGTGGTGACTTGAAGGTGACGGGTACGGTCAGCATTATCGACGGCCTGTCGGCATCTTCATTGCAGCTTACTCCTGTAAGCTCGACTGCGAACCTTCGCGCAGGGCAATTATACTCAGCGAATAACAATGCATTGTACTACTACGACGGGCGAAGCTCGGCGAACATTACTGGCGGACTCAGTACCGCACAGGTCGATATCGCCCGACTTCAGACGGAAATGCAACGTATTCTCTCGCAGCCTGATGGTGTTCTTACACTCCAAGGTCAGAGCGGGAGTGTCGTCTTGGCGGGTGCTGATGGTATTACGATTACGGGCACAACTATTTCTAACAATGGTGTACTGACCGTTCAGGGCCGCGCCGGGAACGTGCAGTTTGTCAGTGGCAACGGCATCGAAGTCTCAGGAACGACAATTAACAACACAGGTGTAACGAGCGTCGGTGGCCAAACTGGTACGATCGCGATTGGTAACGGCCTTTCGATTTCGAATGGTACTTTGGTGAGTACAGGAATTACTCAACTTATTTCTCAAAGCAGCGATATCATTGTGTCGAACGCAGGCGGGGGAGCCTACACCATTAGTTATGCTGGCTCGGGTGCCGGTGGTACGGTTGCCCTTGCTCCGACGAGTCCACAGGAAGATTCGAGTAACAACGCATCGATTGCATTTAATAAGACAGGTCTTGGTAACCTGATTCAATTAAGTACAGGGACAAATGCATCTAACAAGTTTGTCGTTGACCAATCCGGCGCAATTATTAACGGGAGTATCAACTTTAGCCAGGTAACCGGTATTCCTAGCTTGGTGAATTCTATTGCAGGGTTGACGGGTACGGTTGACCTCGGTGCCGGCCTTGCGGTCAATGGCGGGCGGCTTGTTGCGACAACTGCCGTAAACAACCTTGTCGGAACGGCAAACCAGGTAAATGTTACCGGTAGCGGAACATTGACTTTATCATTACCACAGAACATCGCGACAACTTCATCACCAACATTCGCCGGCCTTACCCTGACAAACGCATTGACGATCGGCAACGGTGGTACGGGTGCAACCACGGCGAGCGGTGCTCGGACAAACCTTGGTGCTGCGGCAAGCGGCGCGAACAACGATATCACCTCGCTTTCAGGCCTGACAACAGCATTGTCAGTTGCGCAGGGTGGTATAGGCACGAACACTCTGACGCAGAACGGGGTGTTGATCGGCAATGGTACTGACGCGATCTCAAGTGTGAACGCCACTGGTGCTAACCAGTGTCTCGTATCTGACGCGAACGGAGAAGTAAGCTTCCAAGGGTGTCCTGGTGCTGGCGGCGTGACGAGCGTCAACGGGAAGAGTGGCGTCGTGACAATCGCCGGTGTCGACCCGAACAGTATTGATTCGACGGGTGGTACGATCGTGATTCGCGATGCTTCTTACACCACGAAGGGTCTGGCATCATTCAACGCGACGAACTTCTCAGTCTTGAACGGAAGTGTGAACACTGCACAAGATATCAACGTCGGCGCAACCCCGACATTCGCTGGGCTGAACCTCACGAGCGCGTTAAGCGTTGCAAATGGTGGTACCGGCCGCACAACGTTCGCGACGAACGGCCTGCTGCTCGGGCAGGGTACTGGTGCGCTGTCTACTGTCGGAACGACGACGGCTGGTCAATGTCTTGTCTCTGGTACTGGTGGAGTCCTCGGCTTCTCAACCTGTCCTGGCGCAACTGGCGTGACGAGCGTGAACGGCCTGACCGGTGCGATAACTGTCAGTACTATCGCAGCCTCAAGCCTTTCGCAGGTAGGGAACACAATCACGATCAATGATGCGACTGAAGCTATCAAGGGATTAGCTGCGTTCAACGAAGATAACTTCGTCGTCACGAACGGCGTCGTGAATACGATTCAAAACATCAGCACCAGCGCGACCCCGACATTTGCCGGGTTGAACCTCGATAGCGCGCTTGCGGTAACAAGCGGTGGTACCGGTCGCACGAGCTTGGCGGCCAACAGTATCCTGGTTGGTAACGGCACGAGTGCTGTTTCGACATTAGGTACGACCGTCGCTGGCCAATGTCTTGCTTCCGGCGTCGGTGGTGCGCTCAGCTTCGTAACGTGTCCGGGTGCTGAAGTCGTGAATAGTTTGAATGGTCAAAGCGGCAATGTCAGTATCACCGCGATCGACCCTTCAAGCATCAATACTGCCAGTGGCGTCATTACTATCCGCGACGCTTCATACACCACGAAGGGCCTGGCGTCATTCAACGGCAGCAACTTCAGCGTCATCGATGGCGCAGTCGATACGGTTCAAAACATCGGCACGACCGCGACCCCAGTATTTGAAGGGCTGACCCTTAACTCGGCTCTCGGTGTCGCTAGCGGTGGTACCGGTGCAAGTAGCTTTGCAGCCAACAGCTTGCTTATCGGGCAAGGTACCTCAGCTGTCACGAGCCTAGGAACGAACACTGCCGGTCAGTGTCTGATTTCTGGTACAGGTGGGTACCTATCGTTCGCATCATGCCCTGGTTCGAACGGCGTCGCGAGTATCAACGGCCTCATCGGTGCGGTGACACTTCGTGGTATTTCAGCGTCGAGCGTGCTGACGAGTGGCTCAACGGTGACAATTCAAGACGCGACCGATACGATCAAGGGACTAGCTGCGTTCAACAGCAGCAACCTTGTCGTCACAAATGGTGTCGTGAACACGATCCAGGACATTTCAGTGAACGCTGCACCGACATTTGCCGAGCTTACGCTGACCAGCCCGCTGGCAGTCAGCAGTGGTGGTACCGGTCGTACGACATTCGCTTTGAACTCAGTTCTCGTGGGGAACGGAAGCG
This sequence comes from Saccharimonadales bacterium (SeqCode), assembly GCA_044340745.1. Taxonomy (GTDB): domain Bacteria; phylum Patescibacteriota; class Saccharimonadia; order Saccharimonadales; family Saccharimonadaceae; genus Microsaccharimonas. Next base: position 9,925 of record JBIISZ010000005.1, read on the forward strand.
CTGGGCTTTCTTCGGTCAGTGCGACGGGTGACAACCAATGTCTTATCTCGGCTGCTGATGGATCCCTCAGTTTCACGACCTGTCCTGGTGCGACCGGAGTAAATAGTATTAACGGCCTTTCGGGTAACCTTACTCTCAACGCTGCCGACCCTAACAGTATTGCAAGCAGTGGCACGACGATCACGCTTCGCGACGCGAGTAACCTTCGTAAGGGTCTCGCATCTTTCGATGGAACGAACTTTACGGTCACGAACGGCGCCGTTAACTTGATCCAAGATATCGGCACCGGCGCTACGCCTACCTTCGCTGGCTTGAACCTCGGTACCGCTTTGAGTGTTACCAACGGTGGTACGGGCGCGACGAACATAGAGGACGCGCGTACGAACCTCGGCGCGGCTGCAAGCGGAGCGAACACAGACATTACTTCCTTAGGGTCGGTTACTTCACTGACCTCTGCGGCGAACTTATCATTGAGCGCATCGAACGGAACCTTAACTCTGCAAGGTGCAGCAACTGTCCTTGAACAGTCTGACGGAACGAACAGCACGAAGCTGATCTTCCAGAATCCTACTGCTGACGTAACATACACGTTACAGACTGCTGCGGCTGGTACCTACGAAGTATGTACGACAGCAGGGAACTGTGTCGGCGTCGGTGGTGGCGTGACAACATCCGGTGGAACGATCGGTAGGCTTTCACGATTTATCAGTGGTTCAGCAATCGGCGACTCTATCATTACGGATGATGGCTCTACAGTGTCTATCGGCGGTACGCTTAGTGTAAACAATATTACTCCAAGCGCGGCGGCAGTGATCGGTGCGACGACCCAGTCACTCTCACTCCAAGGTTCTACAACAAGCATCAGCAGCACTGGTGGTGCGACCACGAACACGCTGACCTTTGCGACACCTTCAGGGGTGAGCAAGACAATCACGATCCCGAACGCGAGCGGTACGGTAGCGATCTCAGCGACAGGGCCACTTGTGCTCGATGCGAACGGTAACCTGACTTGTCCGACTTGTTTGACGAGCGGTGGCGGTGGTGGTGGCGCAACGGGTGTGTCCGGCATAAATGGCATTACGGGTGATATCACATTGGTCGCTTCTGACGCGAGTACGATTACGACAAGTGGTACGACCATCACGATCAACGATGCGACGGCGACACGAAAGGGTGTGGCGGCATTCAACAACACAAACCTCACCGTTACCAACGGTGTCGTCAATACGATTCAGAACATCAGTACGACGGCGACGCCGACCTTCGCGGGTATCAACTTGAACTCACCGCTTACTGTAGCGAACGGTGGTACTGGGAGAACGAGCCTGCCGAAGGGTATCGTTATCGGTAACGGCACTGATCCAGTTACGATTCTAGCGCCGACCGGTGCAAGTGAATGTTTGGCGTCAGATAGCGGCAGCAACCTTGTGTTCGTCGCTTGTCCGGGAACGTCAGTCGTCAACTTCTTGAACGGATTGAACGGAACGGTCACTATCGACACAGTCAGCGGCTCGAGCCTTGCAATCAGCGGCAACAATATCCGCATTCAAGACGCGACTGCGGCTATCAAGGGTCTGGCATCATTCAACAGCGACAACCTTACGGTCACGAACGGTGTCGTAAATACTATTCAAGATATCAGCACTTCATCAGCGCCGACCTTCAACGGACTTACGTTGAATACTGCCCTCGGCTTAGCCAGCGGTGGTACCGGTGCGACGACAGCTCCGGCTGCGCGTAACAACCTTGGTGCCGCATCAAGGGGCGCCAACAGCGACATCACGGCGTTGTCAGGGCTGACTACGGCGTTGTCGGTAGGGCAGGGTGGTACCGGGCAGACGACACTGACGGCTAACCGCGTATTGCTCGGTAACGGCACTTCTGGTGTTGCGGTCAGCAACGCGGCAAGCGCGGGCATGTGTCTTGTCGGTAACTCAAGTGGGGCACCAAGCTTCCAAGCGTGTCCTGGGGCTGATGGGGTTCGTACGTTCAATAGCTTGAACGGTGACGTGACGCTTGATACGACAAGCGCGAGCAGCCTTGTCGTCAGCGGCAACAATATCCGCATTCAAGACGCCACCTCATCAATCAAGGGTCTGGCATCATTCGATGGTAACAACCTTACAATCACCAACGGTACGGTAAACACCGCTCAGAACATCACTACCAGCGCTACGCCAACGTTTGCCGGTTTGAATCTGACTGCAGCACTCGGTGTCGCAAGCGGCGGTACGGGTCGTACAAGCCTGACTACGAACGGTGTACTCGTAGGGCAGGGTACGAGTGCGGTCTCTACGGTCAGCACGACGACTGCTGGACAGTGTCTGGTATCGGGTACTGGTGGCTCGCTCAGCTTCGCAAGCTGCCCTGGTTCAGGTGGCGTCAGTAGCCTCAACAGCTTGAACGGCGCAGTTACAATCGATACGGTGACTCCTTCCAGCCTTCTTATTACCGGAAATAACATCCGCATCCAAGACGCAACTTCATCTACGAAGGGTCTGGCATCATTCAATACTGACAGTCTGACGGTTACGAACGGTGCGGTTACGACTGTCCAAAGTATCAACACGAGCGCGACGCCGACCTTCGCAGGTCTCACCTTGACGACGCCGCTTGGTGTGGCGAGTGGTGGTACGGGGCGATCAACGCTTGCTGCGAACAGTTTGATCATTGGTAACGGAACGAGTGCGGTATCGACACTTGGTACGAACGCGGCCGGTAAGTGTCTGGTGTCTGGTACTGGCGGAGTACTTTCGTTCCTTGATTGTCCAGGTGCTTCAGTAGTCAACAGCCTCAACGGTGTGAGTGGCACGCTTTCTATCACTGCCGTGGATCCTGCAAGTATAGATACGACCGGTTCGACTATCACGATTCGTGACGCTTCCTACACCACGAAAGGTCTCGCATCATTCAACGGTGGTAACTTCATCGTATCGAACGGCGCAGTCAACACTATTCAGAATATTTCTACAACCTCAGCCCCTACCTTCGCTGGCCTGACACTATCAAGCGCCCTTGGTGTTTCAAGTGGTGGTACTGGCGCGGGCAACTTCGCGACGAACGGTGTGGTAATCGGACAGGGAACAAGCGCTCTGACGACCATCGGAACGACCACGGCTAACCAGTGTCTTATTTCTGGCGCTGGCGGGGTGCTTTCCTTCGCGACCTGTCCAGGTGCGAACGGGGTCAGTAGCTTCAACGGCCTTACCGGTGCGGTCAGCCTTAATACTGTCACCTCAAGTAGCTTGTTGACGAGCGGTAACACGGTGACAATCCGTGATGCGAGCGATGCCGTGAAAGGGCTTGCGGCATTCAACGCCGACAACCTCACTGTCACTAACGGTCTTGTGAACACTGTTCAAAACATCAGCACATCTTCTTCACCGACCTTCGCAGGCCTTACCTTGACTAACGGGCTAAGCGTCGCTAACGGTGGTACGGGGCAGACCGCTTTGACCGCTAACCGTGTACTGCTTGGTAACGGTACGTCAGGTATTGCCGTCAGCAACGAAGCGGCGGCTGGTTTGTGTCTGATCGGTAACGCGAGCGGTGCACCAACCTTCCAGGCATGTCCGGTCGGTGGTGACATCTCTTCTGGAACTTCACAGACCGCAGGTGTCGTCGCGATGTTCGATACGACAACGAATAGTATCACTGATTCGATCATCTCGCAGTCAGGCTCGGTCGTTTCGGTTGGTGGTCAGCTGAGCGCGACGACTCTGAGCGGTAACGGTGCGGCATTGACAAGCCTTAACGCTTCAAACATTGCCAGCGGAACAGTTGCGAACGCACGCCTTAGCGCAAGCGTGACGCTCCAGGGTAACAGTTTCAACGGAAACAGCCAGCTGGTAAAGCTTGATAGTACTGGTGCGACGACCGAAAACGGGCTCTGTCTGATGAGCACCGGTTCTGGCACGGGTACGTCATTCCAAGCCTGCCCTGGTTCTAACGCCGCTGTCGGTGCAAACACCTCACTTTCGAACCTTTCAAACGTATCTATTAACGACATGCTGCTCCCTGGCGCAAGTAACTCTATCGACCTCGGTAGTGCAAGCCAGACCTTCCGTAACCTCTACTTAGGTGGAACGGTAAGTGCGGCAGGGGCTATCAACGGCCTGACACTGACTTCGAACAGCCTCCAGAGTGCAGGTGCGTTGAACTTGAGTGCCGGTGGTACGAACCAGGCAATCACCGTTGCCGGAAGCGGTTCGGGCGGGGTGACATTGAATGCTGGTACGGGCAGCCTACGACTTACGGGCATCACTTGTAACACTTCCGCTAACGGTGGCAAACTGACGACGAATGCCTCCGGTGTCGTAAGTTGTGCCGATGATGTCGGCGGTGTCTCCGTAGTGGGAACGATCGATTCTCAGACAGCTAGTGCGAACGGCGCGACGATCAACGGGAACACTATCTACCTTCAGACTGCCAGCGCTACGGCAACGGGTGTCGTGACGGCCGGTACTCAAACGTTCGGTGGTGATAAGACCTTCGCCGGAGCGACGACCCTACAGGGTGCTTCGACGATGAACGGCACGACAACGATCAATGGTACGCTGTATGTCGGAAACGCATCTATGGGCGTTCTTTACACGACGCCTACGGGAATGGTCCAGAAGGCATCTACCGCTGGTGCGTCAATCGGACAGTGTCTCGCGTACACCGCGACGAACACCCTCGGTTTCCAGAGTTGTGGCGGTACCGGTGGTGGTAATCCGTTCTTGCAGGGTGGTAATGCCTTCAACGCCACGGCCACCCTCGGTGTGACTGACAACCAAACACTTAACGTGATCCAGAACAACGCTAACCGTATTTCATTGACGAACGGTGGTAATATCGTCCTTACTCCTGATGTGAACAAGTTCGTATTCATCGACACTACCGCCGCTGATAGCGAGGCGAAACTGATCGTCGCTGGTCGTATCAAGACGGATACCGGATTCAAGGTCGGTACGGCGACGGGTATCTCACTGGCACAGTGTGGTGGCTACATTCAGAACGCGGTCGTGAACGGCGGTATCATCACCGGTGGTAACTGTTCGACCGGTGGTTCGGCGGGTCAAGCGATCGTCCAGGGTGGTAATGCGTTCAACGGTACTATGACACTTGGTACGACAGACAACTTCGGCATCAATATAGTGAAGCAGGGAAGCACCATGATGGCTATCAGCCAAGACGGTAACATCGACTTCTCACCAAGCGTGAACAAGTGGGTCCGTATCGGTACGACCAATACTGATGGTAGCGCACAACTGATCGTGAACGGCCGCATCAAGTCGATGACCGGTTTCCGCGTCGGTAACTTCGACGGGCTGACGATGAGTTGTGCGAACGGTAACCAGACACTTGGTGCGCCACGGTTTGAGGGGGGTATCCTGGTCCAGGCAAGCTGTTCGACGAACAACTCCGACCTTGCAGAGAACTATAGCTCGACTGACAACCTCCAAGCTGCCGAAATCGTCATGGCGGCCGGGTATGCACCTACGGCTGTGAGCCGCGCTACTGCAAGCAACCGCGAAAACCTGATGGGTGTCGTATCGACCGCTCCAGCGCAGACCCTTGGTACGGAACAAGTTCCTGAAGGTTTCCCGATTGCGCTGACGGGCCGTGTGCCGGTTAAGGTCAACGGTGAGGGCGGTGCGATCGCTATCGGTGATAAGGTTACGATTTCAAGCGTACCTGGCGTCGGTAAGAAGGCGACGAACGCCGGTATGATCGTCGGTACCGCCGTCGAGACCTTCAACGGGGTAGGCGAGGGTGCGATCGAGGTATTCGTCAACCTGATGTACTGGAAGCCGTCGGGTACCGACATGCTGCAGGCGCAATCTGCGGACATTAACACATTGAACATCTCGGGTATGGCAACGATCGCTTCACTGACCGTCACGGGCATCGCGACCTTCCAAGGTAACATCATCGTCAACGGACATATCGTGACCGGCGGCGGAGCACCGAACTATAGCGTCGGCGCAGCTGCGGGTGCTGGTGCAAGCGTCGTGATTGACGGTAATGACACCGCAGGTACGATTACGATCACCACTGGTGCTGACGTAACAGCCGGTAGTCTCGCGAACCTCGTATTCAGCCAAGGATATGGCAAGTCGCCTCGGATAATCATCTCCGGCCAGGATGACGCCAGTGTGAACGCCCGCGTCTTCCCGACTGCGAAAACTACAGGCGGTTTCTCACTGGGAACATCTCAGGTGCTCGCCCCAAGTACCACCTACACCTTCGACTACTTCATCGTCGAGTAATCCACAGCACCAGGCTTGTTTAGGCCGAATCCAGCTTGGCGGATCATAAGCGCTTTGCTATAATCGGTTTATTAACGTCAATCAACACACATACGGAGGGGAGTTGAATGGAGTATAAGCAAGGCGCAGAGCGTCCAAATCATGCTGGCGCACCAGCGCACAAGCCAACAGGGCTTAAGAAGGTCGGCAAAGTAAAAAGGGTAGTTGGTGCTATCGTCGCGAGCGTAGTGCTCGTCGCAGTACTTGCTTGGTCTACTGTAGCCATTCTGACGTCAACTGGTGTCATTGGTCCTAACGCAAGTATCAACAAGGATGATTACCAGGCAGTATTCCTTACGAACGGTCAGGTATACTTCGGTAAGCTACAGAACGCTAAGGGTGAATACCTTCAGCTCACTGATATCTACTACCTACAGGTAGATAGTTCTATCCAGTCGGGTGAAGAAGCTCAGGCAGCTGCTTCAGACAACAATGTCCAACTGATCAAGCTTGGTAACGAGCTGCACGGTCCACGCGACGAAATGCAGATCAGCAACCAGCAAGTGCTCTTCTGGGAAAACCTGAAACCAGACAGCCGCGTTTCTGAAGCCATCAAGAACTACAAAGAGTAGTAACGGTTAGTACAGAATACCGACCCCGCAGCAGCTAAGCTCTGCGGGGTTTTTGGTTATAAGCATTTGCGGTATGATAGAAGGGTGAAAGCTGATAGCTTCTTCAAAAAACATACAGTGTCATTCAAACAGCTTCCTAAGAAAAGGGTAGCCTATATTGCCGCTGGCCTCGTCGTGGGTGCCGGCCTTTTTTATAGCCTGGTGTTCTTTATCTCGAAGCCGATCCAGTTCTCGTACGCAGGCGATTCATGTGCCCGCCACTTGCTACTGTTCCCCAATATACAGCAACAGAGTGGCTCTGATGATTTTACCGTTACCAAGGAGGGTGTCGTAAAAGTCGGGGGCTTATCCCTTGCGAGTACGCAGCTCTGCGTGGAACCGGCAACCAGCCCTTCCATAGGCGAGACACGCCTGACTGTTTCGCCCTGGGGTGGGCCGCTGTTCGCTAAGCCGTTTGCTATCGAAGTATCAAAGGCACCGATAGTTGCCGTCAGCTCTATAAAAGGGGCGAAAATCCCCGCTAACCAGCCATTCAAGATTCCGCTGAATGAAGGTGACACTATACATACTTATACGGTCGCTGTCGGCGAGGCCACTGCACCGTGTAGTCCTGAAGCGGCTGCCGTCGTATGTGATATTCCGGCCTTGAAACTCGAGCACGGAACACCGTACTCACTGGTAATTAGCCGCACGTTCCCTGGTGAAACGGAGCGGGATATAGTCGGTACGGTCGCTATCGCAACACTCGACCCGATGGTCATTACCCAGAGCAGCCTTACTGCTGATCAGGTCGTCTACGATACCCCGCAAAGTTTCACATTCGAGGCGGGCAGGAAAGTAAAGGCGGTTGAAGCAACTTTGGCCGTGAAGAAGGATGGTGTCGAACAGATGCCGGTCTCACTTAAGGCGGCCGTTACGGATACGAAGTTTTCGCTCAACCTTGCTAAGGCCCTTGAGCGTAAAACTACTTACGTTCTGACGCTCAAGCAAGTACAAGGAGATGACGGGGGCACGCTACCGAGCCCTGTCGCCTATACATTCTCGACGTCAGGTGGCCCGAAAGTGAGTGGTGTATCTGTCGGCACGACAAAAGTGGGGCAGAACGAACGGATAGTACTGACCTTCGATCAGCCACTTCACACATCGGTAAATGTCGGTCAGTTCATCCGTACGACTGGGGTGAACACTGGCGTATCGAAGCTCTCTGATACGCAAGTGGCAGTGACGGTGCAGAACGCTCCGTTATGTGCGGCGTTTTCAATCGTCGTCGACAAGGGGATGCGAAGCGGAAGTAATGATGCTATCGCTGACGAGGCGTGGAAGTTTGATACGCGGACGATATGCGGCTACTCTTCGGTAATCGGCTCATCCGTCCGTGGGCGGCCTATTGTCGCACATTACTTTGGAAACGGTGCTACGACAATCTTGTTTACGGGGGGTATTCACGGCTCAGAGCCGAGTAGTACCACGACTATGCAGGCCTGGGTGGACTACCTCTATGCTAACGGATATAAGATTCCCGCTGATAAGCGCGTCGTTGTCGTTCCTAACACTAACCCTGACGGTATCGCGAGCGGTTCGCGAAATAATGTGAACAATGTCAATCTAGGGCGTAATTTCCCGACCTCTAACTGGAAAGCCGATATTGAAACCGCGAGCGGCCTCCTTGTGAACGGGGGTGGAAAGGGTGCCGGGTCGGAACCGGAAACAGCGGCGCTCATCAAGCTGACCCGCCAGCTTCGCCCGCGCCTCGAGGTGTCGTTCCACGCTCAAGGAAGCCTCGTGGGAGCGAACAAGTTTTCCGACTCAGTCGCGATCGGGGATATATATGCCAAACTCGTAGGGTATAAAACGATGTTCTATAACGCCGAAGCGGTCATGGGGTATCCGATGACGGGTGAATATGAGGATTGGATGGGTGAAGAAATGAACATCCCTGCGATATTGATCGAGCTCCCTCGTACGTCGGGTAATTATCTTACCTCGCAGCTGGACGCATTGGTACGTATGCTATCGGTGTAACGAGCGGGTAGTAGCTTCGTATAGCGAAGTGATGTATCGCTAAAATAAAAACGGCCCGTCTCGCAGATCGGGTCGTTTGTTTTTATGTGAACCTTCTTTGTTTTTGAAGAAAGATTCAAACAGGTGCGTATTTATAATATCGCATCGACGGCATACACGCAACAGTAGCATAACCATAAATGGGCAATTTGGCAATAAATATTACACAACAAAATAATGCTAGTGTAAAACTTGACAAAAAGCATAAGCTATGCTATTATTGAATCATACACATCCGAGGGTTATATCGTATGTGAGGTAAAAATGAGGGTTTCCACGCCGTAAGGCTAGTGGAAATCTTTTTAATTTGTGGATATCACCGAACACGGTGAAGGAGGACACACCAAATGGCAGGGACCAAAGAAGGCGGCAAGAAAGCTGCACTCAAGAACCTACAACGCGACCCAGACTTCTACGCGAAGATTGGTAGCAAAGGTGGCAAGAACGGCCACACAGGCGGTTTCGCCGCTAACCCTGAGCTTGCTCGACTTGCAGGCGCAAAGGGTGGACGTATCTCACGTCGCCGTAAGGTAAGCGAGTAAATCGCTCTACAATAAAAATACCCCTTCTTGCGAGGGGGTATTTTTATATGGTCGCTTTCGCTGATGTTCGCCGTAAGGCGCAGAGCCGGGCTTCGTTCACGGTCCACGACTGAGTGCAAGCGACACAGCGGTAGGTCGTCGCGTTTACCTGGTACCCGTTTGCCGTGCACCCTGGGCAGGTACTCCGCGCATGCAGCCATTCACGGTAGGTATCGAGGTTATCCTCGGAGATATCGGCTGTAAAAGCGGTATGGTACTGCTCAGCAAGCTCTTTTGCTTTCTCCCAGGCAGCCGCTTCCAGGGCAAGCAGCTCGACGTCCCGTCGGTACTCGTGATGATCTAGTATCCCGTGCGATACCTCGTGTAACAACATGGCTTTGGCATGGGGGAGGTCAGGGTTGTAGAAGACGGTTTTCGTCACGGGTGACCAAGAAAAGTGTTCACTCTCTAAGAAAGCGATATCTGGGTACTCTGTTTTAAGCTTGTGAATCAGTGACGAGATCGATCGCATAGTAGTAGCATCCATAAATAACGGCTTGTTCAGGGTGTTGTGCCTGAAGTAATTTCGGAAGGGGGATATGATCCGGGAGTTTCTCTTTCAATATACCGGCAAGATCATGATGATACTTTTCAAAATACGTGCCGATACTTCCGCCGATGACGATTTGATCTGGTTGGATCGTCGGGATCAACGCGAGGAAGCCGCGGCTGATGCGGTCGGCGATGGCGTGCCAGGTGCGCTTGCTTTTGATGTCACGAGCGTATTTACCGTAGGTAGCGTAAATTGCTTTCCCTGAGGCGAAGCTTTCCCATTCCCGGACAAGCCCGTCAAACTCGACCAGCGAACGCCCGGCTTCGCTGTGGCGAAGCCCTGGGTCGATCTTTCCGTTGGTGATCACGCCGCTACCGATGCCAGTACTGATTGTCACGTACAAGCTAGATACAGGGACAGGGTCCTGCTGGCGGGCCTCGGCCAAGCCGGCGAGGTTAGCGTCGTTCTCGACGTAAATCGGGGCACCGCCCAAGACGCCTTTGAGCTCTTCGGCGACATTGAAGTTCTTCCACTTCAAGTTATTGCACCAGACCGCGATGCCGTCCTTAACGATGCCAGGAAGGGCGATGACGATCATATCGACGTCATCCGGTGAGAAGAGGGCGGTCAGGTGGGTCGTCAACGTTTCGACGTAGTCTTTAGTCTTCGGTGGTGTCGGAAACTTGAATTCAGTCGTAATCTGACCGGTCTCGGTGTACCCCGCTATCAGTGTTTTCGTTCCCCCAGTATCCACCGCGATAATCATAGTTCCAGTGTAGCACACGAAGCTACTCGTAGCAGGCTATGGTAAAATGAAACGTATGCAAAAGTGGGCGCAAAAACAAACAGGCTTTACTATCGTTGAGCTGCTGATCGTTATCGTCGTCATCGCTATCCTAGCGGGTGTGACGATTGCTGCGTACAACGGCGTGCAAGAGCGCTCGCGCCAGACGAAAATTACCAACGACATCCGTAACCTCGAGCAGGCAATTATCGCGGCACGAAACAACAATGGCGGAGTAGCACTTCGCTATATCACGCTGAGTACCGCGACAGGTTCTAACTGCTGGAGCAAACCGACGGATACCGACTTAGCTGCGCTTCCCTCTACTGATGGTTGCTGGACTGCCTATAATGCCGCACTTGCCAGAATCAGCGACGCCTCCGGTATCAACGTCCGCGGTCTGATTGATCCATGGGGAAGGCCATATTATATGGATGAGAATGAAGGGGAAGGCGCCGACCCACCGATCGCCTGCAACCCGGATGCAATCGGATACTATGCGCAGCCCTTTACGACAGCTCAGACGATGATAAAGTCACGCTTTATACCAAAGATTCAGCCTCGCTGTCTATAGCCCTTATGGTTGCATAAAATTTCTCGCCATTTCATACTAGGGCAAAGTAACGGGAGACATGGCGAGATGGCAAGGTTTACGGGGTGGCGACCAACACGGGCGGGCATTGTATTAGTTGTAGGAATTATCGTTTTGGCGGCCTTGGTGCTGGGCGGCCTGTATTTGGTGCGCGAGCGGGGCGAACAGGCTCGTCGCGACGAAGCGATTCAGGTTGCCGAAGGGCAGCTGAATGAAGAGGCGAATGATGTCGCGTTGAACGACCCAGAGGAAACGAATACCCCTGAAGAAACCGCTACGCCGTCAGAACAGACGAACGGTGGCACTACCCAGAATAATCCGGCACCGACTGCCACTGAACTGCCACAAACCGGTCCGAGTGACATCTTCGCGGGGCTCATTGTTGCGCTGCTTACCTTCAGCGTCACGTCCTATGTGATGTCACGCACAGCTGTCCAGAAGCGTTAACTGGACTTATCCCTCCATCTGGGGTACAATAAGAGTAATCGATGAGGCAGACCCTTATTTAGGTGCGCCTCCGAAATACAATTAAGGAAGGAGTCTTAAAAAGACTTATGGCAAAAGCCGCAAATATTACCATGGATGAGCTTCTCGCAGGCGAGGGTGCTCACCTTAAACACATCGCACAAGGCGAAGTAATCGAAGGAAAGGTGCTGACAATCCGCAAGCACGAAATCTTGATCGACCTCGGTCCTCAAGGTATTGGTCTCGTACCACGTCGCGAAGTAGGGTTCTCACGCGCTCTCAACGAGGGTGATGAAGTATCAGCCAGCATCGTTGATCCTGAACTTGAAAACGGTCAGGTACTGCTTTCACTTCGCAAGGCTGCGAAGGACAAGGGTTGGGACGAAGTCATCGCTAAGCTGGAAAGCGGCGAAATCATCGACGTCAGCCCATACGACGCGAACCGCGGTGGTCTCCTTGTTGAATACGAAGGTGTTCGCGGGTTCCTCCCAGTTTCACAGTTGTCAGCTGAACACTACCCACGGGTAGGTAGCAACGATAAGGATGAAATCCTTCAGCGCCTCAACGCGCTTATCAACCAGACCCTTAAGGTACGTATCCTTGATGCAGACCGCAAGGCAAACAAGTTGATCTTCTCTGAGAAGGAAGCGGTCAAGGAAGGCCTCGCGGCCCGCTTTGAGAAGCTTAAGGTCGGTGACACCGTTAAGGGTGTAGCCACTGGTGTCGTTGACTACGGTATTTTCGTGAACGTCGAAGGTATCGAAGGTCTCGTACACATCTCAGAAATCAGCTGGGAACGTGTTAACAATCCGTCTGATTACGTGAAGACCGGCCAGACTATCGAGGCGAAGATCATCGCTATCGACAAGGACCGCCTCAGCCTCAGCATGAAGCAGCTTTCAGAAGACCCATGGCTCGGTGAAGTCGACCAGTTTAACATTGGCGATGAAGTCGAAGGTACGGTTACCCGTATTACTCCATTCGGTGCTTTCGTGCAGATCAGCCCAGCTGTTGAAGCGCTTGTTCACGTCAGTGAGCTTGGCGACGGCGACAGCGCTGACCCTGAGAAGGTGTTCACGCTCAATGAACGCAAGTCATTCGTCGTTCTCGACATCGAAAAAGAGAACCGCAAGATCTCACTCGGTTTGCCCGGAAGCAAGCCAAAGAAAACAACTAAATAGTTGGTAGTTAGTACACGGTAGGTAGTCGAGAGGCTACCTACCAGACACTAGGTACCAACGTCACGACAAGGAGCACATGATGGCTGAGAAAGTGTTATCGATTGCCAATTCAATCACTGTCGGCGAACTTGCCGAAGTGCTCAACCTCCCCGTTACGACCCTTATCGGTGAGCTTTTTAAGAATGGTATCGCTGCGACGATCAATCAACGTATCGATTTCGAGACGGCGACAATTATCGTAGAAGAGCTCGGCCTTGATGTTGAGTTAGAGAAAAAAGAAAGTGCGAACGCCGGCACTGAACGCCGTGTCCGCGAGTTGTCTGATAACGCCGTCGGCCGGCCGCCGATCGTAGCGGTCATGGGTCACGTCGACCACGGTAAGACAAGTCTGCTTGATTCTATCCTTGGCCAGAAGGTCGTTGAAGGGGAAGCTGGTGGTATCACCCAGCACATTAGCGCATACCAGACGGTCCGCAATAACCGCCCAATTACGCTGCTTGACACCCCTGGGCACGAAGCCTTCGCGGCACTCCGTCAGCATGGTGCGACCCTTACGGATGTCGTTATCATCGTTGTTGCAGCCGATGACGGCGTGAAACCGCAGACTATCGAAGCGATCCGCTTCGCCCGTACGGCGAACGCCAAGATCGTCGTCGCGATCAACAAGATCGACAAGGAAGCTGCCAACCCGCAGCTGGTAAAAACCCAGCTCGCAACCGAGCACAATCTTAACCCAGAAGAATGGGGTGGTGACACGGTGATGGTCGAAGTAAGCGCCAAGACCGGCCAGAACATCGACAAGCTCCTTGATATGGTGCTTCTTGTCGCTGATCTTGAAGAGCTAAAAGCGGAAGCCGATACGGCTGCCGAAGGGCTCGTCATTGAAGCGCACATGGAAACCGGCCGCGGTGCGGTCGTAGGGCTTCTTGTCGAACAAGGCGCGTTAAAGCCAGGCGCCTTCCTCGTGGCAGGAACCGCTTACGGTAAGGTGCGAACCCTTCAGGATTTCGCTGGTAAGGCAATCAAGGAAGCCGGGCCTTCGACACCGGTAACCATCTCTGGTTTTAAGGAATTGCCTCAGTTCGGTGATGTTTTTGAAGTCGTCAAGAATGAGAAGGAAGCTCGTGCCCGTGCGAACACCGTTCGTATCGAGCGTGAACAAAACGCCGCAAGTGCGAACGTGACCGGTGCTGACCTCTTGAAGCTGATGACCCAGAAGCACGAAGCCGAAGACTTCAACGTTATCGTCAAGGCGGACGTCCAAGGTTCGCTGACCTCTGTGATTGATAGCCTCAAATTAATCGAGACTGGTGGGGAAGTGACATTACATATTGTCAGCAGCGGCGTCGGTAATATTACCGAGAACGATATTCGCCTCGCATCCGACGGCAAAACGGTCATCTACGGGTTCAATGTTGACCTTCCACCGGCGGTAAAGCAGCTTGCTACCCGCGAGCGTGCCGAAGTTCGCCTTTACCGGGTGATTTATGAACTCCTCGATGATGCGAAGAACTCGATGGAAAAACTGCTTGCCCCAGAAGTGGTTGAGACGGAAATCGGTATCCTTGAAGTCAAGGGTGTCTTCCGTACGATGAAAGACCAGGTGATCACTGGTGGCCAGGTCGTTACTGGAAAGATCGCACCAGGGTTGCTCGTGCGCGCAAAGCGTAAGGATGAAGTACTTGGTGAGGCGGAAATCACCAATCTGCAACGTGAAAAGGTGGAAGTGAAGGAGGCCTTCGAGGGTGACCTTTGCGGGCTCAGCCTTAAGACGAACAAGAAGCTGCTCCTCGAAATCGGTGATACGCTTGAATTCTTCACCCGCGAAGTCGTCGAACGACATCTATAGTAATAGGGGTGAATGTTGTGCAAAAAGCTTGTGGTGACACAGGCTTTTTGATATATTGAGGGCAAAAGGCGTTGCAAGAAACAAAAAAGGAAATCATCCATGGATCAGCTTGATGTGTTTATAAAGGAAATCATAGATACCAAACAGCTTCCCGGCATTACCGATGAGGCAAAGGTCGGTTTGGCCGAAGAAATGCGCGAAGGCCTGCTCGACCAGATCAACCGGGCGTTGATCGAAGCACTCCCGGACGGGAAGGTGGCGGATTTTACGGCGCTCCTTGATACTGATCCGTCTGAAGAAAAGATAGAAGCGTTCATCGTCGAAAGCGGCGTTGATATCCAAAAGGTCACTGCACAAACGATGCTTAACTTTAGGAACCGGTACTTACAGACCGGTGCCGAGCGTAGCGCGGAGTAATTCGTGAACGAGCACGCTCCGACGACTGCGACGACGAACCCTGAGCCTCTCAAGGTCGTCTTAGTTGACCAGTCGAAGGACGCGCAGGATGAAGCACGTGACTTGGCAGATGCCCGACTGGATCGTGAGCTAGGCGAGGGTGGTAAGATCCGACAATTCCTGAACGGTATATGGAAGGGTAATCTTGCCCGTGACTTTTACCGACAGAGGTACGTCAGCCAGGCACTCGAAACCATACAGACGTCCAACAACGTACTAGCTGATTCACCGGCGGAACGCCGCGCCAGGGCCCTCGAATCGACTATCGAACGGTTCCAAAGCGAACATGACGAAGTCATTCACGAGAGCGCGGGCGAGCGCCGTGAAGTGCAAGCCGCCGACAGTGTATTGGCGGTAGGGGTAAAAAATATTATCCGGCAAGCAGTCGAGCGGGCTCAGACATCAGGCCGTCCATTAAACGTGCAGGTACTTCAGGAAGAGCGAAATCGCTTCCTGAACGAATACCGCAAACAGCACGGCGAGGACGCACTTGGTAAGGGTATCGTCATGGCGGACAATATGTTCGATATTGCCCAGACGGTGTATGGTGTCGTGGAGCATGGCGAAAGCTTGGACCACGCACTTGGTCGCCTAGAAGTCGTGACAGGTGAAGCGCGTAACGGGGCGCGTACTGAAGCGAAGTATACCGCCGTTGATAAAAGTATCGACTGGCTTTCTAAGAAAGGGCTTGCGTCCTTTATTACCCCCGGCGCCTTAGCGACCGGGGTTGCTGCCGGAATGGCTATCGCGCGTGTGACTGGGCACGGTGTCGTGGGGGCGGCTACCAAAACCTTGCTTCCAGGTGTCGCGGCGGGTGCCTGGGCGGCGCTTCGCGAGAACAAGCGTACGAAAGACGACCGTTCACAACACGCCCGTGAAATGGCGGTCGGTGGGGAGTTCGCTCAGGATGACAAACGGCGTACCGAGATGGAGCGCACGCGTTACGAGTCGGTGGCTGCCGTAGAACTTATTACTCAGCTGCAAGAGGCTTCCACCGAAGAACGGCTCGAAGCCGGGGGCAACGATGCGTTGCAGGCAGCCCTTGACGCCCTTGCCGCCGCGCAGGCGCGCATCCAACTTTCTGATAGCCGAAACATCGACCTTGTGAGCTATTCTTCAAAGGAAGACGTCGGCGAAGAGCGCATGATGCTCGACCTCGCTCGTCGGGAGGCACGCTTAGCAGTCGAACAACGCCTTACCCCTGAAGCACGCGCTGCACTTAACTTAGGTCCTACCGCAAGCGCGCGGGGACTTATCGACCAAAGAGCCCTGCTTTTCTCAAGGGTGTTGATTGAAGGTGAGGAAGGACAGGAAGGTATTGACCAGAAAGACGCCGCCTTCGCGAAACTCAAAGCGAAGCGCGTGGCTACGGCTGCGGCTATCGGTGTCGCGACAGGTGTCGTCGGCGGGCTGGTCGTACAAGAAACAGTCGCCGCGTTTGATTCGACCCGTTTCGGACTTATTGATGCTATTCGAGGGGAGACGGCCGTACCATTCGAGGGGACCGGTGAAGTACATCAGACGATCCTTGAAGGGATGATAAGGGGTGACGAGACCATCATTCATACTGATGCTGCTGATACGTACGAAGCATATCCGACAGGTGAAAACGGAAGCATCGAAGTTACGAGCGACCATACGCTTGAGACAAATGAAGACGGCACCCTGAGTCTTATAGATGGCAACGGAAAAGCCTCCGTAGAAGGCCTTGTGATTGACGCGAACGGAACGCTTGATCAAGCCTCACTCGATAAGCTTGAAGCTGCCGGTATGGTTGTTGAGGACAAGTCGTTCGATGAAACAATTCAGACACAGACGACCGAACAGGTATCTACCGATCAGTACATCCAGAATCATGCAGCCGAAACGACTCGTGTTACGCGTGATCTTTGGTACGGTAATGATACCCCAGGCGTATTTGATCAGAACGAACTTCGCGTATATCGCGGGGGAAGCGATGCGGCGCCGGGAATCGTCGAGGGCGGATACCAGTATACCGTGGCCGGCATGACCCAGAACGGTTCATGGCAAGGCGGTGAGCGCGTCGACTGGAACCAGGCGGCATCTAACGGTAACTTGTTCGTCGCAATATCTGGTACGTATGATTCACAGGGTAATCCGTTCATGATTCCAATCGGCCCTGATGGCGCCGTGAACATCCCTGCTGACAGCCCGGCCGGACAGTTCTTTGCCAATGAGAATAATTCAGTCGCCTTCAACGGTGCGTACATGGAAATCGTTCAGACGACCGGGCAAGATGCTGAGGGTGTTGTTCACATTCGTCCACTGGCGACCCTCGTAGGGGATACGAGCGTCGAGCTGGTGAATGATACCGTCACGACGGAAAGTATCGTGCACCATGCGGAATATTCCATTACCACGAACGGCTATGATACTGCCCAGGCCAACGCGACCGAGACGGCGCCGATCACTCCGATTGCTTCACGGCGGTCTATGGAAGCTTTACGGAACGAAGGTAGTGAAAATACACCCGAAACTTCTCCCGCGACTCCTTCTGAAACTGCAAGTGGCTACGGCTACGAAAACGGCCGTATCAGCCCTGACAGGCTACGCCGATGGGAGAGTGAACGCTCACCGCGCCTCCGTGAAAACCCTGACGCGGAGCTTGAGACACTTGAAGAAGTCGATTTCTACTATGAGCAACAACGCCAGCGTCGCGGTGAGGCGTACGTACAGGAAATCGAAGCCAACGTCGACCAAAGTGAAGCGCTACAGGCAATTGATACTGACTCTCGCGCTATCATCGTAATGCCGGTCGGTGCTGCACAGGAATCGGAAAACATATACGAAGCGTTATCGTTGTATGCTCAACAGGATGAAGATGCCCAGAAGAAAACGACAATACTCTTGAACGTAAACTGGATCAGTGACGCGACGAACGACCCTGAGAAGAAGGCGAAGATCGACAAGACCTTGAGCGAGATCCAACGTGCCCAAGCCGACTTCCCTCAGCTCAACATCGCACAATTTACCAAAGTCTGGGATCGCGATTGGGTAGATGGCGTCCGTAACAAGAAGATATACGGTGAAGTGATCAAGACACTCTACGATACGGCAGCCTTTGCCGTTCGTCGCGCGATTAAAGAGGGCCGTGCGACACCTGATCAAGACTTGCTGCTTATTACGAACGATGCCGACCAGAAGGGTATGCACCGCCATTACCTCCAACATTATGTCGCAGCTGAAGAGCAATATAAAGACTCAGACGCCTTTATCGGCACGATCCGTTGGGGTGTCGAGACGGCCCGCGACTTCCCTGGGTACCATGTTTCGCAGCTATTCATGCAGGCTATGAATATCGCCGCAACACGTCCGACGAACCACTCGCTTGCGCCGGCTACTATCGGCCCTAACTCGGCGTTCCGCGTATCGACGTATGCCGCTATCGGTGGCTGTGAGGACCGTGACGACCTCGGTGTCGGTGCGGATTCTGAATTAGGACGAAAGGTCCTGGCTGCTCGTGGCCGTTTGCCTGAAAAGAGCGGTAACGGATATGGTGGTCTTGGGACGACCTATCTCACAGGGTCGACAGTCGGTCCTGGTAGCCGCGAGCGGGTTATTCGCCAGGTGATCGGCTCTGATATCGATTCCGCTCCGGGTCGCTTGCTTGATTCGGCATATCGCCTTGATAACTTCATCCCGCACGCCTGGAACGAGTTCGACAATGGATCTACTCGTGAAGACGACAAGAATAACCCGAACCTGATCATAAAAGAAGACGCGCGAAAAGACTTCGCGCCAATCCGTCAGCGTGTCGAACGTCAGATCACCGACTTCATCAATCATTGGTATCCGGATCAGGCGGTCGCAAGCTTCACGTTGTCGATGCTATTCCCTGACGTACCTGAATTGAAGAATAATGCTCAAGCGTGGACGCTCCGCCAGCAGTCAGACGGTTCGTACCGCTTCGCCTTTACGACCGACGGTGCGCGTCGCTTCAAGAATTCACTCCTCCGTTCTAAGGGCCGATTCGATCCGATTGCGAACCGTTTGCGCCGCAGGGTATATGGCGAAGTGCGTCCAGGTGCTAAGATTCGTCCGGTAGCGGCCGAGGCGCCCCTTGTGAGAGCTACCGCCTAAGGCTATAATAAGAGCAAAGATTAGGGGGCATCATGGATACGCAACAGCAGCTACTACAAGTAAAACAGGGGATTCTAGAGGACCTACTGCCTTTGGCAATCGAAGGGCAAGGCGCACCGGAAGAGCGTGCTGAAACGGTATTGTCTATTCTTGAATTAGGCAACACATCGCCTGAACTCTATGTAAAAGCGCGCGAAATCATCGGAAGCATCGAAGATAAGACCCTTCGTGCGGACTTACTAATGAGGTTACTGGGGAACGTCCAACTCGCTTTGAGCTCGCTGGCTGGGCCAGAAGAAAGCACGCCGCCCACCGAAGAGGCCAGCCAGTCGCAGCCAGCTGCTGTCCCACCTCAACAATAACTTCTCAGTTTGTTATAATGAGGAAAAGTAATTAGGAAAACTACTCCATGTTCCAACTTGACGACCAATTCCTCATCGATATCGGCCTGAACGACCTCCCTGAAGAGCAAAAGCGACCGTTTCTTCAGCATGTCTACGACCAACTAGAATATAGGGTAGGGATTCGCCTGAGCGAGGGGATGAGCGACGCTCAACTTGAAGAATTCGAAGCGATCATCGACAAGAAGCCAGACGTAGTAGACGCCTGGATACAGCAGTATGCCCCTGCATACGCAAGCGATGAACTATTTGCGAAGATCCAACAAGCAAGCGGTCTGGCCGCCGACAATCCGCTGTTGAAGTCTGAATACGCTGCGACCAAATGGCTGGAAGTCAACCGCCCTGATTATCGCGACGTCGTCGCACAGACGCTCGAAGAGCTCAAGCAGGAAATCGCCCAAAGCCGCGACGCTATCCTTAGCCCGCCGACCGCCTAGAACTTATTTGGCGTAGCCGTTCAGAAACGCCGCTGCGTCCATGAGCTTGCCGCTAGGGCTGATGAGTTCCTCGATACGTACATAACGACCATCGCGACACTTGATATCGAGTACTGTTTCCGCATCGGTAACGATATGCGCCTTAGTGATGACGATCTGGTGACTAAGTACGGTCGCTTTCGTCTTTGGAAAAACAAGATGAGCCCGAACTTTACGTTCTGCTTGTTCGGCGCTGAGCTGCGAAAAGTCAGGGTGGGTATCGTCTTTCGTCAGCAGCTGACAGTAGGTCGCGGCCGCATCATTCTGCGGCGTAGGCAGAAGCGTGCCGTTCATGATGCCTGGCAGGGCAAGAGAGAGTTCCTGCGCGCCTAATTCACCAAGCTGCGCTTCAAGCTCAGGTGCGGTTTCGATATCGAGTAACGGGACGGTGACCTGGCTATAGATTGGTCCGGCATCCATGTCTTTTGAAAGCTGCATGATCGTAACACCGGTTTCGGTGTCACCGTTAAGGATAGCGGTCTCGATAGGGGATGGCCCACGGTATTTCGGAAGTAATGACGGGTGGACGTTAATAATACCCGGGGTAAATAAGTCGATGATCGACTGCGGAATGATGCGCCCGTAGCTGACGAGGACCCCGATAGGATCTTTGACCGTTTCGATGTGCTCAGCTAAAGCAGCAATCCGCAGGGGCTGCCATACCGGAATCCCATTCGCTTCCGCGATCTCTTTGACAATCGGTTTTACGAGGTGCTGCCCACGGCCCTTACGGGCGTCAGGCTTCGTGACAACCGCACCGATAGTAAAACCCTTGGCGATGAGCTCGCGGAGCGATGCGGCGCTGAATTCGTCAGTCCCAAAGAATATGATTGTCTTTGATGTGTGTATCATAGTCGAGTGGCTCCAATTCACCCTTATCATTCAACCGGTAAAAGGCTTTTACGTCGTCTTTGATGTGATCGATGAATACGATGCCGTTGGTGTGGTCGATTTCGTGTTGGATGACGCGCGCCAGGAAGCCCTCAGCTTTGAAGCGTACCTCTTGGCCTTCAAGATTAACAGCTTTGACGCGGATCTTGCTGTACCGAGGTACTTTTCCGTAAACATCTTTCACGCTGAGGCAACCTTCGTAATCGGCAACTAATTTGCCTTCGTATTTGACAATCTCCGGGTTGATCAGCGCGGTGAAGTCGTTCGTTTCCTTGTCGTCAAAGTCGCTGCGGACGATGACAACCTTTTGCAGCGAATCAATCTGCACTGCCGCTAATGCAGCGCTGATTTCGTGGGGGCGGGATGCTTCCCAATCAAGTGCTGCTTCCGTCATTTCATCGATCAGTTTCAGTGTCGCTTCATCAAGGTCGCGGACTTTGGCTGATTTTTCACGCAGGTGCGCGTTCGGCAGGGTGATGATATCGTCTTTGGTCATTAGGAAACAGTATAGCAGAGGTCGGAAGGCTGAAAAACCCCTTAGCGTCAACTCACGTCGTTTTGGGCTAGCGCATCCGTATATTCGGTGACGAGAAACTGTAAATGTTCGAAGTAGGCCGGATCGCCGTGGTATTCTACGCGGTCCTCCAGGTTCTTGTAAGCGACTGCCACGGGCGCTTGGTGTTTCCTGCGTTTCTCATCAAGCAGGCTGCCGGGTTCCGGCGTCTTGTCGGAGCCGTATTCCAATAGATCGTTGGCAGTGCTGACCGCGCCTGGTTTCACGCCGGTGGCGTCGATGACATACACGGCTTTGCCGTCGGTTTCATTCGTATAAACAGGCATAACCGCGATCCGCTCTTTATTACGGGCGTAGTTAGAGAGGCGTAGGTCGCTTTCTTCTATCTTACCCGCTACATTAAGCCAGATCTGTTCAGTCTTCCTGTCGTAAGTAAGGCGGTTGGCGTAAAGGTAGGCGATCGTACCGGGAAGCAAGCTTTCGATTGTCTCTTCACGAAGGTATTCAGGTAAGCCTATCTTCGGGGTAGGGATTTCGATGCTCGGTGGGAGATGTTCTTGATGGGGTTTCGGAGCGTCCATACTTCTATAATAAACTCCCTGGGTCTAATTCGCTCTGCCAATGTGTCGGTGGAAGCAAGGCAAGGGCCTGTACGAGCGCATCGCGCTTCGTACTTTTTAGGATCAATTGCCAGCGGTAGGTGTCATGCTGACGCTCGTAGAAGGCCGGTGTCGGGCCTAAGATAGAGACCTCTTTAGGAATGGTGCGCCGTAACTCGGCGGCAAGCGCTTTCGCATTGCGGATGGCCGCCGCTTCGGTCTTGTAGACGTCAGTGAGCTGTAAAAGGTAGCGGAACGGAGGGAAGCCGGCTTTTTGACGCTCGGCAAGCGCATACTGATAAAACCCTTCATAGTCCTGGGCGAGCCCATAGTCGATAACCGGATGTGTCGGTTGATACGACTGGACGACGACGTCAGTGGTGCGTTCGTCGCGACCGACACGGCCTACTACCTGTGCAAGCAGCTGGAAAGCGCGCTCATCAGCGGCATAATCGGGTAGTGCCAGCCCGCTATCAGCTTGGATGATCGCTACCGTATTGAGCTTCGGAAGGTCGAGCCCTTTGGCTACCACTTGCGTGCCGATAGCGATATCAATCGTCCCGTCGTAGAGCTCTTTGTATCGCGAGGCTACAGTCTCATCCTTGGTGTTATCGGAATCAAAGCGGGCGATACGCGCCTTCGGAAACAAGCGCCGCAGTTCACTTTCGATAAGTTTCGTGCCGATACCTTTATGAATAATATCTGCCGACTGGCACACCGGGCAGGCCGTTGGTACCTTGTCGGAGTATCCGCATATGTGGCAGCTTAGCTGGAACGTATCGGCATGGAGGATAAGTGGGACGAAACAGCGTGGGCAGTCTGCTGACCAGCCGCAGTTCTCGCACAAAGTCGTACTGGCGCTTCCGCGTCGGTTATGGAAAATCAATGTTTGTTTACCGCTGGCGATATTCTCGTCAAAACGGTTGATGAGAACATCGGAAAAGAAACGGTGTTTCTTGAAGTTTTCTCTCTTCTTCATATCGATAACGCGAACGGTCGCTTTAGCTGCGTTTCCCTTTGCGCGTCGCGTCAGTTGGATAATAGGGGAGCCGTGTGCTTCTGCGACGTAGCGATCAGTGATGAGAGGTGTTGCACTCCCGAAGACGACTCGGGCGTCAGCGAACTTACCGAGCATCGTAGCGGCACGAAGCGCCGAATAGCGGGGCGCTTGCTCTTGTTTGTAGCTTGGCTCGTGGGCTTCATCAATCACAATCAACCCTACCCGCGGCACTGGCATGAAAAGAGCCGATCGAGGCCCTATGGCAATAAGCGGCTGTTCTGCCGCGAGCGCCTGTTTCCAGGCGACGTGCCGCTCTGCTTCGGTCATTTGAGAGTGGGTAACGATGGTATGAGGGAATTCGTGTGCGAACTCGTCGACAATCTGGCTTGTTAGACTGATCTCGGGTACGAGTACGATGACGGAGTTACCTGCCGCAAGGGTCCGCCTCGCGAGCTCCTTGTATACCTCTGTTTTTCCTGATCCTGTGACCCCTTGCAGCAGGGTAGTTGCAGGAGTGGCGTCCATGATCGTGGCGACCGCCGCCGACTGTTCAGCATTGAGTACAATTTTTGTTCGATCACGGATACTTTCTTGCTCCGCCGACGGGGCTTTACTGCGTCGTTTGACAGTTAGTCCACGGGGGAGAACGGTCTGGAGGACGGTCGCGAAAGGGGTGCGGTAATAATCACTGATCCATTGACTGAGGCTGACCAAGGCTATAGGAAGCGGACGGTCTTCGATGATTCCGATAATCTCTTTCGTATCGTAAGGCGGTTTTTCAACTTCCTTTATGACGACTCCGTTCAAGTTCTGTTTACCGACAGGGATAGTTACTAAACTGCCGATTGCAAGGGCGCCTTCAGAGGCGTACGTGAACGAAGCTTGTCCGGCACGAACAATCTTCGTCGGGGCGACCTCATAAAACTTCATCTTCTCAGTATAGCGCTTCGGGGCAAAACCGCCGCATACTCTTGCAGGATAGACTCAAAGCCAAGTGCAGCCCTTGAAATTACATCGCTATGACGTGAATTTCAAGGCGCGTAACGGTCTATCGACAAGAGTATGCGGTGGTTTTGCCTGCAGTAATGCTAGAATAAGCATATGTATTTTGAGAGTCGTGTACAGGCCGGACAGCAACTAGCAGCCGACCTGGTGGGTAAATACCGGTATGAGAACTGTGCGGTCGTCGCATTGAGCGACGGCGGTGTCGTCGTGGGTGAGTGGATCGCGGCGACGTTGCACTGCGTTCTGACGATGCTTCTCGTCGAAAATATCGAGGTTCCGGGTGAAAGTATGAGTTTCGGTGGCGTTTCGCAGACAGGGCAGTTCACGTACAACAGTGAATTTTCATCTGGCGAGATTGAGGAATATACTTCCGAATTTCACGGGTACCTTGATGAACAGAAGCGCGAAGCGTTCCAGCGGATCAACCGACTCCTGGGGGATGGGGGGTTGATTGATAGGGAATTACTGCGCGATCGGACGATCATCTTGGTCGATGACGGATTTTCCCAAACCGGCATTATCGATGTGGCGCTCGACTTCCTGAAGCCGATCCGGATCAATCGTCTCGTCATAGCAGCCCCTGTTGCTTCGGTAGCTGCTGTTGACCAGCTCCATATCGCCGCCGACGAGCTTCATATCCTTGATGTGAAGTCGAATTACCTCGATACGAACCATTATTATGCTCAGAACGACGTCCCTTCGCACGAAGATACGGTCGATAAAATAAACAAAATTATCCTGAATTGGCGTTGACCCAGGACTACGAAAAAGTGTAGAATAAAACTCAACAGGTTGAGACAGAGTCCTTTGGGGGACGTAACAAAAGGGGAAGCATGTTAGACGTTTTCATTACATCACGGGTACGGCGCAAGATCGTTGTGGTCTATGCCAAATATCCTGATTTCCGCACGCACGTACGCGGCCTCGCGAAGCTGATCAAAGAAGATCCAGGTAATATCCAACGCGAGCTCAAGCGTCTTGAGAAAGTTGGTTTTTTGGCAAGTGAACGCCAGGGAAACACAAAGATTTACGCGACGAACAAGCAATTTCCTATCTTTAAAGAGCTCCAAAGTATCGTCATCAAATCCCAGCAGCACGCTGCTCGTCCGAAGCGCACTTCATCTGACGTCGCCTAATGTCCTTATTTGACCGCATCTTACAGAACAGGGGGATATCGCCTGAACGAAGAGCGGTCTTTTTATCCCCTGATTACGATGCGAAACATGACCCTTTCTTGCTTCCGGATATGCAAGCGGCGGTCGACCGGCTCGCCGTAGCACGCGAACAGCAAGAACATATTACGATCTATGGTGACTATGATATCGATGGGCTGACAGCGACCACGGTACTGCTGGATGCGCTGGAACGTTTCGGTTTTGAACATGTTGATGCGTTTATTCCGAACCGGTTTACGGAAGGGTACGGTCTGACGGTTGATGCGATTGAACGGATTGCGCAGACGGGCGCTCAGCTTATTCTGACTGTCGACTGCGGGAGCCTGAGTCACAAGGAAATTAGCCGGGCGAATGAGCTCGGTATGGATGTTATCGTCACCGATCACCACAATGTCGCCCCTGAACAACCCCCTGCGGTCGCAGTGATTAACCCAAAGCGCCTCCTGCAAGACTATCCGAACGAATACGAAAAGCTCCTGTTAAAACCCGATTCACCACAGAAGGGTAAGTTATATCCGTTTCTTGACCTCGCAGGGGTAGGGGTAGCGTTCAAATTGGTACAAGCGTTGCAAACACGCCTTGACGGCCTTGAGCCGGGGCAAGAAAAATGGTTGCTTGACTTGGTAGCCTTAGGTACGGTGTGCGACGTCGTTACCTTGGTAGATGAAAACCGCACGATTGTTTTCTGGGGCTTAAAGGTACTTGCTCGAACCCGTAGGCAAGGCTTGAAAGCGCTGATGTCCGTCGCTGGCGTCCGTCCGGAAACGGTCAACGCGCGAAGCCTTGGCTTCGGATTAGGGCCGCGCATGAACGCCGCGGGGCGTCTGGAGACGGCAAAGTACGCTCTCGATATGCTGACCGCGACTGATCCTATGGAAGCCCTCCGACTCGCACGACAACTGGATGAAATGAATCAGGCGCGCCGCAAAGAGCAAGATGAAATCCTCAAAGAGGCGATTCTTCAAGCGGAAACCTTGCTCGATGACCCGGTACTGGTTGTCAGCGCGGCTGGCTGGAACCATGGTATCGTCGGTATCGTCGCTGCTAAGCTCCTTGAGCGCTACCAGAAGCCGACTTTTGTTTTGGCGGAACATGGTGAGGAAGCGAAGGGGTCGGCGCGCAGTTATGGTGATTTCAGTGCCGCCGATGCGATTCGGTCGGCCGATGACATCATTACGAAGGGGGGCGGCCACAAGCTCGCCGCAGGCGTGACGCTCCCTTCTGCAAATATTGCTGCCTTCCGCAAGCGGGTGAATGAGTTCTACCGGCAGTCAGACCTCCGAAACCAAACCGATTTACTGTTGCCGATAGCCGATGCCGACGCACTTTTGACCGATATTTCAGAGGCGCTTCTCGCTGAGATCGCTACGCTCGAACCGTTCGGGAACGGAAATCCGCAACCGGTGCTTCGCAGTGAAGCTTTGGTGGTCACCGGGGTGCGGCGAATGGGCGATAGCGGGCAACATGTGAAACTTTCCGTACGGGCAAATGACGGGTCGATTGACCTTTTGGCGTTCAACGCACCGGATCATTTCTTCGTAGAAGTAGGGCAGTCGGTAACGGTATGGTTCGCCCCTGAATTGAACGAATGGCAAGGGCGTCGATCCGTCGAAGGTCGCTTACTCCATCTTGAGGTGGTTTGAAGTTCCTAAGCGCTTATGCTTAAATGGGGGCAATGAAGCAGTGGGCTCAAAAACAGACAGGGTTTACTATCGTCGAACTACTAGTCGTCATCGTCGTCATCGCGATCCTAGCCGCTATTACCATCGTTGCATACAATGGCATTCAAGATAGGGCGAGAGTCTCGGCCTTGTCGAGTGAACTGACACAAGTCGCCAAAGCGGTAGAGACGGCGAAATCATTATCTTCAGCCGAGCGATACCCGGCGACGCTCACGAGCGTTGACGGCATAAAATCCGTTCAAGGTCTGAACTACTTCTATAACCAGGCAGAAAATACGTACTGCGTACAAAAAACGCAGAACGGCGTGACGTACTCGGTCGGGCGACGCTCAGGACTCAGGGAGGGTAATTGCAACCTCAACAGTCTGGTGCGATGGCTCCCATTTAACGGCTCCACGGTAGACTCTATCGCCGCAGCCAGCGTGGCAGTTGATGGTACGGTCTCATATGTGACCGGCGCAGGTGGTACCGCGAGCGGCGCATACGCGAGTAACGGCGCGAACCGCCTGAGCTTCACTTCGGCGACAGTACCTTCGGCAGTAAGCCCGGTGACGATTTCCGTCTGGGTGAAAGGCGTCGCTTCGTCCGATTTCGCCTACATTATCCATCGCGGTCCAGACAGCACGATCGGAACCTCCGTATATTGGCTTGGAGTGAACAATAACAATACCTACGGAGCATCGGTTAACGGAGCCTACGGCCAGGGCGATTCAGGAGTGGTGGCGACGAACACGACGTGGCGACATGTCGTCCTGACGTATGACGGTTCTCGGCAATCTGTCTATGTCGATGGCCAGCTCCGTACGAGCGCGCCAGTCGCGTTTAACAACCAGGCGACGGGCAATACCTTCACGATCGGTGCAGGTTCTTCGCCGGCTCATCGTCCGTTCGTCGGCTCCCTGGACGATCTGCGTATTTACAGCCGTGCGTTGACGGCGACGGAAGTCATGAACTTATACGATGTCGGCGCATATTAGCGGGCACCTCTTGCAACCCTTGACCGTATCTGTTACAATACATCACTGATATGGTACAAGTAACACGTAAAGACGAACGCGAAGCGAACGAAAACATCATTCGTCGTTTCAACCGAAAGGTCCTACAGAGCGGTGTCCTCGCTGAGGCGAAGGCTTCTCTGCGCTTTTCAAAGCCAATCAGCAAGGTTGAGCGCCGCAAGAAGGCGATCATCCGTAAAGAGCGTAAGGCAGACAAGCTTGCGAAAGCTCGTCTCGGCGTACGCTAAGGCTGGTCAGTGTCTCTAAAGGCACAACTCGATAACGATCTCAAAGCCGCTCTTTTGGGCGGCGATCGTTTTCGTGCCGATGTTTTGCGTGGCCTGAAAGCTGTCGTTCTGAACGAAGAAGTTGCCAAAGGCCTCCGCGAAGAAGGGCTTGATGACGCAGCTATTGAACAACTGATCGTGCGTGAAGTGAAAAAGCGCCTTGATAGCGCACAGCAGTACGAAGCTGCTGGCCGGCCTGAACTCTCCGAAGGTGAGCGCAACGAAGCGGCAATCCTTGAGGCGTATCTTCCCGAGCAACTTTCTGAAGATGACTTAAAAGTAATCATCGTTGACACGATCAGTGCCTTGGGTGTCAGTGGTCCGCAGGCGATGGGGCAAGTGATAGGTGCCGTGAAAGGCAAAGTAGGCAACACTGCCGACGGCGGCACGATCGCCCGGTTGGTGAAGGAATCCCTGAGCTCATAAAGAAACGCGCCTTGAGGCGCGTTTTTTTGGTATACTAAGTACCAATGAAGCAGTGGGCAACGCAAAAACGATCCGGTTTTACTATCGTCGAACTCCTCATCGTAATCGTCGTGATTGCGATCCTGGCCGCAATCACCGTCGTCGCCTATAACGGGATTCGCGAAAGGGCGGAAACATCATCGCTCCATAGTGCTGCTGCGCAGGCATACAAAAAGATAGAAGCCGAGAAAATCCGAACAGGGGTATATCCAAGCGCCGTCGAAGACGCGGGGGTCATTGCTGCAACGGGAAGTACCTATGACTATAGGGCATTCGGATATGGTTCATGCGTCGCCGTATCAAAAGGTGACCTCACGTACCATGTGTCGACAGATAACCCTTCGCCAACCAGCGGCTCCTGTGGGCAGGTCAAAGCTGAGTATTTCAACAACAACAGCTTGAGTGGCACGCCTGTACTAACTCGGTACGAAGATCAGATCAACAACACATGGGGGACAGGTAGCCCGCAAGCCGGAGTAGTGAATGTCGACTCCTTTTCATCGCGATATACGACATACATCAACCCTCCGGTAACGGGTGCTTATACTTTCTATACGGTCATGGATGACGCCGAGCGTCTAACGGTCAACGGTACGGTATTGGTGGATGCTATCACCACCTCATCTCCTTGTTGTGTGACGCGCACCATGCCTGTCGTCAACCTTACCGCGAACACGCCCGTACCGGTCGTAGTAGAGCACCGAGAGGGTGGTGGCGGTGCTTATATACGGCTGCTTTGGTCGTATACCGGTCAGACGCAAACCGCCGTCCCGGCATCTGCTTTCCTTCGTAAAGGCTAGCCTAAACCCTTCTGAACCCGTATCATAAAGGTATGATTGTATTTTTTGGTCCAGCGGGTGCTGGAAAAAGTGTCCAAGGGCAAATCTTATCCGCGCGTCAAGGATGGCGATGGTTGAGCGCCGGTCAGATCCTGCGAGACACGCACGACCCTGAAATTGTTAAGACGATGCATGAAGGTAAGCTCGTGTCGCACGAAGCGATCACCCGTATCATGGGCGAAGCGATCCAGAAGGCGGGTGAAATTGACCAGCTTATTCTGGACGGGTTCCCAAGGCAGCTCGAGCAAGCCCAATGGTTAATAGATAGCAAAACAAACCACGGGCGTGATATCGGCCTTGTCGTCGTATTAGAAGTGCCCCGCGAAGAGCTTTTGAAGCGCCTTGCTATTCGTGGCCGAGCCGATGACACCCCTGAAGCGATTGATCAGCGCCTTGCGATTTACCGCCAAGAGATGTATCCGATCCTAGGGTTGTTCGCTGAAGATAGTATTCCGGTCGTGCACATCGATGGGGTTGGTACGGTCGGTGAAATCCATGACCGTATCTTCGCTGAACTCCAAGGAAGGGGATTGGCTAAATAATGCAAAAGCAGAAAACACCAGAAGAACTGCAGGCGATGCGCGAAGGCGGGAAGATTCTCGCGACTATCTTCGATGGGCTGAAGCAACAAGTCAAACCTGGCGTGTCCGAAAAAGAACTCGACGCCTGGGTCGACGCTGAAATCAAGAAACATGGAGCGATAGCTACCTATAAGACTGACGAAGTCAATTTCCCGGCCGCAATCTGTATTTCGACGAACGAGCAGATTGTCCACAGTATTCCGACTGACTATGTTTTACAAGAGGGTGACCTTGTCGGCTTCGACTTAGTCATTACCTATAAGAATATGAAGACGGACAGCGCCTTCTCGATGGTTGTCGGGGATAAAGCGACCAGTGTGCAGAAGCATTTGCTTCAAGCCACCGAACGTAGCCTGTACGCTGGCGTCGACGCAATCAAAGGGCCGGTGCGGGTCGGCGATATCAGCGCCGCCATCGAAAAGGTGCTGAAAGAAGCGAAAGTCGGCATTATCCGCGAGCTGGTAGGGCACGGTATCGGCCATGAGATGCATGAAAAGCCAGACATTCCTAATTACGGGCGCAGGGGTGCTGGACCCCTCCTGAGTCCTGGCGATACCATTGCGATCGAGCCGATGGCGACGCTTGGCGGCGAGAAAATTACCGTTGACGACGACGGCTGGACAATCAGTACCTGGGATGGAAGCCTCGCGGCTCACTTCGAGCACACCGTGCTTATCACGGAAGATGGCGCTGAAATCTTAACGAAACTGTAGGTTTCATCGCATAACGCTTGTGAAAACATGAGCGTTAGCGGTATACTAACCCTATGCAAGAGTCTTCTTCGTATGCTGTCGGCCTTGATATCGGGACTACAAAAGTACGCGCCGTCGTGGCGCATCTTGATAGTTCGACCGGGGTACCAACAATTGTTGGTATTGGCCAGGCAGCAAGTACCGGTATGCGCAAAGGGGTGGTCGTCAACTTACAAGGCCCAGCCCAGGCTATTGATACCGCCCTCGGTGAAGCAGAGCGAATGAGCGGACACGAAGTCCACGCAGGAACCATCAGTGTCAACGGCTCACATATCCTCACTACCCATGCCGACGGCATGGTAGCGGTCGGTGCGCCCGATCATGAGATAAGTCATGAAGATCTCGATCGTATCCGCGAAGTCGCGACGCTCGGTAAAGTGCCTGCAAACCGTGACATCCTCGATGTCGTGGCGCACAGTTATAAGCTTGATGGGCAAGAGGGGATCAAAGATCCGATCGGTATGACTGGTACGCGCCTTGAAATCGACGCGCATGTTATTTCGGCACTTACTCCTTATCTGACCAACGTAGAAAAGGCCGCCGATGCCGCACAGGTTCAGCCACACGCCATCGTCCCTACGGTCATGGCAGCCGCTCGTGCCGTGCTGAACGAACAGCAACTCGAGAATGGTGTCGCCGTTATCGACCTCGGGGGTACGACGACAAGTATTGCCGTATACGAAGAAGGGGACCTCCAGTACGTGGGTGTTGTCCCTATCGGGGGTACGAACATTACCAATGACCTAGCTATCGGTTTGAAGACTGATCCTGAAGTCGCTGAAGAAGTGAAGCTGAAGCATGGTTGCGCGTTGAGTCATAGCGAAAGCGCAGGGGTGAGTGTTAAGCACGGCGGTGAAATCTTCAGTTTCAAGACGGAAGATATCAATGAAATCGTCGAAGCCCGCCTTGAAGAAATTTTTGAAGGGATTCAGTTCCATCTTAAGAAGGCAGGTCGCGCAGGTAAGTTACCAAGCGGCGTCGTACTCGTAGGGGGTACGGCTAAGTTGAAGCATATTGCTGAGTACGCCAAAGAAACACTGGGGCTTGCTGCTCGCCTCGGGCAACCCTCCGGGTTTGGTGGTGTTGCGGAAGATATTGATAAGTCTGAGTTCGCCACTGCTATTGGCCTGATGTTGATCGATGCCGAGCAGGCGCATCACGACAAGCCGCGAAAAGGTGGTCCGAAGCTTAAAGCACCTTCCGCTAAGGACTTAAAGAGCAATGTCACAAAGATTTTTGGTTGGTTCAAACCGTAATATTCTTAAGTATAAACAAGTTGTTCGAACACAAAAAATACCAAGTATTGACGCTAGGCGTCTCGTGGTACAATAGTACTAACAGACAAGCGTGATAAAGCGTATAGGGAGAAAGACAGGCATGCCTGAAGTAAAACCGAGTGACATTCAAACCTTCGCCAGCATCAAAGTCGTTGGTGTTGGTGGCGCAGGTGGTTCAGCAGTTAACCGTATGAAAGAAGCCGGTCTTGCCGGTGTTCAGTTCATCGCGATGAACACTGATGCACAGGCATTGCATAACAGCAAAGCTGACGTAAAGATTCACCTTGGCCATACGACGACCGGTGGCCTTGGCGCGGGCGCTGACCCTACGAAGGGCGAGGCGGCTGCCAACGAGTCACGTGAAGAAATTCACGCTGCCCTTGAAGGTGCGGACATGGTCTTTGTCACGATTGGTGCAGGTGGTGGTACCGGTTCCGGTGCCGGATATGTCGTCGCCGAGGTCGCCCGCGAAATGGGTATCCTCGTGGTCGGTGTTGCGACCCGTCCGTTCAGTTTTGAAGGCGAGAAGCGCCGCCAAAATGCAGAGTGGGCTATTAGCAACCTCCGTCGTCACGTCGACACGCTCATTACTATCCCTAACGACCGTCTTCTGCAGACGATTGACCGCCGTACGCCACTGCTTGAAACCTTCAAGATTGCTGACGACGTGCTGCGTCAAGGTGTGCAGGGTATCTCAGAGCTTATTACCGAACACGGTCTTATCAACCTCGACTTCGCCGACGTGAAGGCAATCATGAGCAACGCCGGTTCCGCCCTTATGGGTATTGGTCGTGCGAGCGGTGATAACCGCGCCGCCCTGGCTGCTCAGCAGGCAATTGAATCACCGCTGATTGAAGTATCAATCGATGGTGCCCGTGGCGTACTCTTCAATGTCACCGGTGGCTACGACATGAGCATGTCTGAAATCCAGGAAGCAGCCGAGATCATCACCAGTGCCGTTTCTCCGGACGCTAACATTATCTTCGGTGCGACCTTGAAGCCGGAAATCGAAGACGAACTCGTCATTACGGTAATTGCTACAGGGTTCGACTCTGCCTACTTCCAGGACGAAATGCCTGCTATCGAGCAGGGCGACACGGACATCGCCGAAAAAATGAGCGCAGCGATCGACGAGACTGAAGTCAAAGACATCGACATGAACCTTGATCATTCAGAAGCAGCCGCCATTTTCAACGAAGAGCCGACTGAGAACATGTGGAACCAGCAGTCTACCCCTGAACAGGAAGAAGAGTCTGACACTCCAGCCTTTCTTCGCCGCCGTAAAAAGCGCGCTAAGAAGCATGATAACGACGAGGAAGCGTAGTCTATGTCAAAGATTGTCATCGGTGACAGTCGCGTCGTTGAATCCCGTGAAGTGAGCGACGGGGTGACGATCCGTCGTCGCCGCGAAGCTCCAGACGGCACTCGTTTCACGACGTACGAACGCATTGAAAAGCCGAACCTGGCGGTCATTAAAAAGAACGGTGCCCGAGAGCTCTACGACCGTGAGAAGCTTTCAAATGCTATCAAGCGTTCAGTCGGGAAGTTCTTCACTTCGGAACTTGAAGTGGAAGAAATGATCGATGTCGTTGAAGACGCCCTTTACGACCTCGGCGAGAATGAAATCACCTCACAGCAGATTGGTGACAAAGTGCTCGACGTACTTGCCGAGCGCAACGAAGTCGCGTACGTACGGTTCGCTAGCGTGTACCAAGAGTTCACGACGCTTGATGACTTCGTGAAGATCCTTGAAGTCCGCCGTCAGCAAAAGCAACAGAAGGCACTATAGCATGCGAGTCGTGGTGGTATACAAAGAGGCAACTGATTACGCACGGCAGGTGAACGACTATATATTCGATTTCAAGCGGCTGACCGGGCATGACCTAGAAACACTCGACCCTGAAACGCGTGAGGGGATAGGCTTCTGCGGAGCGTATGACATCCTTCAGTACCCGACTATCATCGCGCTCTCCGATGACGGCCAAGTGCAAAGCATCTGGACCGGCCTTCCATTACCAACCATGAGCGAAGTAAGTTATTATGTTTAACCTTTTCAAGAACACGAAGAAAGAAGATGCGCAAAAAATGTATCGGGCAGCGTTTTCGGTATTACTGACGTTCGCGATTACCTCGCTTATCGCTGCATTCGTGCTCAGTATTGAAAAGATCCATTTGTTGAATGACCCTGATGCGGTACTTTCTTGTAGCTTCAACCTCGTTCTGAACTGTTCGACGGTCATGCAAAGCTGGCAGTCTACCGTTTTCTTCGGTATCCCTAATATGTATATCGGCCTGATGGCGTTTCCGGTGCTTATTACCGTCGCGGTAGCGGCCTTATGGGGTGGCGCTACTTTCAACAAGGGCTTCCTACGCCTGATGAATATCGGTGTATTGCTCGGTACAATCTTCGCGTACTGGCTGTTCTTCAATAGCCTGTATGACATTCAAGTCCTCTGCCCGTGGTGCCTCGTCGTCACATTCAGTTGTACGATGATGCTTGCCGCAGTCACGCACCTTACGTTCCGCCAGAATGCTTGGGGTCTAAAGAAAGACTTAAACGAGAAAGTGCAGAAATTCTTAAAAGCAGGCTATCATCAGCTTGTCGTTGCCAGCTGGGTCGTCATCATGATCGCTCTCGTATTCATCCAGTTCGGCGCCGCACTCTTCGCGTAGTTTGAACCACTCAAGGTGCTTATGGTAAAATAGCCCCAATGCAACGTGGGCAAAAACAAACAGGTTTTACGATTGTCGAGCTGCTGATCGTCATCGTCGTGATCGCCATATTAGCAGCCATCACTATCGTTGCCTATAACGGTATTCAGAACCGCGCGAAAGAGACGGCCGTGAAGAACGATGTTGCTCAGGCAGTGCGCCAAGTAGAGGCCGCAAAAGCGGGGGATAGTAAAGAACTGTATCCTGCGAGTAGTGCGATTACGCTGAAATCAAGCGGGGGTGTGACAGCTCGGTACTCACCAAACAGCACTGGAAACGAGTACTGCGTCCAGGCGACCAACGGTACGCTTGAATATATGGCGACGAGCCTTGATAAGACAGTGCGCACCGGAACCTGCGACGTAGATAGCGGCCTTGTCGTCTGGCTTCGTATGAACGGGAATGCCACCAACACAGGAAGCGCAGGCGGTACGTTTTCCGTCACTGGCGCAACGGCAACGACAGGGCAGAACGGACAAGCAAATACTGCCTACCAGTTCACCAGCGGATCAACCATCTCGCAGACTATCACGAACGAATTCCCACAGTTGACAGCATCCGCGTGGGTGTACAACGACAGCCTGTCGGGTACGCCAGGGTTATTGAACGGCATCGCCGCGTCGCCTATCCACTGGGAGATATCTGGTGGCGCATGGCGTCTTCGTCTCGCGGGTATCGATAGGGGAAATATCGCGACGCCATCGCCAGCGCAAACATGGTCGCATGTGCTTTTTACCTATGACCGTACAAGTGGTGCGTTACGGTATTATCTAAACGGTTCGCTGGTTACGACACTCAATGGAAACTCCGGATTGAATGATTATTTCTCTGGGGGGTTTGTCATCGGGCAGTCGAACGGTGCCGGGCGTCAATGGCTTGGTAAGATTGATGACGTCCGTGCATATAATAGGGTCCTCAGTGATGCCGAGGTACAAACCCTCTACGCAGCCGGCGCCCAGTAGCCCGCTTGCCAAGTTGTATAAAAAAATGCTACACTTTGTATAGAAACGTTTGAGCGGCCATCACCCGCGAGTTTCGGGAAGAACCATGTATGTGTTCAGTTGCCTGCGAGGCTACATACATCCAGTAGAACCCGACGCGCTCCCGGCGTTATAGCGGACAATGAAGTGCTGGAAGTATATTCTTTCGGAAATCGGATGGTACCACCCTGTGTAGGGTTCCGATGACCGGAAGTTTTTTTATTTTCATAAGGAGTGAGCAGTGAAATTTCAAGCAGGAAGCCGCCGTCGTGCGCTCGAATACGAAAAAGATCTTGTCCGATATTGGAAAGAGAACAAGACCTTTGAAAAATCGATCGAGCTTCGTTCAAAAGACAATTCATACGTCTTCTATGACGGCCCTCCGTTCATTTCCGGTGTGCCGCACCACGGTACACTTTTAAGCTCAATCGTCAAAGACGCCGTCCCACGTTATCAAACGATGAAAGGTAAGCGCGTTGAACGGGTGTGGGGCTGGGACGCTCACGGCCTTCCTGCGGAACGATACACCGAAAAGAAACTCGGCATCAATTCCCGACAAGAAGTGATAGAATACGGCATCGAGAACTACATCACCGCCACCCGTGCGAACATGCTTGAAACAAGCTCGCTTTGGGAAGATACCATCGACCGTATCGGCCGCTGGGTCGACTTCAAGGGCGCATACAAAACCATGGACAAAGATTACATGGAATCTATTTGGTGGGCTTTCAAGACATTATACGAAAAGGGTAAGATCTATGAAGGTGAAAAGGTACTGATGTACTGTACGCTCGATGCGACGCCACTTTCAAAGGCTGAGGTCACCATGGACGCCGGCGCGTACCAGGATGTGACTGATCCGAGTGTCTATACCAAGTTCACCCTCGAAGACGGCACGGTGCTTCTTGCCTGGACGACTACCCCCTGGACATTACCTGCCAACACGGCCCTTGCTATTAACCCTGGCATTACCTATGTAGAGGTAAAAGTAGGGGATGACCAGTTCGTACTTGCCAAAGACCTTGTTGAAACCGTACTGACTGATGAAAAACACCAGCCGCTCGAACACACGGTTTTACGGGAACTGACCGGCGAAGACCTTATCGGCAAACGCTATCAGCCACTCTTCGAGGACCGCGGCGAGAACGCGCACCAAGTCTGGGCTGCCGACTACGTCACGACTGATTCTGGTACGGGTATCGTTCACATCGCGCCAGCCTATGGTGAGGAAGACTTCGCCCTGGCACGTGACAAGAAGATCCCGGTCGTCCATGTGCTCGATGAAAACGGTGAATACACCGAAACCGAATGGCAGGGTGAAAACGTTTGGGCAATCAACAAAACCATCGCCAAAGCGCTCCATGAACGCGGCATGGTATGGAAAATCGATTACATCCGCCACTCCTACCCGCACTGTCACCGCTGTGGGACGAAACTTATGTACCGCGCTCACCCAAGCTGGTTTATGGACATCGACGCGCAGCGCGAGCAAATGCTTAAACAAAACGGCGACATCGAATGGTTCCCAGAGCACGTCAAGAACGGCCGTTTCGCCAAAACCATCGAACAAGCACCAGACTGGAACATTTCTCGTGACCGCTTCTGGGCGACCGCCATGCCAGTTTGGAAGTCACCATCAGGCAAGACCAAAGTCATCGGTAGCTACGCTGAACTCAAAGAGCTCAGCGGTATCGAACTTGAAGACTACCACCGCCCATGGATTGATGACGTTACCTTTGATATCGACGGTGAAACCTACGCCCGTATCGATAAGGTGATGGACAGCTGGTTCGAAGCCGGCAGTATGCCATTCGCGCAGTTCCACTATCCATTCGAGAATAAAGAGAAATTTGAAGCTAACTTCCCAGGTGACTTCATCGTCGAGTATATCGGCCAAGTCCGCGCCTGGTTCTACTATATGCACGCCATGAGTGTTGCCCTGTTCGGTGAAAACTCGTTTAAGAACGTTGTCGTGACCGGCAACGTTGCCGGAAATGATGGCCGGAAGATGAGTAAAAGCTACGGCAATTACACTGACCCGAATGAACTGATGGATAAGTTCAGCGCCGACTCGCTGCGTTTCTTGCTCCTCTCAAGCCCGCTCCTTAACGGTGAAGACTTCGCTTTGCAGGACAAGGAAGTAGGGGATGTTGCGCGTAAGCTCAGTATGGTCTGGAACATGTACGATTTCTTCACGATGTACGCCGACGTCGACGGTTGGGAATTTGACGGCACGCTTGTCGATCCTTCCGACGAAGTCACCAACCCGCTCGACCAATGGATTATCGGCCGCGTTCACCAGCTGCTTCAGCAAATTGAAACCCATATGGACACATACGACATCCCGAATGCCATCAACCCAATCTTGCCGTTCCTTGATGATGCCTCGAACTGGTATGTCCGTCGTTCCCGCCGCCGTTTCTGGAAGTCAGAAGACGACACCGACAAAGATGCTGCTTACAAGACACTGCATTACGTACTGGTGCGCCTGAGCCAAGCTCTTGCGCCATTCGTGCCGTTCATGGCCGAAGAACTGTACCGTAAGCTGACGGGCGGCGAAAGCGTCCACCTGACCGATTGGCCGGAAGTTGGCCACGTCAACGAGCTCGCCCTTGACCATATGGCTCGAACGCGTGAGATCATCGAGCAAGGCCTGAGCCTGCGTATGTACAAAGACGAGAACGAGCAGCAGATCAAAGTCCGCCAGCCGTTGTCAGTTCTGCGCTACGGTGGTGCAAAACTCGATGCGTTCTACGAATCAATTATTGCCGAAGAAGTGAACGTCAAACTCGTCGAACACCTCGGTGCGGCCGAAGAAGATACCGCGCCGGTCGTCGAACTCGACAAAACCATCACCCCTGACCTCCGTGCTGAAGGGCTCGCTAGGGAAGTTATCCGCCACGTCCAAGCAGCGCGCAAGAACGCCGGCCTCAACGTCGACGACCGCATCGTCCTCAGCCTGACAAGCAGCGACGCTGAGCTGACGGAGGCAATCGACATCCATAGCCTCGTCATCATTGCGGAGACCCTCGCGACGGAACTGAAAAAGGGCGAATACAGCTACGCGGTCGACATCACCGTCGAAGGTTTACCGCTTCGCATCTCCCTCGATAAAGCGTAATCAGCCGTAAGGGTGGGGCAGGTATTGCAATTTCATACCGTTTATGGTATTATGTAATAACAATGCTCCACCACGAAGCTGACCACCACGCAGTTACCCCCGATACCGACGCCGACAAAGAGCCGGTAGGGTTCGCTGCGTTCGCGGCGCGTCTCAAAGAACGTGCCCGCGAGGAAGGCAAAGTGACGGCTCTCGACCATCTTCACGAACTTTACCGAGCGAATGACCAAGAGGCGCTCGATACGTACATCGACGACCTCGTGTATGAAGCACTGCAGAATGACGAAGAATTCCTCGATAACATACAGACGCTTCGTGAAGCCCGCAAAGCAAACGGCACAGGTGCTGAAAATGAAGACCTCCGCCGTAGGCAGAACGAGATCTTTAACGAATACAAGCGGAACCTTATTAGTATTTCTGGCCTTCCTGAAGCCGTAGGGCAGGATGAGTACGAAGAAGCCAAAAAGCGTATCCAAGGCATTATTGCCGAACATGTTACGACGCACGATGGGACGGACGGTGTTCTCGGTGCGTTAGGTATTCTTACCCTTGATGATGAAGGCAGGGAAATCTTTACCTACCCACGCGGTCTTTTCCCGGCGCAGACTGACCAGAAATGGGATCTTTATTTGGAACGGGTACAGAACCACCTTCGAAAAGAACGTGGTGTTGTCGTCGGTACGCTTGATAAAGACGAACTAGAAGATGCTGATAAAATGCGCCGTACCGCTCACGACTCGGCGACGCGTGACGTCCATAGCCTTCTTGGTTTAGATACGATTACCGATGGCCAATGGGATTTCAAGAAAACTCGTGCCATGCTTGGGAAGATGCGTGACAGCAAGTTTCCGACGGTAGAGACGGCCGAAAAAGGCCGCACCACCGAGCAGGTCCTTCGAGCTGCTAACGCCTTAGGTGTGCTGAGTACGAAGATCTCTGACCTTCGCCGATAGACTACGTTTTGATTTCAACACCGCCAAGAATGGCGCTCCCGGTCAATATGAGCACCGGACCTTTGTGGCTGTCATCACCTTGTGATTTATTCTCTACACCACCGGCGATAGGGGCGACTTTCGAGACGACTTTCCAGTCACGAGGGACACGGATTTCAATACCACCGAACAGGGCGAATACGTCAAGGGTGGCTTCTTTTTTAATTTTAGCGTCCCGTAGGTCAAGCATGGCACCGCCGAAGATGGCAGTCACTTTACCACCTTGGTAGTCATCGGATTTGTTCACTGTTTCTGAGCCACTGAATAATACGGAGATATCATCGGCATGGTGGGTGGTAGTTGGAACCTTGCTGCGGTTCTTGTGCCCGATGAGTACGGAAAGCCCGACGGCTACCAATACGACCGGAACGATCAGCTCGAATACGCTGAATTCAACCAACGAGTGGTTTTTGAGCAGGAGTAATCCACCGACGATAACCAACGCCAAGGCCCAGATGTAGTTGCGCCGTGCATCGTTTGCGAAAGTAATAACCCCACCGATAATAATGAGGGCTGGCCACCAAGTACTGAAGTAGCCCCAGAACGAAATGACGTTCAGGGTGTCCAGTAGGGCGCCGAGCCCGATGATGATAATGAGTATTCCGGTGACGTAGCGTGAGAGAGTCTGTTTCATGAGCCAAGTATAGCATATTGACATTTTATTAAGTTTATGCTTAAATAGAAATATAACTAATTAAAACAAAAAGTGTATATGTCATTATTCAGCTACCTACAATTACAACCCATTGATCCGCAGGATGACGGCACTACCAGTGACCTTGATACCTTCGATGAAGATGAGACAATCGACCTTACTCAGGATGCCGACGGGGAAGAACTCATCCATGAATGGGAACAGATCGAACGCGACCTCCATGATTCAGCCGGTATCGCTGACCATGACGCGTAGCAGTGTTTCACGGAATACGCTATACTAAGTAAAGTATGAATATCTCTAATGAAGCGTTTGATGCCCTCGTGACGAAGGCGATGGACGACTTGCCGCAAGAATATATAACCGGCCTAGAAAACGTGGCTATTTTGTATGCCGATGCCCCTGATGGGTACCAGGTTGAAAAGTCTGAACTCCATGAAGGCGGGCTATTGTTAGGGTTGTACGAAGGGATCCCGTTAACGAGCAGGGGAGCGGGGTATACGTTCGTGCTGCCTGATAAGATCACCTTATTTAAAGATGCCCTCCTTACTATATCGCGTACGCCGGAAGAATTATTTGAGAATGTAAAGCGCACTCTATGGCATGAGATCGCTCATTATTACGGGCTCGACCATGATCGGATCGACTTCCTGGAGCAACGTGGGCCACTTCCATCATAAGCTTGGCTCGTAGCGCCTTTAATC
This sequence comes from Saccharimonadales bacterium (SeqCode), assembly GCA_044340745.1. Classification (GTDB taxonomy): domain Bacteria; phylum Patescibacteriota; class Saccharimonadia; order Saccharimonadales; family Saccharimonadaceae; genus Microsaccharimonas. Next base: position 51,456 of record JBIISZ010000005.1, read on the forward strand.
CGCTCATGCTATACTAGAGGCACGTTCAGTATATAGCGAGCCGATGCGAGGGGGTCAATATAAAAACCGGAACGGGAAGTGTTTCTAGCTACGCGGTAAAAGCCTTGGTGTTTTTATGCGCCGTGCTATCGTTCGCATCAGTATTTGCACTTATTTCCTCTCGGCAAGCTTCTGCCGAGAGTTTCTTATTACAGACGGTCCGCTGTACGGTTCGGACGCTACTGGCGGCGGAATGTGTGAAGCCTGGCGCTGGTTCTGTCACGCCTGTATCACCAAGTACAGCACCGAGCCAGACGGCCGCACCGGCACCTTCGCCGGAGCAATCTATGAATACTCAGGCCGCTCCGCCTGCGCAGCAGCCGGTTCAAGGAGGGGCGGGGGTGGCGGGTTCGTCACCTACAGTAGGTATCCAAGGGATGTCCCCGTTGACCCCTGAAGAAGCGGGCGTGCAGGAAGTAGAGCGCCCGGTAGCAACTCAAATGCTTCATACCTATGCAGGACCGTCTATACAGCTTGCTGCTATGCCGTTAGAGGCGTTCGGCGCTCGATCGGTCGCTGAATCGAGCCCGGTACTCGCGACTACCGAGGGGTGGCATATCTTTGGCATCGCTTGGTATTGGGTGCTCCTACTGGGCGGGGCAATAACAGGGGTGGTATTGTTGTTTCGGCGGGATATATTTAAGAATTCTTTCAGTGTTGTCAAAAGGGAGGCGCGGTGATACAGTTAAGAAAAATACAAAAGTCAAAAGCAGATATTTTGTAATAACTAAGGTGATGCGAGGAAAATAGCCAGGTGGGACGAGCTATTTTCACACCGTACGTAAGGGGAGAGTTCCATGAGAATAGCAGCTCGGGCGTGGGCGCTCGGTAAGAAAACCACATTGATTACCACAGCATTTGTTCTGGCAGTAAGTACTTTGACGGCAGCGGTGCCGTTTATTTTGTCTCAGAGGGCGGGGGCAGCGCCGCTTGATGTTTGTGCGTCCGGTTGTGCGTACACTTCCATTCAAGAGGCTATCAACCTTGCGAATGCCGGCGATACTATTTCTGTCGCATCAGGTGTATATAATGAAAAAATCGACGTCAACAAAGCTGTAAGCATTATCGGTGCTGGTGCTGCTACCACCCGTATTGTCGCCCCGACAGCTAACGATACAACCGTTAACTTTGGGTCGACTGGCGCAACGGTATCCGGCTTTACTATTACCCACGAGTATACGCAGGCTGAAAAAGATGCTTGGGACTTTAATAATATGGGGGTTAATTTTAACGGATCTGGTAACACGCTCTCTAATAGTACGGTGCTACACAACCGGAACGGTATCTATATTAATCAACGGACTTCTAATAAGATCATCAACAATGTGATTACGGATAACCGTACCGGTATACATTTCGCTGGAAACGTTAACGGGACGGTGGTCACGGGAAACACGGTGAGTAACAACTGGACGCTTGGACTTGTGTACTATGATATTTCCGGCACATCAGTTAACTTTAGTACACTAGCCGTTACGGGAAATACATTCACTGGAAACTGGTACAGCGAGATTCTCGTAAAAGACGCTCCAGGCGCTTCAGGGGTTCTTGATGTCGAGGGGAATACATTTACCGACACGCCAGTGACGTATTCCACGTCGGCTGACGCAAGCTTGAACGAACCTGGATTCGCGAGCCAGCGTCCTGTATCTTTCGGTGGTGCGGCGGTTGCCCCATCCACGCCGCTTCCAACCCTGCGTATCTATAACAGCGCACCGGCGGCTACGATTAGCTACGATTCGACCGCACCTTCTGTTGCGGCGACTGCAAACGGTGTGGCGCTCCCAGAAAACCTTTCTACGAGTCCGAAGACATATATCCGTGGTCAGGCTCAAACGACTTTCGTAGCACAGCTTACGGATAGCGGTAGTGCGCCAAGAGAAGCGTACATCGAATTCTTCCAGGCCAACTGGGATGGAAGCTACGGAAACTGGCGTAAGGATAACACCAGTGCGGGTGATGTCCGTTACGGAAGTGCACCGCAGCTCACTGTTGACACTTCTGCGTTGAACGGTCGCTACGGACTCAAGGTAGTGGCGAGCGACACGCTTGGCAATACGAAGACGACGTACCACTATTTCACTATCGATAATAAAGTTCCTACGGTAACGGTCAAGCCAGCAGGTTCTATCGTTGAAGGGTCTTCGTCTGATACTGGTCCATATACCTACGTAAGCTTTAAGCTTTTTGATGAAGACGGCAACCTTAAGGAAGTCGTGCTCAACGGAAATGTCTATGCACGCGGTGGAACGTGGAATGACTTGAACTGGTCGAATATTACCGCATCACACCTACAACAAGGCACTAACACGATTATCGTACGAGACTACGCAGGGAACGAGTCAAACGTAGAATTCGTATACGATACGGTCGGTCCAGTGGCACCGACGCTCACGACGCCTGATTGGTACGTCACGAGCGGTTTTGCGAAGACGCTTAGTTGGGCTGCGCCAGCTGATAACGATGTAGCGTACTACGAGTACGCAGAGTACAACAATACTCCTCCAACTTCTGATGTGACTATACCGAGTTGGATGAAAGTCATCGCTGCGCCAAACACTACCACTACCGATACCGCTTGGCAGAGTAACGTGACGATCTACTGGCGTGTCCGCGCCGTGGATACGGCAGGGAATAAGGGTGCATGGAGCGAAACGAGGACTATCGTGTCTGACTATGTCGACCCTACGGCATCGGTCGGCACTGCGACGGTAAACGGTGACCAACTTAGCGTATCTGCAAGTGCAAGCGATGACCTATCTGGTGTTCAAAGCATTTCCATCGGCCTGTACGACCTTTCAGGAAATAAGATTGGTGACATCAGTAACCAGACGTTTACCGACCATGAATTGAACAAGACCGTCGATGTAGTTGGTTTCGACCTTGATGATCTCCCATTGAACCAAAACGGTACATTTGAAATCAGGGTGTCTGCAAGGGACTGGGCGAATAATGAATCAAATGTAGCCACTACTGAGATTAGCGTATTTGTCGATCGCGATAGCCCGGAGGTGACGATTTCGAGCATCTCCACGACCGACACAACCCCGCTTCTTAGCGGCACCGTAGATGACGCCGACCCGAACACTACGGTCGTGGTCAGTATCGATGGAGAAGAGTTCACAGCAACCAACAATGGTGACGGCACCTGGAGCTACCAGGTATTGACGCCACTTACTCTGGGAACGTATGTGATTAGCGTTATAGCAGAAGATAGTAGAGTTAACGTAAGTAGCGTAGATAGCGGCACGCTTACAATCTTCGCCCCCGTCCTATCTACGACTGACGAGCCTGTCGTAGATGAAACATCGACCGACGCTCAACCTCAAGATACTTCGACGGCGAACCTGCCATTAGCATTCGGCCCAGCTGCGAACTTTGCCGTACTCGGTACGACGACGGACGTTCCTGCGGGCGATACCGAAGACACCGATCAAGACGTCCAAGGTGCCACGACGGACGACATCATCGCTCAGGCGCTTGATGCGACAAATAACACTGACGGTTCAGTGTTCGGGCTCGCTTGGTACTGGTGGTTGGCGATCATCGGCGGCGCTGCGGTGATCATCTGGGGTGTCGCTTCGGCGATCCGCGGTCGTCAGTCATAGCGCGACGATGCTCATACTCAAAGCCCTTACGTTTGTAAGGGCTTTTTGATATACTTTAGGCACTGTGAAAACAAAACAAACAACAGGAAAAAAACGAGTGACCGCGGCAGCGAAGCGTCCGACGACGCTTTCGCGCAAGGTGGCGCATCACACGAAGAAACTTCTTGTGCCCCATAAGGCGAACGACTATCGGCCGCACTTGGTGCGCTTGCATGGGATTATCGCGGTACTCGGTATCGCATTGGTGGCGCAGGTTGCGTATACTTTGGCGGCTACGGGCACGTTCGGGGTCATGGGGCGGGCGGCGGATATCTCTACCGTCGAACTGTTGACTGACACGAATGCGGAACGTGAGGCGCAGGGGCTACGTGCCCTTACATTGAACGACCAACTAAGCCAAGCTGCCTACCTCAAGGGCCAGGATATGCTGGCGAATGACTATTGGGCGCACGTATCGCCTAGCGGTGTCGAGCCATGGAAGTGGTTTAGTGATGCAGGATATAACTACAGTACGGCAGGTGAGAACTTAGCGAAGAACTACCCAGATGCCGAGGCGACGGTCGCCGCATGGATGAATTCCGAGACCCACCGGGCGAATATTCTCAACGATACGTATCAGGATGTTGGGTTCGCGGTCGTTGAGGGCGAGCTACAGGGCAAAGAGGCGACAGTGGTCGTTGCCTTGTACGGTGCACCGGTAACGGTCGCCGCGGTTGCCGAACAAGCGGTAAACCGGGTCCAACCGGCATTTTCCGCTTCGGCAGTATCTCAGAATTCGGATGGACCGCTGGAGTATTTCGGATCGGCAGTAGGGTCATTGAGCCCAGTGACGGTCATGACCCTTGGGCTGCTTGGGCTGGTGGCGATCGTGGGTGTATCTGCGCACCATTACCGCGCGAAGTTACCGAAGGCGTGGAAGAAAAGTTGGCGTTTGCATCACGGGTTGTATACATTCCTCGGCATGATTAGCTTGGGCGTACTGGTGATTTTGGCTTCGGGAACCGGCCAACTCTAAATATACGCATCCCGTAACCTTGAGCAGTATGCTATATTCATATATATGAATCGCGCGTATCGTGGGTTTACGCTAGTTGAGGTGCTCGTTGTCATAGTCGTCGTGGCTATACTTGCAACAATTGTTTCACTTGGATTGAACGGGTATTTGGCTCAAGGTCGTGACGCGCAGCGATCTTCTAGTATGGTATCGGTCAGTGAGGCATTGGAAAAATATTATGATGCCAACGGTGAGTACCCGGGATGTACGGCGATGTCGGCGTCGCCTTCGAACGTTGTTAAAAACACTTTGACCGGTGTAACTGAGGATCTGTTCGTCGACCCTCGCGATTCGGGGACCACAACTTCGATTACTTGTGACGACATCGAATCAGTATCGGGAAATAAATATCAGTACCGCGGTGATGGAAGCGAGACTTGTGCGACAGGCCAGGCGTGTCTTGCGTATACATTGCGTTATCGTGAAGAGCAAAGCGGCACAATCAAAGAAATTGACAGCCGTCGGAAAGTATCTATTTCTACCTCTGGTATTCCTGACCTTGCGGCAAGCGGTACCGGCATTACCCGCATCACCACCAACTGGAATATGGTGCCTAACTCTACAGGCTACCACCTGCAGGTGTCTTCAAATGCGAGCTTCAGTAGCCTTGTTGTAGACGAAACATATGAAGCATATTCTGAGGTGCTAACGGGCCTTGGGTACAATACGACATACTATCTTCGTATCCGTGCGGTGAGTTCAACCGGAAGTGGTAACTGGTCGCCGACGGTTACTGCGACGACCCAGGCGTTGTCTGCTCCGACTGTCAGTGCATCAACGACTGGTATGACCTCATTGCGTGCGACGTGGGGATCGGTGAGTAGCGCGACCGGATATACGGTTCAAATTGCGAGGAACACCGCATTTACGACTGAGTTACAGACGTTCACGGCAAGCGGCACGTCCCAGAACTTTAGCGGCCTCGATTACAACACAGCGTACTATATCCGTGTCCGGGCGGTTGCGAACAGCAATAACGGGCCATGGTCGGCAACGGTCACCAGAACGACGGACGACTTGGATCGTCCAACACTGAGCGCCAGCACCTCAAGCCTTACTTCTTTGAGTGCAAGCTGGACGGCGGTGCCAACTGCGACAAGTTATACCCTCGAACTATCGACAGTTAGTTCATTCAGTACGATTACCCGTACAATCACCGCTACGACAACCTCAACCTCTATTACTGGCCTTAGCTACAATACGACATACTACCTTCGCGTGAAGGGCGTTTGGAGCGGCAACCAAGGGCCATGGTCGAACGTTGTAACCCGCTCAACGGATAGCCTTGATGCACCGACGGGCTTGTCGGCAACTGCGCTCTCGACCTCTTCTATCAGCGCGGACTGGGACGCTTCAGTAGGGGCCTCATCCTATCGCCTTGAGTGGTCCACTTCGAGTAGCTTCTCTTCTTTGACCGGCTCGGCGGAAGGTATCACTTCGACCGCACGCTCAGCGACCGGGTTAAGCTCTAATACGCTGTATTACTTCCGTGTGCGGGCTGTTTGGTCGGGAAATAGTGGTCCTTGGTCATCGGTCGCAAGCGCGCGGACCGACATGGCGAACCCGACAGGCACGACAATCACTGCGGCCATGAGCGGATCGAACGCGGTCGGCACCGCATCGGCATCGTGTGCGAACGGGTCTCCACAGTACCAGATCCGTTATCGAAGCACGAACACCTCTACGATGGGCACATGGTCTTCATGGAGTTCTTGGACGGCGACGACGACAAGGAGTGTCGCGACTGCACAAGGCTACCAGTACGGCTTCCAGGTCCAGTCTCGTTGTATCTCAGGCTCTTACATAAGTGACACCGTGTCACCGACTACTGTAGCAACGACGGTGCGCGCCTTTGCGGCACCTGGTGCACCGAGTGTTTCGGCAAGTACCTCAGGCGGTACGACAACCTTCACCCGAGGTGGCGTCACCTGTTCTGGAAATGGCACGGCCGAATATCGCTACCGACGCTCACGAGAGGGTGACTATTACAGCTATAGTGGTGCGACGACAGGGAATAGCGCCACGACCGACACAACGAGCCAAGGCTGGAATTATGGTATGAACTGGCAGGGGCGCTGTAAGAATATTTACAACACTGGTCCGTTTGGCAGTGAGGGGCGTGCGACGTATCTTCGACCTGTCGGTAGGCCGAATGGCTACAGTTTCAATATGTGGCGTGAATCATCAAGTGTAATTAAGGGTACTGTCTCAAACTCATGCGACACCGGCGCGACATTGTATGGATACTTCGACGTCTGGGCACCATCGAACTGGCCATGGGTTAACCCAAGTACTGGTACAAATGAGGGACGCTATGGTTGGCGTCGCGATAGCTACGGTTGGGTCGGAGGGCTTAACTACTGGGCGAATACCATAACGACCGGTGCTACGACGAGCAGGTCAGGGGGTATCCCTAGCGGCACCACATGGCGCGTCGCTGGGCATTACAAGTGTCAGAATATGACAACAGGTCGTAATAGCGGTGACTTTGTTTACGGGGAAAGTGGAGCCTACGGGTTCTAGTAGGAGTATATGATGGATAAGAAACGAAAAGTGTTGTTGATACTAGGAGGCGTGATCCTGTTTATCGGGGTAGTCGCCGCCGCGATAGCAATAGCTTATGCTGTCCAGCCAAAAGAGGCTACCCCGGAAGGTGAAAATGGCACTGTACAGCAGGACCCCGACGAGAGCGTCGCTACCCCTGAATTGCAACCTATCCAGGCCGCGGAAACCTTGAAAAGCGAGGGCCGTGCCGCACTGGACAAGCGCGAGTATGATCAGGCGATGACGAAATATGCCGAAGGCAAAGCATTATACGACAAAGCAGGCGACACAGGTCGCGCGTCAGAGTTTGAAATGCTAATTGAAATAGCCGCGAACGAAAAAGAGGCAAGCGCGAACGTGGTGAATGAAGAAGTATTGGTCGGAACAGGTAATTAGTACCAAGCAACTTTACAAATCTGCACACCTCTGTTACAATTACATACTGATTGTTAATAAAAGGAATCAAGAATGACAAAAGCAGTCGTTAAGATCGGTGGCAAGCAATACGTTGCAACCGAAAAAGAGACCCTCCTGGTGGACCTCCTCCCGGAAGGAACTAAAGAGCTCACGCTTGACGCACTGTTGGTGATTGACGGCGACAAAACTACTGTCGGCGCTCCAACGGTCAAAGACGTGAAGGTAACTGCAAAGGTTATCGAAGAGGAAGTAAAGGGCGACAAGGTCCTGTACATCCGCTACAAGGCTAAGAAGCGTGTTCACAAAGTGAACGGTCACCGCCAAAAGTACTCGAAGATTGAAATCTCTTCAATCAAATAATAAAAGACAGCCCTCCGGGGCTTCTTTTATTTTTAGGTGACGAAGTGCGGGCTGAAAACATCCATAACCTTTTATTCTGTTCACGGTTTGCGTGCTATAATGAATCCAATGAACGAGGGTCAGAAATAAACATGGCAACGGTGATTGCGGTGACAAATCAAAAGGGGGGCGTCGGTAAGACGACGACCTCTATCAATTTGGCCTACTTTTTGGCGAAAGCCGGAAAGAAGACCCTATTAATCGACTTTGACCCGCAAGGGAATGCGACGAGCGGTTTGGGTATCGATAAGTCCTTACTGACGGCGACGATGACCGAAGTAATCAAGGGTGAAGCAACGCTTGACCAGACGATTGTCGCGACAGATCATAAGAACCTCTGGATCGCACCGACGACCTCGATTCTTGCAAATACCGAGGTAGAACTTGCTCAGACGGATAAGCGGTTCTCGCGCTTGAAGCTGGCGATAGATTCGAGCGAGTTCGAATATGAATATATCATTATTGACAGTCCGCCAAGTCTGAGCCTTCTGACCGTCAACGGCCTGATTGCCGCGCGCTTCGTACTGTTGCCGGTTCAGGCTGAATTCTACGCCTTGGAAGGCCTCGGGCAACTCTTAGAAACGATGAAACTTGTGCGCAAGGGGATGAACCCGTACCTGGAGCTTCTTGGGGTACTGCCGACGATGATGGATTCTCGTACTACTTTGAGCAACCAGGTGCATGCTGAAATAAAGCGACACTTCCCAGGAAAAGTCTTTGAATCGACTATTCCTCGTAATATCCGCCTCGCCGAAGCGCCAAGCCACGGTATTCCTATTGGTGTCTATGACAAATTCTCAAAGGGTTCACGCGCGTACAAGGCGCTTGCTAAAGAAGTCATTACCCGCGTAGAGGCGCCTGCGGAGGCACAATCATGAGCGCGAAAAAAGGGCTAGGGCGTGGGTTCGATTCGTTGATCCCGACGGATCTTTTTGATGATAGCTTTGACCCGACGGCCCAGCAGGACCAGAAAGTAAGCGAAGAGAAAACGCTTCCTATCGCGAAGCTACAGGCAAACCCTGATCAGCCGCGCCGTATGTTTGATGAAGAAGCATTGAACGAACTTGCTGCATCTATCAAAGAGCACGGCGTGATACAGCCGATCATCGTGACTCCGAAAGGTGATACGTATCAAATCGTTGCCGGTGAACGCCGCTACCGTGCCTCAAAGTTAGCAGGGCTCACGGAAGTGCCCGTGGTCATCCGTTCCATGACCGACCAACACCAGCTAGAGGTATCCCTTATTGAAAACATTCAGCGACGGGACTTGAATACGATCGAAACGGCAACTGCGTATGCGAAACTTCGTGACCAGTTCAATTTATCCAACGATCAGATCGCACAGCGTGTCCATAAATCGACCCCCGCCGTCATCAACACGATGCGCCTATTAAAGCTGCCGAAAGAAGTCATCCAGGCAATCGCCGACGGAACGCTCAGCGAAGGGCAAGCTCGACCTTTGATCGGTCAGGACCCTGAATTACTCGCCGAGCTCGTTCCAAAAATTATTTCTGAAGAATGGACCTCAAGAAAAGTCGAACAGTACATCGTCAATATCAAGAAGGCGCAAAAAGCAGACGCACCAGCTGACACGCCTGTCGACTCCGAGCACGAAGCGCGTATCGAAGCACTTCGTCAAAGGCTGAACGCACCGATTGACCTCCGCGTGAACAGTAAAGGTGCCGGTAAGATCGTCATTTCTTTCAAGAATTCAGATGAATTCGAACGTATTCGTAAGTTACTTGGCTAGGAAGAAACCCCGTTATCTGACGGGTGGACCGTTACGCGCCTTGAAATTCACGTCATAGCGATGTCATTTCAAGGGCTGCACTTCGCTTTGAGTCCACCCTTACAGATAACGGGGTTTCTTCCTAGACCCAGATTACTTAAAACGTTCGAATCTTATTGAACGGGAAGATACGGACGCCGACCGGACCGACGACGTCGTAGAGTGGGACGGTTCCGAGGCCGTTTCGTGAGTCATACGAATAGCTGCCGGTACGGTGATCACCGGTGACGAACAAGTTACCTTCGGGGACGATAGTGTCGATTTGGCCGGTCGTCGGTGAGCCAGGTTCGCCGTTATTTTCATCATCCGGGTTGAACCCTTGGGGATTTTGTTCGTTATACACAGTAAATGTGCCGTTTTGCAGTACGACACGTTCGCCTGGAAGGCCAATGACCCGTTTTACGATGTATTCATCTTCGATGCCCCTGCTGTAGTGAGGGTTTTTGAAAACGATGACTTGCCCGCGTTCTGGAATGTACGGGGTGTTACGCAGGTTCGCCCAGGTGACCGGAAGCCGATTCACGATAAGTCGATCGCCAGTGTAGAGGGTCGTTTCCATGCTCGGGCCGACGACATTATAGCTGCGAAATACGAAGGTATTGATTAGTACGGTACCAATGACCACACAGATAATGAAAATCGATAGCTGTAAAATATCTTTGACGAAGGGGTGTCGGGTAAAAAAAGAGGCTTCCATAAACCATTCCATTATACGTGAGCGCTATCGGAAACACCACCTGGAAGCAGTTTTTAGCATAAGCTTTTTGGAAGCTGAATATGCTTGCAAGCGAGGGGATAGTGTATAATGGTATAAGTTTTATGATTAAAAACACCTCTTCAGTTGACGGGTTTATCCCACGACGACCCGGCACGCAGCTGGGGTCTTTGCATGACGAAAAGCCTACTCGAAAGCGTACCCAAACCTCGGCTAACCGAAGCCTTCAGACGAGTGGTTCTACCGTAGTTTCTGCTGATACAGTCGGCCAGCCGCGCCGGGGGCGTGTCATCGGTCGTGACGATATCGATGAGTCACTGCGTGAAATCGACAATTTAGAGCCTGAAAACGGGAAAAAACCGAAAAAGGGTCGTCGTAAAGATCGAAAAGCGAACAAACCTAAAAGCAAAGCGCGACGAATTGTTTTTTGGGTGTCGATGGCGCTACTCGCAATTCTTGTAGGGGTTGGTGGGTTCTTGGCATTCAAGGCCATCACCGCGACGCAGACGGTATTCCAGGGAAGTGTCCTTGACCTTATTCAGAACGAACCGCTGAAAGAAGACGCGAATGGTCGGAGTAACTTCCTCGTATTCGGTACTGCTGAAGACGATGAAGGCGGTGAGCACGGCGGGGCGAACCTGACCGACTCGATCATGGTGATCAGCGTCGACCAAGATAAGAAGAACGCATACATGCTCAGCCTTCCTCGTGACTTATGGGTGCAGTACCAAGAAACCTGTACGGTAGGGAACCAAGGAAAACTGAACGCAGCGTATTTCTGTGCTTCTAACGATGGCGAAGACGAGCAAGCCGGAGCCGAAGCCTTAATGGCAAAAGTCGGGGAAATTACCGGCCTTGAAATGCAGTACTATGTACACCTTAACTTCACCGCTGTCGTCCAGGCAGTCGATGCGGTCGGTGGTGTCGACGTGACGATTCAGAGTGAAGATCCACGCGGTATCTTGGACCGTAACTTCGACTGGAAGTGTAACTACACGTGTTACTACGTCAATTACAAGAATGGCCAGCAGGCGCATCTTGACGGCGAGCGAGCTCTTGCCCTTGCCCGAGCCCGTAATGCCGCAGGCGGGTACGGACTCCCAAACGGGAACTTTGACCGCGAGAAAAATCAGCAGATGATCATTAAGGCGCTTCGCGACAAGGCGCTCAGCGTGGGTACCCTGACGAACGTCGGTGCGGTCACTGGATTGATCGACGCTTTGGGGAATAACCTTCGTACGAACATTCAAACCAAAGAAATCCGAACGCTTATGGATGTCGCATCAAAGACGACCGATGAAAACATCATCTCCCTGAGCTTGAACGAAGAGGGAAACATGCTTGTGACAACGGGAAGCTACAACGGCCAGAGCATTGTTCGACCGGTCGCTGGCCTCCTCGACTACAGTCAGATCCATGCCTATGTACAAAAGAGTACCTCGAGCGATCCGTTCGTAAAGGAAGAGCCGCATGTTACGGTCTTGAATGGAAGCGGTGAAGCGGGGGTCGCGCAGCGGCTCGCGGATCAGCTTGAAGATCGTGGCTTCGTCATCGATGCCGTCGATAACGCTCCTGATGGTACCTACCAGGCAATTGAAATTTATCAGATCAACAAAGAAAAGACCGCCACCGCGGCTAAGCTAAAAGAGCTCTATAAGGTGACTTTAAAAACGACGACGCCTCCGGTGAGTGTAGTAGGTGAGACTGATTTCGTGATCATCATCGGTAGTGCCAGCGCCGTTCCTGCCGAATAACACTTCGAGGTATAACACTGCCATTTAAAATGGCTATCTGTCGCAATTTGCCTACCCGCGCGTGCTATAATAGTAATGATATGGAGTTTCTTAAATTAGTTCGGAAACGCTCCTTCCTTAGCGAGCTCATCTATGCTGTTCTTAACGTAGGGTTAGCGGTCGGTGTGCTGCTCAGTGTCTGGTACACCAGCTCTGTCTCGTTAGCACTCGTGCTGGTGCTTATTAGTAAGTGGCGTATCTTTGCGGTACGCCCTCGATACTGGTGGGCGAACCTCCGTTCTAATATGGTCGACATTATCGTCAGTGTGAGTATCGTCTTCCATCTGTATACGATCGCAACGGCCGATATTGCATCATCGACACAGATTATTCTGATGGCCGCTCTGACACTGCTCTACATTGGGTGGCTTTTGTTCATCAAGCCTCGTTCAAAGCGGAAGTTTATCGTCGCACAAGCGGGTGCAGCGCTTTTCTTCGGAACGTCGGCACTGTTCATTTTCAGCTACAACTGGCCAGTGTCGATCGTGGTGCTATTGATGTGGTTGATCGGGTATTCCGTCGCACGGCACATCCTCAGCGCATACGACGAAGAAACTCATGCACTTTTCTTAGGACTCGTATGGGGTCTCGTGCTCGCAGAAATCGCCTGGGTATCCTACCACTGGGCTATCGCATACCCGCTCCCGATCGTTCCAAGCCTGATGGTGCCGCAGGTCGCAATCACTGCTACGCTTGTCAGCTTCCTTGCATTCAAGGCGTATGATTCCTTTTACAAGCACGCTAAGATCCGTATGAACGACGTATTACTTCCGCTTCTCTTCACTATCAGTGTTTTGATCGTACTATTAGTGCTGTTTAATCGCGTCGGTACGGCTATTTAAGCTTCTGAAATAACAAGCCGTAGCCATCAACTTCTTGTCGAAGTAAGCCGTAAAGAGCGGCTTCTTTTATGATTTCAGGGTGCTGTTCAGGGTCGGCTTCAAGAAGCAGGTGGCCGCCGACGGCTAGCTTTTCTTTCGTCTGAACGAGTAATTCGAAGATAAGTGCTAACCCGTTGCGGGATGCGAATAAGGCGAGCGCTGGTTCATGTTCGGTTTCTGGTGAGCGTTCCCACTCGATATCAACATAGGGAAGGTTAGCGATGATGATATCGGCCGTGAACGCATACGAAGCCAGAAGGTTACTTTTGAGGAGCGTGACATCCGCATGAAGCATCTTCGCATTATCTTCGGCGACTTTCAGTGCGTGACGGCTTGTGTCAATCAAAGTAACCTCAAGCTCGGGGTGTGCAAGTTTCGCACTGATGCCGATATTTCCACTGCCAGTACCGACGTCAACGAGTCGGAGTGGGCGTTCCTTAAGGAGTGTCGTGTTAGAGGGGAGCGCGACGTCGAGCAGCGAAAGTAACGATTCTGTTTCCGGGCGGGGAATCAAGGTGGCGGTTGTTACTTTGAATGTGTGCCCGTAAAACTCTTTGTGCCCGATGATATAGGCGACAGGAACACGATCGAGGCGAAGGTCGAGCCGGGCGTTCGCGATTTCTTCCTGTCGGGCATCGAGGAGTTCATCCCCATGGCCATGAAGCCACGTACGGGGCTTACGGAGTGTATGGGCGAGAAGCAGCTCAGCGTCAAGGCGAGCGGAAGGCACTTCAGCAGCGACTAACTGACGGGTGGCACCAGTCAGCCAGGTGCTAATTGTCGGTCGCAACGGCAAGTTCTCGTTCATAGGCTTGTAAGTTCTCAACTAAATCGTCAATGCGCCCATCCATTGCTTGTGGTATGCCTGACCGGCTATAGCCGATACGGTGGTCGGTGATACGGTCTTGCGGGAAATTGTAGGTACGAATCTTCTCAGAGCGGTCACCAGACCCGATAAGCCCGCGGCGTTCAGCATCGAGCTTTGCATTTTCAGCATCAATTTTTTGCTGCAAGAGGCGGGACCGTAGCACGCTCATGGCTTTTTCTTTGTTCTTGATCTGAGATTTTTCATCTTGGTTCGTGACGACGAGGCCAGATGGAAGGTGGGTGATACGTACCGCAGAGTCGGTCGTGTTGACTGATTGTCCCCCGTGTCCACCGGCACGATACACATCAATCTTAAGGTCGTTAGGGCCGATTTCGATATCCGTTTCTTCTGCTTCAGGGAGGACGGCCACCGTGACGGTACTCGTGTGGATGCGCCCTTGGGATTCAGTGGCGGGAACACGTTGTACGCGGTGGACACCTGACTCAAATTTTAGCTTAGAGTAGGGCGCATCGCCCTTTACACTGAAGACAACTTCTTTATACCCACCGGTATCGTTGGCGCTTTCGCTCATGAGTTCGGTACGCAAGTTGTGGGTTTCGCAGTAGCGCAGATACATGCGGTAGAGCTCTGCTGCGAATAAACTGGCTTCATCACCACCAGCGCCCGCGCGAATCTCGACGATGATATTTTTGTCGTCGTTAGGGTCTTTCGGGGCGAGCATCGTGAATAGATCTGTTTCAAGTTGTGCGAGTTGGGCTTCAGTGTCACTGACTTCCATCTTGGCAAGCTCGGCCAACTCGTCGCTTCCACCAGCCAGCTCTTTCGCTTCAACCAGTTGGGCTTCCAGGGTCTCGCGAAGGGTCGCTTTTTCAAGGATGTTCTGGAGTTCGATCAACCGTTTGTTTTTCTTTGAGAAATCCGGGTCGCTGTAAGCGTCAGGGCGCGACAAAAAAGTATCGAGGGATTGTTTCTCGGCGGTAAGGTCATCGATATTGAGTGAAATCTTTGGCATAATCAGGGGTAATTATAGCAGATTACCCCTGTTTTGTCTTTATTGCTTCGGCTCGGTCGGTGGTTGCGGGGCGGCGACTGGCGCTTGCGGCTTGGTAGCAAGGAGGATAATACCGGTGATAATCCCCGGAAGCCACGTAATGAAGGCAACGACACCGACAAGATATAGGATGACGTTCACAATAGTATTGATGACAGAGGTTCCGGCATCTACGCCAATATCTGAAAGTGTCGAAGTGAACACGAAGTTGGTGACAGCAAACAAGATGAAGACGATTACCCACAGTGCTGACGGGCCGATGAGGAGTAATAACGCGAGCTTGGTGCGTCCAGTCATTTTATTGATCGGTGCTGAATGCTGCGTCGGGCTCGAAGGGTGCTCCATGGGTGTGTTCTCCTATTACGTGCTTATATCATAGCACAAAAAAACACCCCGCTCAGCGGGGTGTTTTTAGGGTGAATATTAGCTTTCGCTTTTCTTCGCCTTGTTCGCAGCGGCTTTCTTTGCCTTGTTAGCAAGTGCTTCCTTGCGTGCTTCAGCGGCAGCGGCACGGTTCTTGAAGCGGTCGACACGACCTTCGGTGTCAATGATCTTTTCTTCACCGGTAAAGAACGGGTGAGAGGCACTAGAAATGTGCACTTTTACGAGCGGGTAGGTGTTGCCATCTTCCCACTTGATAGTATCGTTGGTCTGCGCGGTTGACTGGGTCAGAAACGCAAAACCGGCGACGTCATCGCTAAATACGACGGGTCGGTAGTCGGTTGGGTGTAGGTTGCTTTTCATAATCTGAATTATTGTATCTGAAAAGTGACGGAATGTAAAGGGGTAGCGTCTCTCGAATGCCTTGCTATACCCCTTATAGTGTATTTTCTTTTGCCAAGGCGTACACTATAAGTACGAAGGGGGAGCTATGGTCTCAAAAAAGAAACTCAAAGCAGCGACACTGTATGGTGTCATTTTAGCGGTATGTGCCGCGATTGGGGTATTTTCATCGTTTTCGTTATTGCACGAAACATTCGCGGTAGCGAAGGACCCGAACTACTCGCCGAGCTGTAATGTCAATCCACTGGTGAGTTGCGCCTCGGCAATGTCATCTGAGCAGGGTGAGATACTCGGAATTCCTAACCCGGCATTCGGTATCGCAGCCTTTACTGCGTTATTTACGTTCGCGGTGTTATTGGTATCGGGCGAGATATTCAAGCGATGGGTGTGGCGGGCAGGCCTGGTTGCTGCTACGGGCGGGCTTGCTTTCGCGCTGTATCTATACTCAACGGCGATGTTCGTCCTGGGAAGTATCTGCCCCTGGTGTTTCGTCACCTGGGTGATTGTCGTGGCGATTTTCTGGGCGTTTGTGACGTATACGCTGCGCGAAAAGGTGCTTACTCCTCCGGGCTGGCTTAAGCCGGTCACTACTATCTGGGTGAACAACGCAGGGCTCGTTTTGGCTATATTGTACGCGGCGTTGATATTCGGCCTGCTTATCCGCTTCCATGAGGCGTTGTTCGTATGACAAAGCTTCGATCGATGTTATATAAACATATCGCAAAGCCAGTTTTCTTCGCACTGCCGCCCGATTTCGCTCACGCCCGGACGATGGACGGGTTATGGGGCGTAGGTAAAATACCTGGGGCGGCAACGGCGGTGCGTAAAGTTTCGATCAGGCGGCATACGGAGCTTGAGAGCACCTGGAATGACATGCATTTCACCTCACCAGTCGGCCTTTCGGCCGGCCTCGACAAGAATGGGCGTATCGTCCCGATGATGCAAGCTTTGGGGTTCGGGTTTTCTGAGGTCGGTTCCGTGACGGCCGAGCCATGTGCAGGGAATGAGAAGCCGTGGTTCTATCGTTTACCGAAAACTGAATCATTGGTCGTCCACGTCGGTCTGGCTAACATCGGAGTGAAGAAAATACTTGCTCGGCTTGAGCGAAATTCAAAAAAAGTACAGTCTGAGTATCCGACGATTCTTTCTATCGCCCGCACGAATAGCCAGACAGCCTCGGGTGTTGAGGAGGGTATCGCTGACTATGTCGCCAGCGCAAAAGCGGCCAAGAAATCCGAAGCTGTCCAGATGATAGAGCTCAATATATCGTGCCCGAACGCGTATGGCGGGGAAACCTATACGACCCCCGAGCTCCTTGAAAAGTTGTTGGCTGCCGTGGATGCGGTGAAGGTCGGCAAGCCGATTTTTATCAAGATGCCGTTAGACCTCAGCTGGGCGCGTACAAAAAAGTTGCTCGAAGTCGCCGTGCGCCATACTGTCACTGGTGTGACGATTGCCAATTTGACGAAGCGTCGGGATTTAGTTGATTTCAAAGAGTCGTTACCCGATGAAGTGCTCGGTGGCATCAGTGGTGCACCGCTGCGCGAACGAAGCACTGAATTGGTAGCACAGACGTATAAACACTTCGGTAACAAACTTATTATCATAGGTGTTGGCGGCATTCTTTCTGCTGAAGACGCGTATGAAAAAATTAAAGCCGGTGCGACATATGTCGGGCTGGTAACGGGGTTGATATTCAATGGCCCGCAGTTCGTCGAAGAGGTAAACAGAGGTCTCGTACGGTTATTGAAGTCAGAAGGATACCAGCATATATCAGAGGCGATTGGCGCTGCGCACCGCTAGGGGTATAATAGGAGGTGCTAGAAATACTGGAGTACCACGACAAGAAGGAGAGGTGAGGCCTTGTGAGCAAGGCTGCCGCAGCCCCTCAGGCGAAGCCGAAGGGAAGGAGCAAGCTCGACGAGCAGCTCGACACGCTGCTTGGCAAGCGTGAGAAGCACGAAGCCAGGATTGCCAAGGCGCAGCAGCGCCGTGAGGCGGGGCTGGCTGAACTGGAGAAGCGCTACCAGAAGGACCTGGGCAAGGCGCCCTCGAAGCTGGCGCGGGTCGATGAACGGCTGACCCGTTTCGTCGAACGGCACCGGTACTGGTTGACCCGTCGGCATTCCAAGACCATCCAGCGAGCGCAGGGTGAGATCAAGGTCGTACTGCGGTCTGTCGAGCTGGATCTACCTAAGGATGAGGCGCCTATCATCGACTTCCTGCTGGGCAGGGTCGGCGGTAAGGCGTACCTGATCCAGACGTGGAAGCTCGACAAGCGTAAGTTGCTGGGCGCGCCCTCGAAGCTGATCGCCGAGCTGAAGTCACTCGGGGTGTGGCGCGGCCGACACCGCACCATCGCGGTCAAGTCGCCGTCAAACGGAACACCGAAGCAGCTCTCGCGGATGCGCCTCAACGAGCGCTGACACGTCGTCCTCCAGGCGGGTGGGCTAGTGGCCCCGGAAAGAATATCTTTTCCGGGGCCTCGTCCTTTTTAGGGTATGGTAAAATAGTGCTAATGATTAGTAGTGGGCAAAAACAAACAGGTTTTACGATCGTCGAACTGCTCATCGTCATCGTCGTCATCGCCATTTTGGCGGCAATCACGATCGTCGCGTTTAACGGTATTCAGGACCGTGCGAAATTTTCCCAAAAACGATCCGATCTTTCTAATATTCAAAAAGTCGTCGAAATGTATTATGCGGAAAACAATGCCTATCCGAATACTTCTAATAACTGGCGGTTTCAGCGTGAGCTCGGTGATGCTTTTATTCCTGGGGTGGTGCCTAAATATACGGCTTCACTGCCATCGGTCAACGACGGGTTTACGAACCAAGCGAACTCCAACACGTATGCGTATAGGTCAAATGGAACGGATTATAAGATTATTCGATTCATACGCACACAAGACGGTGGTATTCCTGCTGGCGAATGGGCGCAGGTGCCTGCATCGATGAAAGACGGGAGCGCCGCCAATCAAGATCGATACGGGGTGTGGTCATCTGGAGGCTCGGGCTTCTAATGGTCATCGGTAGGCAAAAACAAACAGGCTTTACGATTGTCGAACTATTGATTGTAATCGTCGTCATCGCCATCTTGGCGGCAATCACGGTTGTCGCATTCAATGGTATTCAAGAGCGTGCCAAGCTGACGGTCCTGCGAAATGACCTATCGGCTGCTGCACGACTTATGGAGGCGTTCAAAGCCGGCGCGACGAACGAACAGTATCCAACCACGCTTGAGCAAGCGGGAATAAAACCTAGCGGCGGTATCGACCTCCAGTTGACCGCCAATAACACCGCGACCCCGAAGACATTCTGTATCACGGCTGTTGATACCAAGAAGGTCGGGGTCGCGTACCGGATCACGCAGGCGGGTACAGTTGAATCCGGCCAATGTTCGGGCCACACGACGAATCCTGGATTTACGAACCTCATCGCCAACCCAGGGGCGGAACAGGGAAGCGGTACGGTCACCACTAGAACCAATCTTTTTCTTAATCCACAACAGCTGAGTGGTGGGTCGATGGGGTCGGGGCTTTCCCCGGTTACCGGCTTGACGAATTTCGGCGGCTTCACAACAGGCTCCACAGGTGTGGCCGACGGTGGTTGGAAGTCATTCTATGTCAATGGCGTAATGCCGTATACCGGTACAGCGACGCCAATCGCCATGCGCTTCTGGGCTAAGACGAACCAGTCTGGCTGGGCACCGCAGAATCTTTCGAATAATATTACGGTGACTGCTTCATGGGGTGGGGTATTGCGCCGCCTCGACACCAACCAGACGGTATCGGACCTTGTAGGGGATAACGTTGCGCGCCAGTATAGCTTGACATTCACTGTTCCGACGACGCAGACGACGGCATGGAATTTCGGATTCAAACACAGCAGCGCTACCGCTGATCCTAGTAAGGAAATTACGGTTACCGGGTTTCTTGCGGAGCAAGCTATGGCACCGGGTAGTTATTTCTATGGGTCTACAGCCGATAGCGGCGGGTTAAGTTATAGCTGGAATGGCTCGACGAACAATTCCACAAGCAGCCAGCAGGGCACCCAGGTCAGCGCTTACGGCGCTAACAGGGTCATGAACGTGCAGTCGACGGCATGGGCTGGGTTAGGTAGTTACTCACTGATGCAGGAACCGCAAAGTGTCGGTACGAACGATAATTACACCGAACTTATGGGGTCGGCGGTGCAGGCCTCTGCGATGAAGCCGTCAACGCTGTATACGATAATGGCGACGGTCCGGGTTGATGATCCTTTGACGGGTACGTTATCTGGCAATGGCAGCCGATCACTGTTCGTTCACCTTAATGGCACGTCGATACCTCTGACGGGCACCCGCCAGGCGCCAAACGAGCCAGGTGTATATGACCTGCGTGCCACCTTTACGACCCCCGCTTCGCTGAGCGGCTATAACACGATTCGTCTCTACCACGGCGGCTATGCCGGCAGCGGCCAACTTTGGTGGGACAAGATCGGTATCGTCGAAGGCGACTATACTGGGACCTACTTCGAATAGCTATAGGTTTAGAGAGTGGCTAAGCGGCTTTCGCCTTGACGCGCCGTTTCTTTGCCAAGCGGGCGTTGTCTGCACGTTTGCGATATAGAACACTTGTCCAGAAAGCGGCACCGATGAAGAGCAGGCCGATAATCCCTGTAATAATTTCATGCACATGCACGCTGATGCTGACGAGCAGAATGATGGCGAGGGCACCGATTGCCCAGTGTGCACCGTGCTCAAGGTGGACGAATTCATCAAGCGTACCTTTGCGCACCATGAATACCGTGAGTGAACGGACCGCCATTGCCCCGATAACGCCGAGCCCGAGAGCGATGATGATAGGGTCGGGGGTGATAGCGAACGCGCCGATAGCACCGTCGAATGAGAGGGTCGCATCAAGTACTTCAAGGTAGAGGAACATGAAGAAGCCGGCTTTTCCCGTTGCCAGGGCCATGTTACCCATCTTCTTCTGACTGTACTGTTGGAACACGTCGCCAAGCCCCTTGATGAATATGTACAGCATACAACCGAGTAATCCGGCGATAAGGATAGTCGTCTGTTCATGCTCAGGTGCGACAAGCGTGACCGCTAGCAGTGCCCCGAGCGCGACAAAGACGGATACGGTTTTCAAGCGCCCGATTTTCGCAAGCGGCTTTTCGAGAGCTTGGAGCCACTTGATATCGCGGTCTTCAAACACGAAATCTAGGAAAAGGAGCAGTAGGAACATACCACCGAAGGAAGCGATGACTGGGTGTGCTTCGGCCAAGATATACCCATATGTACCAGGCGTGTGAGGGTCACCCTTGGCAAGGGCGAGCTGCAACGCTTCGAATGGGTTGAGCTGCGCAACGATCCCCACAATAAGAAGCGGGAAGACAAGGCGCATGCCGAAGACCGCGATGATGATGCCGATTGTCAGGAACATCTTTTGCCAGAACGGACTCATTTTCCGTAGGATACTTGCGTTAAGTACGGCGTTATCGAACGAAAGCGATACCTCGAGGATACCGAGTACAATACACGTAAATAAGGTTGCCCAGCCGCCGTAAAAATACGACACGACTAGCGCGGCGATTGTCGTGATGATGGTCCATCTGAAGAATTTGAAGAGTTGCATACCGGACGATTATAAAGTGATTATCCTTACACGTCGAGAGCTGAAGAGTTGTGAAATGCGCTAAGCTGGACAACCCCTGTAAAATCTGCTATACTAAGAGAGTAATAGTTTTAATGACACACCCGTCAGCGTTACTCCTGATAATCTCAGGGCCGACGGGGAAGCAAAAGGAGTAATATCATGGCCGTAGAGGTTGATATTAAGCAGCTGCTCGAAGCTGGTGTCCATTTTGGACACAAAACGAGCCGTTGGCACCCGAAGATGGCGCCATTCATTCACAGCAAACGCCAAGACAGCCACATCATTGACCTGACGAAGACCGTAGAAGGCCTTGAGAAGGCATTGCCGTTTCTTACTGCTACGGCAGCAGCTGGTAAGCCAATTCTTTTCGTGGCGACTAAGAAGCAGACGAAAGACCTCGTAAAGAAGACCGCTGAAGAACTGAACCAGCCATACGTGACTGAGCGTTGGTTGGGTGGTACGTTGACAAACGTGAGCACCGTCACTGCACAGATCAAGAAACTCAAGGACCTTGAGCGCAACATGGTATCTGGTGCTTTTGAGAAGAAGTACAACAAGCTTGAAGTACAGCGTTTCCAGGAAGAAATTGACGAACTGACCCTTAAGTACGGTGGTATCAAGGACCTCAGCGGCAAGCCAGGTGCATTGTTCCTGATTGACGTACTCGGTGACGTGAACGCGATCAAAGAAGCGAAGACCCTCGGTGTTCCTGTTGTCGCACTGGTCGACACCAACGCCGACCCAAGCCTGATTGACTACGTTATTCCTGCGAACGACGATGCAATCAAGGGTATCGCGTTGATTCTTGACTACGTGAAGCAAGCGGTTGAAGCGGGTAAGGGCGTTACAAAGAAAGAAAAGGGTGAGGAGGCGTAATAGTCATGGCAGTATCAATTGATGACATCAAGAAGCTAAAAGAACTAACCGGTGTTGGTCTGACTGATGCGAAGAACGCACTTGTAGAGGCTGACGGCGACTTTGATAAGGCGCTTGAAGCGATGCGCAAAAAGGGTCTCACCAAAGCTGAGAAAAAAGCTGACCGTGAAGCGCTC
Source organism: Saccharimonadales bacterium (SeqCode) (assembly GCA_044340745.1). Classification (GTDB taxonomy): domain Bacteria; phylum Patescibacteriota; class Saccharimonadia; order Saccharimonadales; family Saccharimonadaceae; genus Microsaccharimonas. The sequence continues at coordinate 74,051 of JBIISZ010000005.1, forward strand.
GAAGGCGTTATCGACAGTTACGTGCACGGCGGACGTATTGGCGTTCTTGTGGAAGTAAACTGTGAGACTGATTTCGTTGCTCGTACTGACGGCTTCAAAGAGTTCGCACACATGATCGCATTGCAAGTTGCATCAATGAACCCGGTATACGTTTCTGAAGCGGATATTCCTGCTGAAGAACTTGACCGTGTTCGCGAAGAAGCGAAAGCAAGCCCAGCACTTGAAGGTAAGCCAGCTGACATGCTCGACAAAATCGTCGACGGCCAGGTGAAGAAGCACTTCGCTGATAAGGTGCTCTTGAGCCAAAGCTACATTATGGATGATTCAAAGACGGTTGGTGAATTCCTTAAGGAAACTATCGCACTGACTGGTGAGAACGTTGTGATTCGCCGTTTCAAGCGTATTGAACTTGGAGTAAACGACTAGTATATGACCGA
>JBIISZ010000006.1:0-74249 GCA_044340745.1 Saccharimonadales bacterium (SeqCode)
CGTACGATTTCAGCAGGGCTTAGCGCGTTCTTGATGAATTGTTCGACTGATTCGTCGTACGTTACGATGTCAATCTTTTCTTGGTCACCAATCTCGTTCATGACCGCCTGCACACGGGTTCCGTGTCCACCGACGAACGTACCTACTGGGTCGACACCAGGGACAGTACTTGCGACCGCAAGTTTAGTACGACGACCAGCTTCACGGGCGATGGCTTTAATTTCTACCGCACCAGTCTCAAGTTCAGGAACTTCCTGACGGAAAAGGTATTCGACGAAAGCTTCGTTCCCTCGGCTCAAAATAAGCTGTGGCCCGCGGTTTTCCCGTTCGATATCTTTAATAAACACCTTGATACGGCTTCCGACACTGTAGTATTCGCCCTGGATCTGCTCGCTTTGTGGAATAATACCGCTCGCTTTACCAATTTCAACACGGACGACTCGTGGTTCGACTCGTTGCACGGTACCGTTGACTACCGTACCGATTTTGTCTTCGTACTCTTCAAGGACGACCTCACGCTCTGCTTCGCGCAAACGTTGCAAAACGACCTGCTTCGCAGTCTGCGCTGCGACACGGCCGAAGCTGCTGACTTCATGCTGGTCTTCGATTAAGTCGCCAAGTTCGGCATCGGCCTTCACTTTACGGGCGTCTTCAAGGCTGATTTCATGGGCGTCGCTTCCGACGACTTCCACGACTTCACGGGCAACGTATACGGTTGCCGTACCGTCGTTTACGTTTAATTCAGCGCGTACTTCTTGATCGCGCTCTCCGTTATCACGGCGCCACGCAGCTGCGATCGCTTGTTCAATCACTGAGAGCACAGTTTCTTCTGGAAGATTCTTCTCGTCTGCGATCGTACGGACCGCGAGGGTGAGTTGTTTAAGATTTAATTCGTCCATCATTTTCCTTTCGTTAGGATTCTTTCTAGCAAAAATTCCGACCTGCCGGCCGGAATGTACTGTCGCTATTATAGCAGATACTTTCCCACCTTGCAAAGCCTTTCTAACAACCAGCCAGCACCTTCGCCATCGCTTCTTTTTCGGCAGCAGTTACCCAGAGTTCATATTTTACTTTTATCTCAATCTGACGTTCGATGTACTCACAGCGAAACGCACGGTTCTTTGGAAGCCACGTGGCCGCGTCGCCGTCACCCTTAGCTTGGTTTTCCTTACCCGACACGGCTAATAGTTCAAGCGGATCGTTGGCGAGCTGTTCACGCCTCTCTGCGGTAAGGAGCTGGGCACCTTTTTGCCACGCGTCAGACAAGGCCACGACATGATCTATCTGAACCTCGCTGCTCCGCGCCTGATCAAACAGTATCACCTCTCCGGTGTACGGATCGTTTAGTGAACCTGACCGCACATCACACGCACCGTCAAGTGTCACATCGCTCAAGTCTCGGTAAAGAATGATATTCCGAGTACTGCACCCCTGGACACTTTTCCAGCCGCCGCCGAACGCTTCACGCGTATAGCCCGTTTTCGGTGCTCGCCCTTTAACCTCGAGACTTTCAAGCTTTCGTGCAGCCTCTTGCGCTGATACATCTGCAGCCTGAAGTGTCGCAGGGGCTACGAACGTGCGTTCGATTTCAGTGGCGACTGTCGACCCGAATACGATCAATCCGACCGTTATCAAGGTAATGAATAATGCGGCTCGTCGTCGTCTCATAGTCCTATTATGCCCAGCCAACTCTTAATTTTGCTACAATTAGTAGTATGAATTCAGTTACTCGCCTTACGACACTCTACCTTCCTCACCACTATGACCTTTCCGTTCGCCTCGATAGAAAAGGGCGCACTTTTCACGGAACCGTCACTATCAATGGAACCGCCCTGGTTAACGGCGAAGTCCGTCTTCACGCGAAGGACCTTACCATACAATCCGTACTGGTTGATGGTAAGCAAGCCACATACGAACAACAAGAAAACGACGAGCTCGCTATTCAACATACTGACATTACGCCCGGCGAACATGTGCTCGTCGTCAAGTTTTCAGGAAGTATCACTGATACGATGAACGGTATCTACCCTTGCTACTTTGAGGTAGATGGCGAGAAAAAGGAGCTGCTTGCGACCCAGTTCGAAAGCCACTACGCGCGCCAAGCATTCCCATGTGTCGATGAGCCCGAGGCGAAAGCGACATTCGACGTCACGCTCACGACCGAAAACGATATTACCGTCCTAGGAAATATGCCTGTCGCATCGCAGCAAGTCGAAAACGGCCAGCTTGTGACTACTTTTGAGACTACTCCAAAAATGAGCAGTTATCTTGTCGCTTGGGTGGCGGGTGAACTCCAAAAGAAATCAGCCAAAACGAAAGACGGGACAGAAGTAGCAATCTGGGCGACAGCTGCTCAACCGGCAGAAAGCCTTGATTTTGCGCTTGAAATTGCGGTTAACAGCATCGAATTCTTTAATGAGTACTTCGGCGTTCCGTACCCGTTACCGAAGTCAGACCATGTCGCTCTACCCGACTTCTCGGCGGGAGCGATGGAAAACTGGGGGCTTATCACCTACCGCGAGATCGCGCTTCTTGTGGACCCGAAAGTTACCACGCTTTCCGCGAAACAATACGCCGCGACCGTGATTGCGCACGAACTGAGCCACCAGTGGTTCGGTAACCTTGTAACGATGAAATGGTGGAACGACCTATGGCTCAACGAGAGCTTCGCGAACATGATGGAATATGTTGCCATCGATGCTCTTCACCCTGAATGGCAAGTGTGGCTTGATCATGCTTCAAGTGAGGTAGTCAGTGCGCTTCGACGCGACAGCCTCAACGGTGTGCAATCAATCCAGACCGAAGTCCTTCACCCAGATGAGATCAGTAGCGTTTTCGACCCCTCAATCGTATACGCCAAGGGAGGCCGCCTCTTGCGAATGCTCCAGGCGTACGTCGGAACCGATGCGTTTCGCCAAGGCCTTAAGTCATATTTTGAAAAGCATCAATATACCAATACCGAAGCGACTGATTTATGGGCGTGCTTGTCGGAAGCGTCCGGCAAAGACATCGCAACGTTCATGCACGCTTGGATGACACAATCCGGATACCCTGTCGTATCGGTGCAGCGTGACGGCGATCATGTTACGATCAACCAACGTCAGTTCTTTATCGGCGAAGGAAACGATGCGCAGCAGCGTTGGCCGATCCCGCTTCACGGAACGTCTTCTCAGATACCAGAACTGCTCGACACCGAAAGTGCCCAGTTCAGCTACACCGACAAGGTACCTTTGCAGTTGAATCAAGGAGGTACGGCGCACTTTATTACCCATTACGATAAAGCGAGTTTACAAGCGCTTCTCGAATATCTTCCTTCGCTTCCTACGATTGACCGCTTGCAGCTGCTCCACGAACAAACCCTCTTAGCGCAAGCAGGAATCATCAGTTCAGCAGACCTACTCCCATTGCTAGAGTATTACAAGGATGAAACTGAAGAGACGGTATGGGGTATTATCTCGCTCGCCATCAACGAGCTGAAGCGTTTCGTTGAAACAGATGAGCAAGCTGAAGCTAAACTACGACGGCTCGTCGGAACACTTGCGCTACCGCAATACGAACGACTTGGGTGGGAGCCGGCCCCAGGTGAAACGGAGAACGATACGAAGCTCCGAAGCCTCATCATTAGCCTTTCTCTGTACGGCGAAATCCCCGACGCGCTCGAGACAGCAAAACAAACTTATAAGACGACGCCGTTATCCGAGCTTGATCCTGAGCTCCGTACAGCCATCTTAGCGAATGCCGTACGCCAAAAAGTAGACGATGATATTATCGACACTCTCCTTGCCGCGTATAAGAAAACGCAACACAGTGAGGTGCGCGACGACATTGCCGCCGCTATAACCGCTACGAAAGAACTGGCGGTTATCCAACGGCTCGTGCCATTGGTGAAGGACGCGTCCATCGTCCGTTCACAAGATTTCCTTCACTGGTATATATGGCTACTCCGTAATCGCTACGGGCGATCGTATATGTGGCAATGGACGCAAGACGACTGGGAGTGGCTAAAGGATACTTTTTCCGGGGACTCCCACTACGACATGCTTCCCCGCTACATAGCCGGCTCCCTTATTACACAGGAGCATCTTGAGCAGTTCGTTTCGTTCTTCACCCCATACCAGAGCGATATCGCCTTGAAACGCAATATTCTTATCGGTGAAACCGAGCTTAAGGCCAAGGTCGCTTTGCTTGAACGAGACGGCGCCCTAGTGCGCCAACGACTCATCGAGGCGTAGGTATTCTTCGACACCCGCTTCTGAGACGCTGGCCACCGCTAACTGGACCGGCATATTGGCGAGTCCGGCTTTGACGGTATATACTTCCGCAGCCCTCGCCATTCGTTTGATTTTATCGGCTGTTATCGCCGCGAGCCCACCGCCTTGTTTGGACGAAGAACGGTATTTAACTTCAGTGAAATAATAGGTATCTTCTAGTTGCGTGATAAGATCAATCTCGCAGTACCTAGTGCGCCAATTCAACTCGATAAGTTGATGCCCCTTAGCTTGCAGATATTCTGCTACCCGCTCTTCAGCCCTATGTCCGATAGCGACCGTGCTGGTTTTCGATTCAGTAGACAGAGAGGCCGGCGGAGTTTTCCCGACTAACGCAGCGATAGGGGCAAATGAGGCACGGTGCAATGGTGTCACGCCTAGGGTGCTCAAAGCCTGTCGATGCTGAGCAGTTCCATAGCCCACATGCTTTCCGAAACCATACCCAGGATATTGTGCGTCCTGTTCAGCCATGAAGGTATCACGGGCAACCTTAGCAATGATAGATGCGGCAGAAACCTCGGGAATGAGAAGGTCCGCCTTTTTTAACGTCGTGACATACGCGCCTTTTGCGGTGTCGGCAAGGAAATTTATCGTACCATCAATAATAATTTCATGATACGGAACGGTAATCTGCTCGACCGCCCTGATAGTAGCCAATCGTAACGATCCTGACAGGCCGATCTCATCAATTTCTTCTGCGGAAACCCAACCGAGCCCCCAAGCCGCCGCTTTCTGGTGGACCTCCTCGGCGAGAACTTCACGGCGCGGAGCGGAGAGCTTCTTACTATCGGTCAAACCCTCAATAGGCTGGCTCAGCACTACCGCACCGACCACTAGTGGTCCCGCCCACGGCCCACGGCCGACTTCGTCAATCCCAAGTATCATCCTATTAGTATAGGGCTAGAGTCTTTACTTTCCTTGTACTTTTAATAAAAATACCCCGCAGATGAGTACGGGGTATATAGAATAACGAAATCTGTACGATTATTTGTCGCCAGCGTGACGAGCTTCGACTTCAGCTTGCTTAGCGGCAAGTTCTGCGTCTTCGGCAGCTTTTTCAGCAGCTTTTGCTTCAGCAGCGACTTTCGTTTCTTCTTTAAGGCGAGCAGCCTCTTCCTCGGCGTGGACATCGCGGATGTCGTTCACCGCTTCACGATCGAAGTTAACAGCCTTAAGACGGGCACTCTTACCGCTACGGTTACGGAGGTAAGAAAGATAGTTACGGCGCACCTTAGCACGACGAACAATCTCGATCTTTTCAACAAGCGGGCTGTGGAGCAAGAAACTTTTCTCTACACCGATACCGCTTGCGATCTTACGCACAGTGATACGAGCGGTGTGTGATTTGTTGCGGTCGACACGGATCACGACGCCTTCGAAGACCTGAATACGCTCTTTGTTACCTTCTTTAATTTTTTGGTGAACACGTACGGTGTCACCACTCTTAGCGTCAACAACAGCAGCCTTACGCTGTTCGTCGTTCACTTTTTGGATTAGTGCAAAACTCATCTCTTTTACTACCTTTAATCTTTATATAGACAATCAGTTAATAACTATAGCACGTTTATAGAGAAATTGGAAGCCTTATTAGAGGTGGTTAGATAACGCGGTTGATCTCTTCGATCGTCGTCTCACCGCGGAGCGCCGCAAGTATACCGTTTTCGAGCAAGGTGACCATCCCGTCCGCACGAGCTGATCGCTCGATAACTTCGGCGTGAACGTCCGCTACGTCACCTCGGAGGAATTTCTGTACTGCTTCATTTACCACGAGCTGCTCCATGATGACAATACGACCTTTGTATCCGAATGGTGATGATTCACTGGCCACCGGGCGATACAGCTGGATTGTTTCGAGGTCGGGCTTTTCTACATGATCAGGCAAATCTTTCAGCGCAGTACGAATCCATTGCTTCGTCGCCTCATCAGGCTCATAAGCCTCTTTACTGTCGTCATCAAGACGACGCACCAGACGCTGAGCAATTACAAGCCTGATTGCCGTGCTGAAGATTGGATTCACCCCGATAAGGTCAATCATACGGCTGAAAGCGGCGGAGGTATTGTTCGCGTGGAACGTTGAAAGAACGAGATGCCCGGTAATAGACGCCTGTATGGCCGTTCGGGCGGTATCGGCATCTCGGATCTCACCGACCATGACGACATCAGGGTCAAGACGCAGGACGGACCGAAGGTGGTCGGCAAAGCTTTGTCCACCTGTGGTATCGACAGGTATCTGCGATACGCCGGGAACACCGAACTCAATCGGATCTTCAAGGGTGATGATTTTTCTATCTAAAGTATTCAAGGCGCTGATCATACTGTAGAGCGTGGTCGATTTACCACTTCCTGTCGGCCCTACCATCAGTACCATGCCGCGAGGGTGGCTGATGACTTCATCGATTTCTTTTCGTTCCTGCTCGGCTATACCTAGCCGATCAAGGTTGAGCATAGATTCGTCGTAGTTGAACAGACGGATCACCGAGTCCTGGCCATACATTGTCGGTACCATTTCGATACGCATGTTCAAGATGTGTCGGCCATCGCCTTCACCCAATTCTTTCTGCATGTGCCCTGACTGTGGTTCGTTTGAAGCGGTCGACAGGCCAGCACGAGACACGAGCGTCGCAAGAATGACACGGTAGCGATCTTGGTCAAGCGTCGCTACAGGGTGGAGCGCGCCGTCGACACGCATACGAATACGAATATTCTCACGTTGATTTTCGATATGGATGTCGCTAGCACCAAGCTTGTCAGCCTGCGTGATAAGGAAATCGAAGATTTCATCACTTCCAACACTATTCAGCGTCTTGCTCACCTCTTCGATCGTATCGCTATCACCCTCGTTCGCAATCTTGATATCATCATAAATAACCTGTACCGGTGGGTCATAACGGAGCATCATCGCCCTGAAACCACCTTGGCTTATAAGGAAAAACTGCGTGTTCTGAGCAAGCGCGGCGTACTTGTCTGAAAGTTCCTTCAAAAAAGACTGCGGTGTCTGCGTCGTAATACCGAATTGCCAAGGCGTCGAGTCACTTCCCGGAACAAGAGGCACAAGCCGGTTCTTGTGCATCATTTCGACGCTCAGCACGTCTTCGACTAACGCGAGGTCCTGCTCTATATCACGCGTATCAAGGTACTGGATGCCTAAAATCGCCGCTCGTCGCTGCGTGCTCTGCTCGTCCTGCTCCCTCGCAAGGTGCTGCTGTTGATCTTCGTTCATTTGCTCCTATCGTACCAAAAAACGTAAGCATTTTATAGTGCTATACTGGCATATATGTCAGAAATCATTGTCATCGCTCATAATATTCGCTCGACGCATAATGTCGGAGCGATCTTCCGTACCGCTGAAGGTTTTGGCGTTTCAAGGATCATATTGAGCGGATACACCCCCTACCCTGTCGTCCCCTCCGATACCCGCCTTCCACATATCGCGCAAAAACTAACTCAACAGATTCACAAGACTGCCCTTGGGGCGGAAACAATTGTTCCTTTTACCTACCAGGAAATTCCTTCTATTGAAGCACTGAAAAAGGATGGGTATCGTATCGTCGGGCTTGAACAAGACCCATCAAGTATTCTTTTATCAGATTATACGGCTCCGGACAAAGTCGCTTTGATCCTTGGTGAGGAAGTCGAAGGTATAAGCAAGGAGCTACTTTCGCTCTGTGATGACATTATTGAAATACCTATGAAAGGGATGAAAGAATCGTTCAACGTGAGCGTGGCGGCAGGTATCGCCCTGTACCAGCTATCCCTGTAGTTATTTAAGGACGACGGCGTCTTCGCCGAGTACCTTCACGAGTCGGCCCACGAGCTCGTCGCTTCCGTCAACACGGAATGGCATCTTTATAGCGGATTGCTTGTCGGGGCCAAGTACGAGCACCATATCGCAGAGCCCCGGAAACAGCGAGCTGATCTGCTTGAGCTGTACTAGGGCGTCCTGATTGTCTGTATCTTTGATGTGGACGAACACCTTCTTCAAGGTTTCAACGACCGGCGGGGAACTTGGCGCCCTGGGGGCACTCGACACACCTGGCCCAGCTGCCGTATTTCCGCCCCCATTATTGAATCCTGGTCGCGGTGCCCTTGGGGTGCGGACCGCTTTCACAGGACCGCCTTTCGGTTTGGCCATCTTTTGCCCATTGGATTCATACGTGCGCAGTTCATCATCTTCTACGACTTGGACTTCGTCGACAATCATCTTCACATCTGACGTCAGGTTGCCATCACGGTCACGGGCTGATACCTTGCCCGACGCCCTGATGACGGCATCTTGTACGAGCTTGGCACCGACTTGCTCAAATAAGTTAGGGAATACGATAAGTTCCGTTTCACCTGTCTTATCTTCCAGTTTGACGAAGGCCATCTTCGAACCGCTTTTCGTCACAATCGTTCGCACCGCGGAAACGAGGCCGCCGATAGTCAGTTTCTTATTATCAAGGTCTTGAGTCATCTCCACAACCGGAACTGTCTGCTCCTGGAAATATGCGTCGTAATTATCTAAAGGATGCGCGCTAATATACAGGCCGAGCAGTTCCCGTTCCCAGGTCAGGCGTTCTTTATCCGTATGCTTCACCGGTGCCGGATTGATTGATACCGTAGGCTGAATAGACGCCACGTCCGCAAGACCGCCAAAAAGATCAGTCTGTCCGCTCAGTGCTTCCTTTTGAAGTTTCGAAGCGAACGCTTGGATCGTTTCAAGGTTGAAGAGCAGGTCGGATCGGTCAATCATCGAATCAAAAGCCCCCGTCTTGATGAGCGACTCCCATGCCTTCTTGTTCACCTTTTGCGTAGACACCCGCTTCGCGAAGTCCTCGACGCTCGCGAACTTGCCTTCTTCGCGGGCACGGAGAATTTCTTCGACCACGCCGACACCTACACCCTTTACAGCAGACATACCGAAGCGAATCTCTTTTTTGTCAGGCACGACAGCGAATTCGACGAAACTTTCATTCACATCTGGTGAAAGTACTTTGATACCCATGTGCTTACATTCCGTAATTTCAATAGCGAGTCGTTCCGTATCATCTGCGTCACTGGTCATCAACGCTGCCATGAATGCTTCCGGGAAATGCGCCTTCAGATACGCGGTCCAGTAAGCAATCAACCCGTAACAGGCGGCGTGCGATTTGTTAAAACAGTAGTTCGCGAATTCTTCCAGCTGATCCCAGAACAGTTCGGCCGTCTCTTTTTTAGCACCGCTCGTCTTCATCGCGCCTTCTACGAAATCAACCTTCACCTTACGCATCAGGTCGATGTTCTTCTTACCCACCGCTTTACGAAGCGTGTCGGCTTGCCCACCGGTAAATCCGGACCATTCCTTAGAAGCTTGCATGAACTGTTCCTGATAAACAAGGATTCCATACGTACTTTCAAGCGAGCTTTTCAGCCCAGGATCAAGATATTTGATCTCCTCTTCGCCATGTTTACGTTTGATGAAGCTATCGATGAATTGCATCGGTCCAGGGCGATACAGGGCTACCATGGCGATGATGTCATTGAACTCGGTCGGTTTCAGTTCGCGCAAATACCGCTTCATACCTGCGGATTCAAGCTGGAATACACCAGTGGTATCCCCTCGTTGGAATAATTTGTACGTCTCCTCGTCATCGAGCGGAATTTTTGCCAAATCAATATCGGTCTTAAATACCTTCTTAATGATACGGAGTGCGTTGTTGATAATCGTCAGGTTGGATAGACCGAGGAAGTCCATCTTCAAGAGCCCGAGCTCCTCTACGGATCCCATTGGAAATTGCGTAGCCGGCACGCCTTTTTGTGACATTTCGACCGGCACGAACTTCACGATATCATCGGGTGCAATCACGACACCCGCGGCATGCACACCATGGCTTCGGATAGTGCCTTCAAGCCGCATGGCATAGTCGAACACCGTCTTAGCGGTCTGGTTCGTTTCGTATTCATGCTTAAGGTCAGCGTCTTCTACGACACTTTTTGCAAGCGGGATATGGCGGCCCTGTACTGGTTGCGGCACCAGCTTAGCCAAACGGTCGCTTTCACCGTACGGTACCTGTAGTACACGCGCGACATCGCGCACTGCGGCACGGGCAGCCATCGTACCGAACGTCACAATGTTCGCGACACGTTCAGGGCCGTATTTTTCCGTACAGTACGCGATTACCTCATTACGGCGAGTATCTTGGATGTCGATGTCGACGTCGGGCATGCTAATACGATCCGGGTTAAGGAAACGCTCGAAGAGCAGATCGTACTTGAGCGGATCAAGCTCTGTGATGCGAATCGCATACGACACAATAGAACCCGCAGCCGAACCACGGCCCGGGCCAAAGATAATCCCCTGATTCTTACCCCAGTTAATGAAATCCTGAACAATCAAAAAGTATCCGTTGAACCCCATGCGGTCAATCACGCCGAGTTCGTATTCCGCTCGCTCTAATACCTCTGCGGGAGTATGGGCACGAGATTCCTCTATCGATAGCTTCTCTGCTTCATCGGGTGCGACATCACCATATCGCCACGCCAGACCTTGATACACAAGTAAATCTAAGTACGTTTTCTCGTTGTGGCCTTCCGGCGTCGGGAAAGTCGGGATAAGTATCTTACCCAGTTCCAACTCGACATCACAACGATCAGCGATAACCTTCGTATTCGCAACGGCCTCCGGGTGAGTTGAAGCCCATCGATCGATAATTTCTTTCGGGTCAGTCACGTGAAGCTCAAAATCCTTCAAAGACATTCGCTTCTCGTCGTTTAAGAATGCCCCGGTACCGACACACAAAAGAATTTCATGAGTATCTTGATCTTCGTGCCCCAGGTAGTGCCCGTCACTCGTGACCACCATAGGGATATCCAGCTCTTCTGATAACTTCTCGAGGTACCCGTTGATCTTCACCTGCACGTCCCATGCGGTCGGCGAATCAGGGTGCCCGTGGTCTTGCATCTCAAGGTAATAACGGTCACCAAAGACACCTTTGTACCACTGTGCAATATTGCGCGCCTCTTCGTAGTTATCGACGCGAAGGTTTTCACCAAGTTCGCCACTCGCACACCCGGAAAGGATAATAAGCCCCTCGTTATACTCTTCGAGGAGTTCACGGTCGATACGCGGCTTATAGTACATACCCTCAAGGTTGGCCGTCGTACTCAGCTTCATCAGGTTCCTGTAGCCCGTGTTGTTCATAGCTAAGATAATAAGGTGGTAGCGTGCCTTATCTTTTTGGGGATCACGATCATGCCGGCTTCGTGCCGCCACATACGCCTCCATACCAAGGATAGGTTTTACACCCGCTGCTTTAGCGGATTTGTAAAATTCAAGCGTCCCAGACATCGTCCCGTGATCAGTAATTGCAACCGCTTCCATACCCAACTCTTGCACTTTGTTGACGAGGGCAGGAATCTTCGTCAACCCGTCCAGCAAGCTGTGATGCGTATGGTTATGAAGATGCACGTATTGCGACGTTTTAAGTTCCGTCGCTACCTGCGTAGTGGTGTCTGTTTGTACCCCCATAGATACTCCCAGTATACCGAATTTGGACTACTACGTCTGTAGTAAAAAATTAATGGTAAACGAATTTTTAGCGTGTTTCGCTTTTTTGGACGGTGTCGACGATATATTGGATGAAGTCACCGATGCCCCCGGGAATGTCCGTCAACAACGTCAATAGCGCGACGAGCAACGCGATAACCAACGTACCTCCCAGGAGGGACCCAACGCCGAAAAAGATACCTCGGATGAAGTTCATCCAATAGACTTGTTTGCGGCTCCGGTGAAAGTCATAGAACAGATCTTCTATCAAAGCTTGGCGAGCGCCTGCTTCGTTGTCTTTCTTTACCTTTTGGACGGCTTTTTTTACCAAGCCCATACTACTTCTTCGTAGTTTTCTTCGCCGGCTTCTTATCAAAACCCTTCTTAGCACCTTCAACCGCTTGCTCAACACGCTCTTTAAGCTCTTCTGCTTTTTCAGCCACGTCGTTCGCGACTTCTTTGCCCTTCTTCGTGGCTTCCTTTGTTACTTTTTCAGCCTTCTTCTGCACTTCTTTGACTTTTGCTGTAGTGAATTCTTTTGCTTTCTTAGCTTCGTCGGTGACTTTCTCTTTCGTATCGTCAGCTGCCTTCTTCAAATCGGCACGGGTTTCTTTTCCGCTCTTCGGCGCGACAAGCACTCCAGTTATAAACCCGGTGACCGCTGCGAATGCAGCACCGAGAGCAACTTTTGCTTTAGACATGTTATTTTTTCCCTTTCTTACTGGTAAATTTCTTAACGTATTTCCCTACCATTTCAGCAACAAAGACAGGTGAAGTCAAGCGGCTGACACCCGTTACGGCAGAATCGATGTGACCGATGGTGTTTTTAGCAGACTTAGCGATCTTACGAATCTCCGAGGTGAGCTTTATGAGATAAATCCCAAGGATGATGGCGACGATCAGAAAAACTGACAAGACGACGGAAAGAATAATGACAAGAATTTGGGTAGCGTTTTCCATACGGAGGGTTCCTATGTAAATTTATGTTACTCGTATTATACGGTATTTATACGGCTGTCAATAGCCGAAAGCGTTATAAATTCAAGGCTGCTCGGCAGGTCTTTATATCCGTACCTGTCTGGTTGAGAATACGTGCACCGGCTACAGTCAAGCAATCACCCGTATCAGGGTATTGGTAGAGGATATACGCTCCTGTGTATGACCCGACCGTACCGTTCGCCAAGAGCGCAATAAAGCTATCGTTCGGAAAATTCGGAAGTGTCCCCATAGATTTGAGTAGCTCCGTGCGTAGCGACTGACTTTGGGCGGTTGATACACCACTCCAACACGCCGTTCCATCGAAACAGGCGGTCGATGCACTCGGAAGAGTATTATTATTTGTCGTGTAATACGCATTCACCCCTTTTACATAGGAGTTCAATGCTGAAGAGAACTGGGAAATCTGAGCGCGTCTCTGGATACCGTTATATGCGACGACCGTGATAGCTGCTAAGATCGCAATCACGACGATGACAATAAGAAGTTCAACGATCGTAAAGCCAGTTTGTTTGTGCGCCCACCGCTTCATTGGTCCTAGTGTATCATAAATGACTACGTCGGGCCAGGCGCTAGAGGCCAAGTTGCTTGCGAATAAGTGTTTGCGCTAACGCAGGGTTTGCCTTACCCCGCGAACGTTTCATGACTTGCCCTACGAGGAACCCGATAGCCTTGTCCTGACCCGCTCTGATGTCGGCGATAGACTGCTGGCTAACAGGATCGGCAAGGACTTCATCGACTACCGCCAGAACCGCACCTTCATCACTTACTTGGAGCAAGTTCTTTTCGGTTGCGATTTCACGCGCAGATGCGTCACTCGTAAGAAGCGTCTGGAACACTTCCTTTGCGGCAGTGCTAGAAAGTTCATTCTTTGCGACCATGTCTGCAAGCTCGCTATATCCTTCTGGCGAGAAATTACTTGCTACAATTGCTTCCTCTTCGTTCGCTGCCGTCACTGAACTTGAGAACCAGTGCGCGACGCGGCGGGCGGCATCATCACCGGCAGTCTTTTGCACTTCACTTACGAGTACCGCATAACTTTGGGTGCCGATGAGCGCCTCAACGACAGAGCGATCGAGCGATAAGTTCTTCCATGCGTCACGATACGATGCAGGCAGGGCCGGTACTTCGGCCTGAATACGAGTTATTTCATCGTCTGTCAGGACAATCGGTGGAATATCAGGGTCGGGCATGTAGCGATAGTCTTGGGCATCTTCTTTACTCCGCTGCGAGCTGGTCTTGCCAGTCGTATCATCCCAACCACGTGTCTCCTGGACAACCTTCTCACCTTTTTCGATCAAATCAACCTGACGCTCAAATTCATATTGCGCTGCTCGTTCGACACTTCGGAACGAGTTAAGGTTTTTTACCTCAGCTCGGGTACCGAGTTCCGTCGCACCCTTCTGGGCAACGGAGATATTCACGTCGAAGCGCATATTGCCGTGGTACAAATTACCTAACGTAACCCCAGCGTATGTCATAAGCTTATGAAGTTCGGACGCATACGCCTTAGCTTCAGCAGCAGAGTGAATGTCCGGCTCTGAAACGATCTCAATCAGCGGCGTTCCGGCTCGGTTAAGGTCGACGAGGCTATAGGCTCCGTGATGTGTTAATTTTCCGGCATCTTCTTCGATGTGCGCATGGTGCAATCGGACCGTCACAGTCGACCCGTCTTCTAGTGGTGCTGTCACCGATCCACCAAGAATGATCGGCTGGTACATCTGACTAATCTGATAGCCTTTTGGAAGGTCCGGGTAAAAATAATGTTTGCGGTCGAAACGGCTGACGGTCGCGATTGTAGAGTTCAACGCTTTTCCGGCACGTATTGCCAGATTGACCGCTTCTTTATTCAGTACAGGGAGCATACCTGGAAGCCCGAAATCAATCGGACTCACTGCAGTATTTGGTTCTTTATCCCGAGCGTCGTTATTCGCGCCACTGAATAATTTGCTCGTGGTCGCAAGCTGGACATGACATTCGATACCGATCGTCATCTCGTACGTATTAAGAACTTCAGCTGATGCCATTATATAGCCCCCACATCTTTAAGCCCTTGCTTGAAAGCAGCCAGCGCTTGGCGGGCACGATCATAATCAATGCGAACGTCCGTCTCGTGCGCCAAACGGTTACGTAGCTTGTGCGCCGCCCAGACACCGTTTCCATTTGTCCATTTACCCTGGAACTGCTTCATTCGATCTGCCATAGTTTTACCCTGCACACCCCTCTCACGAAGCGCCTGATCAAGCAGTTTATCGGCTTCAAAGATACATACAGTATAGGTCGCTTCCGTATCGCGCTGTAACTGTGATTCAAGCTTCATCCAACGACTTCGGTATTTATCTTGGTCCAAAGATCGTGGGCTATTCTTTGCCAAAGAAATGACCGCGAACAAAAGCCCGCCGAAAATAAGGATGGCTGCAAAAAAGAAAAGTAATGAAAGTGTCTGGTCCATATTAGAGTTCTCCTTGTCGGGCAAGTGCTAGTAGTGTGGCGTCAGAGCGTCGTGGACCGATCAGCTGCACACCGACCGGAAGGCCATCACTCGTCGTGCCAGCAGGTACGCTTATCGCCGGAAGGCCCGCGAGGCTTGCAGGAACGGTCATGATGTCAGCGAGATACATTTTCACTGGATCCTCGGTATTCTCACCAAGCTTAAAAGCCGGGCTTGGCGCCACTGGGCCCATCAACACGTCGTACGATGCGAAAACATCGTTAAATTCGTTAATCAGTAGTGTACGTGCCTTTTGAGCCTGCAGATAATATGCATCAAAGAAGCCGCTAGAAAGAACATAGCTACCGATCATGATACGGCGCTTGTTCTCAGGCATAAAGCCATGGTCGCGGGATAGACCGTACACTTCGCTAAGGTTGGTCGCATCCGTCGCTCGTGATCCATATCGGACACCGTCATATCGCCCTAAGTTGCTGCTAATTTCAGCGGGGACGACAATATAATATATTGCCAGCGCATACTTCAACATAGGCAGACTGACTTCTTCGACCGTATGCCCTTTTACCTTCATAGTTTCTATATACTCAGCGACCCGTTCCCGTACTTCGGTATCAACGTCATCAGTCATAAATTCTTTAATGACACCGATGCGCTTCGGAGTATCCAGCCCGGTCGGCGCAAAAAAATCTGGCAGCGTCGTCATATCCTTACGGTCCTGTCCGCTCAGAATATCCATGACGATCTCCACATCTTCCGCAGTGCTTGCAAGTACCCCAATCGTGTCAGTACTACTGGCCATCGCGACGACTCCGTACCGGCTTACCGTCCCGTAGGTCGGCTTTATACCCACCACGCCGTTGAAGCTGGCAGGTTGACGGATAGATCCGCCAGTGTCAGTACCAAGAGTAAACGGTACGATATCCAATGCGACGGCTACCGCTGATCCGCCGCTACTTCCACCGGCAACCCTCGTCGTGTCGACCGCATTCTTCGTCGGACCATATGCCGAGTTTTCCGTACTTCCACCATGGGCGAACGCGTCAAGGTTCGCCTTGCCAATACAAATCGCCCCTTCGGCTTCCAACTTTTGGATAGCTGTCGCCTGCAGTGGAGCTTCAAAATTTTCGAGGAATTTACTCGCCGCCGTCGTCGTGCCACCCAGCGTCAAAAAGTTATCTTTTGCGATAAAAGGAATACCCGCCAACCTGCCGGTGACTTCACCTTTATCAATCAGGTCAGCCCGTTCAAGCGCACGCTCTTCGGTCAACGAAAGCAACGCGTGAAAATCTTCATTCGCCCGAGCCTTCTGAAGAGCTTCCTCTACATTTTGGCGGGCTGTTCGTCCTAAATAGTCTGCGATTCGTCCCATATACTACAATACTTTCGGTACTTTAATCTGCTCGTTTTCAGCATCCGGTGCCAAGGCAATCAACTCATCACGGCCTGTCCCGTAATCGTCTACCTCGTCGGCACGCCATACGTTCTCTAGGTCGGTCACTTGATAGGTAGGCTCTACCCCATCGGTGTTTAATTCGGAAAGCTGAGTGATGTATCCAAGGATATTCTCGAGGTCGACGCGAAGCGATTCCGCTTCGGTGTCATCAAGCTGCAAGCTACTCAGTTGTGCAAGGTGTCGCACTTCGTCAGGAGTGATCTGTGTCATACTTCAACAATTATATACCGTTTTCATTATCGTAACACCGTAAAACTACATTTTCTCTCTAATTTCAGCAATCACGTCACGAAGCTCGGCCGCTTTTTCAAATTCAAGGTTCGCGCTGGCAAGATCCATCTGAGCACTGAGGTCCTTGATGAGGCTGGCATATTCGTCCTTCGGAATCTTTTTAAGATCAAGCTTCGGCTTGTCGTCTTCTTTCTTCGGAATAATTGCCCTAAGGCCTTCATCAATTGCCTTGGCGACACTCGTAGGAGTAATGCCATGCTCTTCGTTATATGCCTGCTGTATCCCTCGACGCCGGTCGGTTTCTTCGATTGCTCGCTTCATGGAATCAGTTATGGAATCGGCGTACATATATACTTTTCCTTCTACATGCCGAGCTGCGCGCCCGATAATCTGGATCAAGGCGCTCGTGCTACGAAGGAACCCTTCTTTGTCGGCATCAAGAATCGCTACCATGCTTACTTCCGGAAGGTCGAGCCCTTCACGGAGCAGGTTGATACCGACGAGCACGTCATATATACCCGTACGAAGATCGCGAAGAATATCGCTGCGCTCCAACGTGTCGACTTCACTGTGAATGTAGGCCGTTTTGATATCAAGTTCCAACAGGTAGGTCGAGAGGTCTTCGGCCATGCGCTTCGTCAAGGTTGTCACGAGTACGCGTTGTCCCTTGGCGACACGGTCACGGATTTCAGCGATCAAATCGTCAACCTGACCATCGGTCGGACGGACGATAATTTCAGGATCAATCAGCCCCGTCGGGCGGATAATCTGCTGCACAGGCTCAGGGCTATGGGTTAGTTCGTATTCGGCAGGAGTCGCCGATACGTAAATGGCTTTATGGATATGACGGTCGAATTCGTCGAACTTAAGCGGACGGTTATCTAACGCACTTGGAAGACGGAACCCATGCTCAACCAATACTTCCTTGCGAGCTCGGTCACCATTGTACATACCACGTACCTGCGGGAGGGTCATGTGGCTCTCATCGACGAATAATAGGAAGTCATCCGGGAAATAGTCCAGCAAGGTAGCCGGTTGCTCGCCTGGCTCACGGTTCGTCAGATATCGGCTGTAGTTTTCGATCCCCTTTACAAAACCGGTTTCTTCGAGCATCTCGATGTCATATTTTGTACGTTGGGCAAGTCGCTGAGCTTCCAGATACTTTTCGTGCTTCTCAAAGAAATCCATTCGTTCTTCAAACTCTTGCTTGATATTTTCAACGGCACGTTCCAGTTTCTGCTTCGGTGTAACATAGTGACTGCTTGGGAAGACACTAATCTGATCAGGTTCACCTAATATTTCACCAGTGAGGGGGTCGATCCGAGTAATCCGTTCGACTTCATCACCGAAGAAATCAACCCGATACGCGACGTCACTTCCTGCCGGGAACACATCAACGATGTCGCCTTTGACGCGGAACGTTCCGCGGTGGAAGTCGATATCGTTTCGCTGATACTGGATATCCGTCAACAAGCGAACGAACTTGTCTTGCTGGCGACGTTCACCTTTTTTGATAAGAATGGACATATCAGAGTAGTCTTCCGGTGAACCGATGCCGTAAATACAGCTCACACTCGCAACAATGATCGTGTCACGACGCGTCAGTAATGCCGTCGTCGCAGCATGGCGTAAACGGTCGATTTCGTCGTTGATCTTACTGTCTTTCTCGATGTACGTGTCGCTACTGGCAATATACGCTTCCGGCTGGTAGTAATCGAAGTAGCTGACGAAGTAATGTACTTCGTTATTCGGAAAGAATGATTTGAACTCGCTGTACAGCTGCGCAGCAAGCGTCTTATTGTGCGCGAGCACCAGTGCGGGGGCCTGCTGGTTCGCAATGATATTTGCCATAGTGAATGTCTTACCAGAGCCGGTCACACCAAGCAGTGTCTGCTCCCGTTCACCTTTATCAAGACCCTCTACCAATTGGGCAATAGCTGTCGGTTGATCACCCGTCGGTTGGTACTGACTATTCAATTCAAACTTCTGACTCATTACCTCTTATTATAGCAAGTAATGCAAGCGGGCTGAAAGTGTTGCTAACTCGTCGCTTTCAAAAGGGAGAATGGTTTGCTGAAAGCATCTTGATATTGCTTGAGTAAATCAGGGTCGCTCGTGCAGGTCGCCGCAGATAATGACAACCCGTATATCGTTCCCGAAACGGTCACTTGTTTGTCTTGGGTTTCCTGCTCGGCCTTTGAGGGATTCTTCGTGATTGCAGCGAAGGTACCTTCATCATCGGTACATTTCGTCCCCACAAGACTCGCATTTCGGAACTCTACATATTCAGTTCCGCTTGGGGTGCGTAGGATTGCGTATTCAAACCCGCCTACACCTTTCATGTACGACACCTCTATACTAAGCGGCGCAACGACGATTGTCGAAACGTCATCAGGGCTGATAGTTTCGTTTTGGTTCGGTTGGGATGGCGTATCCGGTTCAGGCTCTTGCGTAGAGGATGTTGGTGTTTCTTGTCGTTCTACAGGCACTTCGGACTTCGCATACGGGTCGTCTTCCCCTGATCCAGCTATGACACGCGCCAGTACCACCGCGCCAACGACCGCAAGAAGCAATACCGCTACCGATATTGCTGTTATTACAATTCGCCTACCCTTGTTTTCCGCCATAGTTCCTCGCGCTTAATTACTATCAGAATAATCGTTTGTCACAAAGCTGTAAAGCCCGCTTAGCGATTCTTGCGGTACTCTTCGTTGATGTACGCGACGACATCATCGTAATTGTCGTAGATGCGATACAACTCCGTATCCTCATACCCAATTGTCTGATATCGGTCGAGCATGACCTCACGGATCGCGCTATCGAACGGCCGCCAGAAATCACTTCCTACGAGTACGATAGGTGTACGGTCTATTTTCTTGGTCTGCATCAAAGCAAGGATTTCAAATAGTTCATCGAACGTACCGAAGCCGCCAGGATAGTAAATGAATGCGCTCGAATCAAGCGTCATCGCAACCTTACGGCCGAAGAAGTGCGCGAACTCGAAGTTCTCGGTAGTGTATTCATTTAAGGTCTGTTCCATTGGAAGCTGAATATTTAGCCCTATCGAATGTCCCCCTGCTTCATAGGCCCCACGGTTCGCGGCTTCCATGACACCATGGCCACCACCGGTAATGACCGCGAAACCTTCGTTCGATAGACGGCGAGCCATATCGTATGCCCCCATAGTGATGTCATCATCCTGTGGCTTACGGGCCGAGCCGAAAATAGTCACGGTCTTTTCGTATTTAGCGAGCAGGTCGAATACGGCTTCAAACTCGTCTACCACCGTATCGAGTCGACCCTCGGCAGCATCGATCAATCGCTGGCGAATAAGCAGGTTCTTATCGGTCTTATCCTTACGGATACGTGACGGCTTCGCCTTAGGCTTTGTCACGGGCAGCTTTTCAGGAGCGATCATATCGTTATCAAGCTGCGCCAATACTTGATCGGCGAGATTCTTGAAGCCCATGTATCGAACAAAGAGTTCGTTCCAAAGGCTTTCACGGAAATGATATGCGTAACGGCCGGCGTACGGCTCTTTGTTGGAATAAGCGAAGCTCACATCGAACAAGTTGAATGCGACCGGGAAACCGTCATAGTTAAGCCCGACGTAGTCACGATCTTTCCAAAATTCTAGTTCAGGGTCAATTTGATAGAGAAGATCCTCAGCACGACGCCAGTGGAGATCCTCAGGTTGGACATGCGGCTCAAACGCCACCGTCTCAATGCTATCTTCTTTATGACGGCCGAGGTACCGCTGAATAACGCGCCAGTGCACCCGCTTCCCTACCATCTGGCTTCCGGTACCCGGGTCGGCGATTAACGTATTTACCACTGTCTCACCGAAATGCGGCTTGGCGCTCTTGAGTTTAAAGAACGTCGAATACAACTTCACTTCATTCATGTAGTGCAACAACAGCGGAAGTGTCTTCAACACCAGACCCCGCATTTTTCGCGCATGCATCGGGACGACGACGATCGTCCCCATTTCCTTGGTGTGTGTGACGTTGTGAAGTTTCTTTTGAACGAAATGTGCGGCAAGGTCGACGTACTTATCGTGATCCATCTGAATGATTCGGATGTCACGTTCTTCGTAGTCATCCGGCGTCACCGTCTTGAAGAGCTCATTGTAGCCCGTCAACCATTCAGGGCCCTCTGAGAACCGGAGCGCTGTGTAGATTTCATCGAAGTCTTCGCCTGCGAACATTGATTCGACGTCATCGTAGCCCAATTTTGCAAGTAGCTGCTTAGGGGGCATGGCACGTAGAAATTCCTTGGCTTTTTCACGCTTCAGCACAAAGACCGTACGGTTGAACTTTACCCCGTTCGCCGCATCGATCATGAACGGAACAAGATGGCGGACATCTTCCGAATCTTTCGCGCCAATGATTTTCGTCAGTCGGGCCATGTCCAGCTCGACGCGGCCAAGAAGTGCTTGGTATACTTCTTCGCCGGTTGAAGCCGCCGGGTTCAACCCTAAGGCACGCATGCTTTCGTGCGCCTTAGAAGTAATGTCACCAATCAGCTTGGCGTCTGCACCCGTTCGACCGCTCACTTCTTCAAGCTGCCGGATTGATTCCGTGAAAATTGGCTCCTCAGCGTCTAATAAATCCCGTAAAAACTTTGCCACCCTAATACTCCTTTTCCGTCAACGGCATATCGTGCAGCGTTACATCTGCCCGTAAAATACCTTCTTTTGCTCCTACATATTGAACGACCGATGTCGAGTTAGCACTCGCGAACACGATAGAATCTTTCAACGAGTTACCCTGCGCATAATGGCTAAGGAATCCTGACCCGAACGCATCCCCTGCACCGGTGCGATCGATCACTGGTACATCTTCGTACATCCCGGCCGTTACGACGCTTTTTCCATCCGTACCGACAACCCCGTTTGGCCCGTCACTGATGATCGCAACAGAAACGTACGACGTCGCGTGACGCGCAAGTTCCTCTAATGACTCGCCCTCTACAATCTTCGCCGCTTCTTCTTTATTCGCGACCAAGATATCGACTTCATCAAGCAAGCCTTTTAACTTTTCCGGCTCCCTAAGTTCCGCCTCCCCAGGATTAAAAGCAATCTTCACCCCGGCAGCCTTAGCGCGTTCAAAGATGACACTCAACGCGTCCATAGCGCCAGCGAATGAAGAGACGTACAGCCAATCGAACCCTTCGAAGTTAACCGTCTGATAATTCTCTGGGGTATGCGAGTTTGCCGCACCTCGATAGACGAGGATCGTCCGTTCACCGTTGTCTGCTAACAAAATTGTCGAGTACTGCGTGCCCAGGGTTGTTTCTTGAATCACAAGGCTTGTGTCGACGTGCTCTTTATCCAGCTCATCCAATACCCCGTGGGCAGCCAAGTCATTGCCAACCTTACCGATGAAACTGCTTTCGATTCCTTGACGCGCAAAAGTCACCGCAGCGTTGGTCGCACCACCCCCGGTCGCAAAAACCACCGTATCGACGCCTATTTTAGCGCCAAGTTTAAAGTCCTGCGTGAATTCTTCGACGTATTCGTTGGTCCTTGGATCCAGTTGGGCGCGAATACCGTTTCCTGATAAGAAAACATCTTGAGAAGCCGCACCCAGAGCACATATTTTAACCATATGCATTATGATACCGTACCTGCTATACTAATTACAAATGTCAAACCTTCACCGACTTTACCGGCCACTGAAGCAGAGCCCTTGGCTCGACAACTTGAGCCGAGATCTCATTAATTCGGGTAAGTTACACGCGTATGTCGAGCAGGGCATCCGTGGTGTCACTTCTAATCCGACTATTCTTGAGCACGCTATAACAGGTAGTTCGCTATACGACGAACAAATTAAACGGTTGGCATACGAAGGCCTTTCGACCGAGCAAATCTATTGGAAAATTATCATTGACGATATAAAGTCTGCTGCCGCTATCCTGCTTCCTGTTTGGACAGAAAGTAGCGGTGAGGACGGGTACGTTTCCTTAGAAGTCTCGCCAGCCTTGGCCCATAACGCAGAAAAAACCCTCGAACAAGCCCGTTGGCTCTGGCAAGAGGTCGACGCACCGAACCTGATGATCAAGGTACCCGCGACTGACGAGTGCATCCCTGTCATACATACGCTGCTCCAAGAGGGCATCAACGTCAACGTCACCCTTATCTTCAGTTTGAGCGATTACCAAAAAGTTGCCGAAGCACACGCCGAGACTCACTTGCTCGGAAGTACCAACCCTGCACGAAGCGTTGCATCATTCTTCATCAGCCGAGTCGACACGGAAGTAGATGCCCGGCTTGATGCTATCAATACCCCCGAAGCTTTAGCGTTAAAGGGCAAGGCGGCCATCGCACAGGCGCGACTTGCGTACGACATCTTCCTTGACACCTTTGCCAAGGCGGCCGTCGTCGAGCCTAGTGATTCCCGGGTGCAGCGAGTCCTGTGGGCCTCTACGTCAACGAAAAATCCAGCGTATGATGACCTCCTCTACGTATCAGGATTAATTGCACCATATACAGTGAACACTCTTCCCGAAGAGACAATCGAGAAAATCCTCGACCATCTGCCAGAAGATGCCCATAGTATACGCCTCTCCGACTTGAAAGAAGCCCTCGATACGGTTCAAGCGCTTCGTGCTGTCGGTATCGATTTCGCAGACGTTAGCCAGAAGCTTGAAACCGAAGGCGTCGAAAAATTCCAAGCTTCATTCACCTCGCTGCTTGCCGCTATTGAATCAAAAAAATAGAGCCGATTTGGCTCTATTTTTCTCTATCCCGCTACAAGACCGCTTTTCCCGCGGACCCAAGGGCGTCGATTTTCTCCTCCACGACCGCCTGTACCATTTGACGGACCGGCTCCATGATCTTTACGACGGCATATTGGTCGGGATTATCAGCTAAGACTTTTTCAAGACCCGTGCGGAATGCGTAGCGCATATCACTGTTGATGTTTACCTTACTGACTCCTATCTTCGCTGCTTCCGCGAAGTAGTGCCCGGGTGTACCGCTTCCCCCATGTAAGCTGATCTGAATATCAATCGCGTCACGCACGCGCTGCAGAAGCTCAAGGTCAAGCTCCTTAGGCACAGGGTACTTACCGTGAAGGTTTCCTATGGCTGCCGCGAAGGTGTCGATACCGGTCGCGTCGACGAACGCCTTTGCACCCTCGGGTGTGCTAAACGTTTTCTTAATTTCTTCGTAGTCAATCGCTTCGGTGTGAAGGTTTGATGAACCCCCGAAGTAGTGCGGCTCACTTTCAACCAGTGCACCGGTAAACTTCGCATACTCGACGACTTCTTTAGTGGCACGAATGATCTCATCGTCAGTCGCTTCGTGGTTCGCCTGTGAGATATCTATGTGAATGAACTCAAAGCCGGCATCTATACCTTGCTTGGCAGCCTCTACGGATGGACTATGATCGAGGTTGATATATATTTCAATCCCATATTCTCGCTTGTAATTATCGACCATGTCGCGGATATTATCCGCACCGATCGCGCTAATCTCGTCATGCGTCACCTCTACGAGTACGGGCGAATTTTTCTTTTGCGCGGCCCGTGCAATCGCGATAAGCGTATCTTGGTTATCAACATTAAATGCGCCGACAGCGAAATGCTGCTGGCGAGATCGTTGCATCAGATGACGCGCACGAAGGGTATTATCACGAATTTCTTGAATACTAAGGCCCATGCCCACGAAGCTCCTTATTACTATACGAGTAGTATACCACTAACGCTTACCAAAAGCATCCTCAGGAGAAGTGCTATACTGGCTCTATAATGTCAACTGTCACGACACTCATTTTCGACTTTTACGGCGTATTCCTGAGCGACCCGTACGACGCATGGCTCCATCGGCATAACCTTACCCGTACCGGTGACTATGACGAGTTTGCTAAAAAGTTGGATAGCGGCGCAATTGACCATGAGGAGTTTTTTGCCCTGCTTGCAGGCCGTTCGAACGAATCCCTCGAAACAGTACGTGCAGCCTTTACAGACCACGAACCGCTCAACGCGCAGCTGATTCACCTGATACGCTCGTCTCTCACTTCCTACTCCATCGGTTTGATATCGAACGGTTCCCAGAAAGTTCGTACCCTATTAAATGAGGCCGGTATAACTGATATCTTTGATCAAATCACTTTGTCTTCGGAAGTTGGTATGATCAAACCGCAGCCGGGTATATTTACGGCGAGCTTCGAAGCGCTCGGGGCAACCGCAGAAGAAGTTATCTATATTGATGACCGAGAAGAAAATCTTTTCGCCGCACGCGAACTGGGTGCCCAGACCATACAATTCACGTCGGTCGAAGCGCTAGAGGCGATACTGAAAGATATGTCAGTCATTTAAGCTACTGGTGGTAGCGTGGGGTATCTTCGAGCCAATCCGTAAGATTCTCAGCGATTTTTTCACCACTCAATCCGAAATAATCCATCAGCTCGCTCGGTGAACCGGATTCACCGAAACGGTCATTCATTCCTATGCGCTTCACAGGCATAGGAAGTTTCTCCGTCAAAAGCTCAGTGATCGCGCTTCCGAAGCCGCCAGCAGCCTGTGCTTCTTCAGCAGTGACCACCCGACCTGTTTTCTTCGCTGCGGCAAGGAGCACCTGTTCATCAAGCGGCTTGATAGTAGGAACATGCACCACTTCCGCTTCGATGCCTTTTTTGGCTAATAATTGAGCCGCGATAAGTAGTTGGTAGGTCATCGTGCCCGTACCGAACAATGCGACATCATGCCCGTCTCGAAGTACATATGCTTTTCCAAGCACAAACGGCGACTCAGCAGTACTAAAAATTGGGGTTTTCTCACGCGCAAGGCGCAGATATGTCGGCTTACCGTTTTGCGCGATAGCTTGTGTCGCCTTTTCCGCCTCGATACTGTCGCCAGGTGCAACCACTACCATGTTCGGTAGAACACGCATCAGAGCAATGTCTTCCAGCATCTGATGGGTCGCGCCATCAGGACCCACGCTCACGCCAGCATGCGAACCAACGACCTTTACTGGCTGATTGTTTAGAGCGGCGGTCGTCCGTATTTGCTCCCAGTTACGCCCAGGGCTAAATGCTGCATAGCTGCTCGTGAACGGAACCTTACCGGCGCGTGCGAGCCCACTCGCAACAGTGACAAGATTCTGCTCGGCGATACCGATTTCAATGAAACGCGTTGGAAACGCTTCGCGGAACAGGTGCATCTGGGTACTTTCCGTTAAGTCAGCACACAGCGCGACAACTGCTTCGTTTGACTCGCCAGCTTTGACAAGCCCGCGGCCAAACCCGGCCCGGATTGGCTCGTACTGCACATCGTCATCATATACCTTCGGGTTTAATGCGTAACTCATACACCAGCTCCTTCGTGGGTAATCTTCCCCCCGAGCGTACGGAGATCTTCAAGCGCTTCCTTTGCCTGTTCAGCGTTTGGCGGAATGCCATGCCATTTATAGTTATATTCCATAAAGTCTACACCCTTACCCGGAATCGTATGTGAGATGATGACCGTCGGACGGTGGGTGATCGCCCGAGCTTGGCTACACGCATCAATGATGCTTTCGACGTTATGGCCGTCGATCTCCAGGACGTGCCAGCCAAATGCTTCCCATTTACCTTTCAGGTCTTCCAGCGGCATAACATCTTCAGTCGTCCCGTCGATCTGAATATTATTACGGTCGATAAATCCAACCAGCTGTGACAACTTGTATTTTCCAGCGAACATCGCCGCTTCCCATATATTGCCTTCGTCCAGCTCTCCATCGCCCATCATGACATACACGAAGCGGTGCGGATTCTGGTCGAGATACTGAAGGCTATATGCATATCCAGCCGCTTGTGACAGGCCGCTTCCTAATGGACCGCTGGTATTTTCAAGCCCAGGGAGTTTTTCCCTTTCAGGGTGCCCCTGAAGTCGTGAACCGAATTTTCGAAGCGTCAGGAGCTCCTGCTTATCAAAGTAGCCCGCCTCGGCCATGGCCGCATATTGTACCGGTACCGTATGGCCATTACTTAAGAAGAATATGTCACGACCCTCCCATTCAGGCTCTTCCGGTCGGATATTTAACACATTAAAGTAGAGGGCCGCGAAGATATCGGCCAATCCAAGAGGCCCAGCACTGTGCCCGCTACCGGCTGCTTGGAGCATCGTAATGATGCTTTTGCGAATCTCGTTCGCCTTCTGCTCGATCTGCGGAATTGTCAGCTGCACCATATTAAATGACCCCTCGCTTGTTAATTTCTTTTACCAGTGCTTGGTATGCATCAGAGGGAAGTTCTGCCGAGGCGATGGCACCCCCAACGTTGAGCACGTCAACGCCGCCTTGCGTAAGCGTGTACGCATTTTCGAGGTCTACACCTCCGTCCCATCCTATTTCTACATCTGGCTTGATTTTTTTAATCAAGCGTACTTTTTCAAGTTGCATCATACTTGCTGTACCGCCGTTATGGCCCAGATCTCCAGAGAAAATCATAACATGATCGGCCGCCTTAATAACCTCTTCAACCGTCGAAGGGACAGTGGTCTTCAATAGTGCGATCCCCGCCCGAATACCCGCTTGCTTCAACGTTGCGATATGGGCGAGCGTATCTTCACCAGTTTCCGCATGAAGAATCACCATGCTTGGCTTGAGCTGCAAGAATTGCGCCATATGTTCCGAAGGACGAGCGACCATCGCATGAATATCGATGTCCCACCCTTCCGGCCAATATAATTGCGACTCACCTAATAGAAACGTCGGTGCAAATTCACCGTCACTGATATCGATATGCAAGCGTCGGGCAAATGCCTGGTATACCTGTAGCGACTCACGGTATTGATCGAGAGTCTCCGCCATTATCGTTGGTACAATCATACTCATTAGGAAAGTTCATCCAATTCAGCGTTACGACGTTTGTACCGGACTGCACCGGCAAACGGAGTGTTTAACCATGTTTCAATAACACCTTGCCACGCCGCATCATCAAGTTCATTGAAGATACGGGACGGCAATGAAAGCACGTTACTGTCGTTGTCATTCCGGGTCATCTTCGCTTCGAAAGCATCCCAAATGACACTTGCCCGAATACCACGGAAGCGGTTTGCCGCCATTGCCATACCTTGTCCGCCACCACAGAGTAATATCCCTCGTGGGTCGCTGTCGTCACTTCCAATCACTTTTAAAGCGACCGCTTGGGCGAAGGTTGGAAAATCGTCGTTAGGATCAGGAGTGACCCCCCCAACATCTTCGACCTCATAGCCGTGCTTGCTCAAATAGGCAAACACTTCTTCCTTAAGGTGAAAGCCTTGATGATCAGCGCCCAAGTAAATCTTCATAGTACCTCAAGTATAAGCGGTTTAGGCTTGGCGCTGCAAGCTCTTAGCGACATCTGCGACAAGTTCGACCAGGCGATTAGAATATCCCCATTCGTTGTCGTACCATACCATTACCTTGGCGAGATTGCCGCCGACCACCTTCGTCAAAAGTAAGTCTACGACGCCTGAGTGGCTGTTACCGATATAGTCACGGCTCACGAGTGGCTCTTCACTTACCCCAAGAATACCCTGGTAGTACGGTTCCGAAGCAGCTTTTTTGAATGCGCTATTAATTTCCTCGACCGTTACATCGCGCTCAAGCACCACTGTGACGTCACTGATTGACACCACCGGAGTCGGTACACGGATACTCAGTCCATCAAACTTACCTTCGAGCTGCGGAAGTGTCTTCGTGACAGCAATCGCGGCGCCAGTCGTCGTGGGAACGATATTTTCAGCTGCATTGCGTCCCTCTCGCAGATCTTTTGCGGGTGCATCCTGAAGCGCTTGGCTGGCTGTGTAGCTATGCACCGTCGTCAGAAGTGACTTCTGTACGCCGAATTCAGCATCAAGTACCGCCATGACCGCACCAAGTGAGTTGGTCGTACAGCTTGCGTTGCTGATCACATGGCTTGCACCCTCAACCTTGTCTTCATTTGCACCAAGGACGATCGTATCAACGCCATCGCTCTTCGAAGGTCCACTGATCACAACCCGCTTCGCACCAGCTTTTATATGGAGTTCGGCCGATTCCTTATCAGTAAAACGACCGGTAGACTCAATGACCAAGCCAACGTTCAATTCGCCCCACGGTAGGGCTGCCGGGTCTTTTTCGGCAATCACTTTAATGTGTTTTCCATCGACGATGATACCCGTTTCATCATAGCCGACTTCATGGGTGTACGTGCCGTAATTGCTGTCGTGTTTCAAAAGGTATGCGAGCGTCTTCGTGTCCGTAAGATCGTTCACTGCAACGACTTCAAGGTCACTTCGATCGAAGGCTAATTTAAATGCGTTTCGTCCGATTCGTCCGAACCCATTAATTGCAATGTTCGTTTTTGCCATGATACGGCCCACTCCTTTAAACCATTAGCACTATTTAGGGTCATTATATACCATACTACCCCTCGGGGACAAACTTTCGTATACTAGGAATATGAAAAAGAGTGAGCTCCTAGAGCGTGCGAAACCGTTTTATGAAGACGAGCAGTTGCTTGAGTTAGAGCACGCCGTCGATATCGCCACCAAAGCACATAAAGGCCAGAAACGAAAAAGTGGTGAGCCGTATATCATTCACCCTTTGTCGGTCGCCTCCACTTTAGTTGATTGGGGTATGGATATCGATACCATCATCGCCGGGGTCCTCCACGATACGGTCGAGGATACGGACATATCCCTCGAGACTATCGAGTCACTTTTCGGGAAGGACGTCGCCTTTTTAGTTGATGGAGTCACGAAAGTTTCCCAAGCTCGCGCCGGCATGCAGGACCTCACTGAATATCTCCCCCAAACGAAAGATAACCTCTCAAAACTACTGATTGCTATCGGTCAGGATGTACGGGTCATTATCATCAAACTTGCCGACCGTCTCCATAACCTACAAACACTACAGCACATGACCAAAGAGAAGCAAAAGAAAATCGCTCGCGAAAGCCTTGAAGTCTTCGCACCCATGGCCGACAGGCTTGGTATGGGGCGTGTTCGTATGCAGATTGAAGAGCTTGCCTTCAGCTACCTGGATCCGGCTGAGTTCCAAAAGTTGCAGAACCTCATGCGTAAACGTCTCGGCCGCAGCACGCGTAAGCTTGGTACAGTCCGCAACGAAGTCGAACGTACGCTGAAGGAACAACATATACCCCACGAAATCAACGGTCGTGTAAAAAGTATTTACAGCCTGCACAAAAAGTTGCTGAAGGTTGATAAAAATATCGACGATATTTACGACCTTATGGCACTCCGCGTAATCGTAGAAAGCAAAGAAGATTGCTATAGGGTATTAGGAATACTACACACCTTGTACCAGCCGATGATTGCCCGCATCAAAGATTACATTTCCGTGCCGAAGCCGAACGGGTATCAAAGTTTACACACGACCGTCATTACCCCCTCGAAGCAAATCGTCGAGTTTCAAATCAGGACCTACGAGATGCACGAATTCGCTGAACGCGGGCTTGCCGCCAGTTTCCACTACCACGAGCAGAAAACCTCTAAAGACTACACCCGTGGCAAAGCAAGTGCTGTACTTCCAAGCCACATGCAATGGATCACTCAGTTGCAAGAAATCGCCACGAAGCTGCGAAGCGGCGAAGAAATCCCCGAATCACAGCTGAATGTCGATATTTTCGGTAATCGTATCTTCGTGTATTCCCCTAAAGGCGACATTTATAACTTACCAGAAGGGGCGTTTCCACTCGATTTCGCGTACCTAGTACACAGCGACATCGGAAAGCATACCTATGGTTTCCGCGTAAACGGTTCGATTCATCCGTTCGATAAACCACTACAGAATGGTGATGTTGTCGAAGTTATCACCCGTAAGACTTCTACGCCGAAAGCCAGCTGGCAAGACCTCGTTTCTACCACGCATGCCCGTACGAAACTTCGTGCCCAGCTAAGAAAAGTTGGCGCTATTGAGAGTATCAGCCACGCGGCGGCGATCATGCGTGAAAAAACCCGCCGTAAGCGGGCTTCTTCCGGTGCGCCTCAAACTGAAGAGAACTAGTTCGCGCGAGCGATTGATTCGTCGACCACTTTCTTAGCCGCGGTAGCGTCACCCCAGCCGTGAAGCTTGCCGTCCACACCGTTCCAGTCCTTCTTCCAGTCCTTGTAATGGCTGTAGAAATGTTCAATGACTTTCTTGAAGTTCTCACCGAGATCATCTAATTCTTTGATGTGATCCTTGCTGACATCATCAGCAGGAACGACGATCAACTTCTCGTCCATCTCGCCATCATCTTCAAAGTACAGCACGCCGATCGGACGCGATGGGACGACCGTTCCGTGAGGGACTGATTCGTCGATGAGCAGTAACGCGTCGAGCGGGTCACCGTCTTCACACAACGTACCAGGAATATACCCGTAGTCACTTGGGTATCCGAGCGTCGTTCCGTTTACACGGTCAAGAAACAGACGACCGGTCTCTTTATCAAATTCGTATTTGTTCCGTTCACCTTTTCGGATTTCAATGATGACGTTTACCACGCCACCTTCAATGTCACCAGGGGTAACTTCTGCGTATGCCATAGGCCTCCTTTTCGTATCTACTTGCCTAATTTTAGCAGTTTTCTTCCAAACCGTATATAATCGGAACTCGAATGAAGCTTATATCTCCCACCGAATACGTCAGCCAGGCCGCCAAGGCGATGGAATCCGCTACGAAGCGAATCTACTTACTGTCGATGGTGATTGCCGACCACCAGAATACGCATGAACTTATCAGCGCATTGGAAAGCGCGGCGAAGCGCGGGGTCGAGGTTGTGGTCGCAGCGGACGTCTTTACCTTTGGCGAAGTCAGCGGTGGCTTTCTACCGGTCAAATATTATAGCCCCGGTGCCCGCAATACGAACCGTATGGTAAAAATACTGAAACGCTCCGGGGTAAAGTTTTCTTGGCTCGGCCGTGCTCGTATTACTGTCTTCAATGGGCGCACGCACAGTAAGTGGTGTATCGTCGATGATACGATCTTCAGTTTCGGCGGCGTCAATATGTACCAGGAAGGTATTGATAACGTCGATTATATGTTCACCCTTCAGGATGCGAAACTTGCCGATCGACTGACGGAAGAGCAAAAGCGCCTCCAAGCGGCCGAAAAACTTACTTCGAATTACCCAAGCGTCGCCTACGAACATGGCGATATGACCGTTCTTATTGATGGCGGCATCATCGGGCAATCCGTCATTTATCGCCGTGCCTGTGAGCTGGCAGAACAAGCAAGCCATATCACGTTCGTGTCACAATACTGCCCTACAGGTAAACTGGCGCGTATCCTCAAAAAGCGCCCGGCGACATTGTATTTCAATCGTCCGCAGCAGGCGGACGGGCTGAATAAACTCGTACTTACCGTCAGCCAATTCCTCAGCCGTTTGAAGACGAGTTACCAAAAGCCGACCTATCTGCACGCGAAGTTCATCATCTTTACCATGGAAGATGGTCGACGCGTCGCAATCAGCGGATCACATAATTTCGCCTATACCGGCGTACTCCTCGGGACACGCGAAATCGCCATCGAAACCGATGACGAGCGCATTATTTCACAACTAGAACGGTTTATCGAAACCGACGTCGCCTAAGCGGCGCGGTCAAACTCATCAAGATATTCGCGGATAGCAAGCGCCGCAGACGCACCCTCACCTACCGCACTAGCGATCTGCATAGTCGCACCACTCCTTACATCACCGCTTGCGAAGACTCCGCTCATTGAGGTTTCCATGTGGGCGTTAGTCTTAATCAACCCTACCTCATCAAGTTCAATACCGCTTTCAGCGAGGAAACCAGTGTTCGGAAGAAGACCGACGAATACGAAAATGCCGTCAGTCTTAATTTCCGTTGGCACCCCTTGCTCGGTCACACGGACGCCGGCAGCACGCCCCTCTTCGATGATGATCTCGTCAGTCGTCGTCTCTAAGTGGACAGTCACCTTGCCATCATCGATATATTTCTGAAGTTCATGCTGAAGAACATCACTTGCCTTAATAGTACTGCGTACAAGCAGGTCGATATGTGTTGCGTAGCGGGTAAGGAAAATTGTTTCCTGAAGAGCGGAATTACCTCCACCGACAACTACCAGTGTTCGATCACGGTAGAATGCACCGTCGCATGTCGCACAGTAGTGCACGCCTCGACCATAGAGCTCTTTTTCACCAGGAACGCCCAGCTTCTTATAGTCACTTCCCGTCGCAATCAAGACCGCTTTAGCTGTGACATCCTGTCCATCAATTGTAATGACCTTATATTTACCTTCCGTACGGATAGCCGAAGCTTCACCGAAATCGATGTGCGCACCGAATCGCTCCGCTTGCTTTTCAAGGTATCCAGCAAGCTGCATACCTTCAATACCATCAGGAAATCCAGGATAGTTGTCGACCTTGTCCGTAATAGCTGCCATTCCCCCGATAGTCGCCTTTTCATAGACGACAGTATCGATGTCTTCACGGGTCGTGTAAATTGCTGCCGTCAGCGAGCTCGGCCCCGCACCGATCATCACTACATCACGTATATTTGTTTCCATTATTGGAGCCTCCCAGTCTGGTAGTAGTCAAGTAATTGCTGAGGAATTTCTGGTTCAGGTATTTTTTCAGGTGTAGGAATGACAAAGATAACGAACTTAAGCGGCGTATTAGCAGGAATATCTTCACCCTGCCCGGTCTCACCATATGCCAAGTCCGACGGAATGCTTACTTCACGGATACCCCCAATTTTCATACCGTCGACACCGTCGGTCCACCCTTGGATCACAGACCCAGGACCTGCGGTGATAGGCTGCTTCAATGCTTCGCCGTCAATAGAGCTGTCGAACACTTTGCCGCTTGGGTTCCAGCCAATGTAATAGGCGGTAAACGTCGAGTCTTTGGTTAGTGCTGCACCATCACCGACGACAAGGTCTTCTTTCTTCAGCTCGGAAACATCATCTTTATTAAAGCTTCCGGCACGACTTTGGTACTGGCTGAATGTCGCAAAGTATTTGTCGGACAGCTCCTTGGATTGTACATCGACCTTCGCCTGATACGCCTCAGTTTCCTTCGTGTACTTCTCAGTCAGGTCGTTTATCTGCTTCTGGTCAGTCGCTTGATTCTCGTTCGCGAAAACAATGGCGACAAATGAGCCGATCGTTCCCACGGCCATAAATACCGCAATTATCCAGATTCCAATTCGTTGTGCCTTCGTAGCAGCCATTACACCACCTTCCCTTCTGTTGTTTCGGTAACTTGTTTGATTAACTGATTCACTACTTCGTTCGCTTCATCTGCAGTCAGTGTCTTTTCATACGATGCAAGCGTGATGCGGATGGTCACGTTCTTCGTATCGGCACCCTCCGCTTGGTAGATATCGACAGGCTCTATGTTCGTAATAAGCCCCGTCTGTTGCACTGCCTCATTCGCGGCAGTGACGATTTCGGCATAGGGAACCGTCGTAGCAACCTGGAAACAAATATCACGCTCTGTACCAGGGAACCGACTCAGCGGCGCGTATGTCGTCCCGAGCGATTCGACTGCCCGCAGTAATGCCCGTGGGTCTATTTCAAAGCCTGCCGTAAAGGAAGGAAGTTTGAAGTTCTTTTGAACTGCACGGGTGTATTCACCGACGACGCCGATAACCTCGCCAGTCGTAGCATTCAATACCGTCGCACTCCTCTTGACTTCGAAGGGCTTCGCCAAGCTGTCTTGGGCGACGAGCGGCACGAAATCCACGGCGATTCCTAGCTGGTCCATAAGGTATTCGAGTTGGCGTTTCGCCGCATAATAGGCGGCACCCTTCGCCTTCGTATCCGAAAGAACCAGGGCAACCCTATCGATTTCAACCGGTACTGCTTCTTCGTTCGTGCCGAAGGATTTTTGGTGGACTTTATTGCATTCGAAAAGTGCGAAAGATCCATACCCTGCCTTACCGTTCGGATGAACATGCGTCAAAAGACTCGGCGTGAGGCTTTGTCGATAGTACTGAAGATCAGGGCTGATACTATTAGTAATCCTGTATGCATCGTTCGTATCCTGGCCTACCTTTTGCAGCAGGTCGCCGTGGACGAAGCTATACGTGAGTACTTCGTTCGCGCCGGCTCGGGCAAGCGTCGTGCGTATGTTTGATCGGAGCTCATCAAAGGCAGAAGGGCGAACAGCAGTGAAATCGCGGCGTGGAAGAGTAATCTGAATCGTGTCGTATCCCGCCAGGCGCCCGATTTCTTCGGTAATATCTTCTGGCAGGTGAATATCCTCGCGCCAGTATGGCACCGTGACGGTCGCGTCAAGCCCCTCGAACACTACCTCGAAGCCGACGTTCGTTAAGAGCTCAGCGATGTCCTCAGCAGCAAACTGCGTGCCAAGGATTTCATTGATTCGTACCTGATTGATACGTACCGTTATAGGTTCGCGCTGACCAGGGTAAGCGTCTGCTACGGCGCTCGCGACTGACGCTTTCGCATGCGAACCAAGAAGCTTGACAGCCTCATTCAATACAGGCGAGGAAAGTGGCGCCGGAATGCCCTTCGTGAAACGCGTGACCGCTTCTGAGAAGATACCATGACGCATCTGGCTTGAACGCATATGATACAGATCGAACGTCGCTACTTCTAGTACGACCGCCCGGGTAGTCTCGTCAACGAGCGTACTTTTACCGCCCATGATACCCGCCAAGCCGACGGCGGTATCACCAGCAGCGATCACTATATCGGCTTCATCGAGGGTCACCTCTTTACCGTCCAGAAGTATCAGCGTCTCAGATGGACGGGCGGTACGAACACGAATCGTAAAATCGTCTCCGGCAACGGCACGAAGCTTATCGTAATCATAGGTGTGGGATGGCTGACCAGTAAGAAGCATCAAGTAATTCGATACATCAACCGAAGCGTTGATCGGCCGTACGCCGCTCCGTGCTAAGTATGTTTGTAGCTGGATAGGTGACGTCGCCGTTTCGTCTACACCCGAAAGGACAATAGCTTGGAACCTGTCAGACAGGCTAGTGTCTTCGATCTGAACCGATGGCGTTTGCAGTGCGTCGCCGGCTGAAAAGTCCGCCACTAAATGCGTCAACCAGTCAGGGTTTGAGAACGGCTTACCCTGGATACCCGCGACTTCACGGGCGAACCCGATAACCCCGAACGTATCAGGACGATGGGTCAAAGATTTGTTTTCAATATCAAGCAGGTAATCGTCTAGTTCATACAGCTGTGCGAACGAGGTACCAGGGGCAGCTTCTTTATCAAGCTCAAGAATACCAGAATGGTCATCGTAAAGGTCAAGCTCGCGAGCACTTGCCAGCATACCGTTGCTCATCGCACCGCGAAGTGCCTTAGCACCCAGAACGAACGGCTCGGTTGTACCAAATGTTTCAGGTACGACGCTTTCCGGAGGAAGCCATGCGACAAGCAGGCCGGCGCGTACGTTCGGCGCCCCACAGACAACTTGAACCAGCCCATTTTCATCGCGTTCGACATGGTGCGCTACGCCGCCATCGTCGATTTTCGTTACGTTCAGATGGTCTGACCCTTCAAGAGGTGCACATTCCACCACCCGGGCAACAACGACATCCTTATACTTAGCACCGAGGTCTTCGACGCTTTCAATCTCAACCAGACGAGCACCAATCAGCGTCGCAAGCTCATCGATCGAGCCGTCAATATCCGTATATTTTTTCAACCAGTTAACTGAAATAATCATGCTGTAAATTTCCTTAAGAATGCGAGGCGTGCTGATTCGAAGTGGCGCAAATCTTCAATACCATATTTGAGCATCACGAGGCGTTCGATACCGCCGCCCCATGCGAAACCTTGGTATTTTGCTGGGTCGATCCCCGCTTCTTTCAAGACGTTCGGGTGAATCATGCCACACCCAAGCATTTCGAGCCATTGCCCCGGCTTCCCACCAATACTTGCTGGCTTCTCGATCGCCAGCTCAAGGCCCGGTTCGGTGAATGGGAAGTATGCCGGTTGTGTTTTAATGCGGAGCGCTTGCCCGTAATATGTTTCGAAAAATCCTCGGAGCGTCCCGAGCATATCACCAAGTGTCGCGGTCTCGCTTACGAAGACGCCTTCACATTGATAAAATGTATGCTCGTGCGTCGCATCGACGTCTTCGTTACGGAATACACGGCCATAGCTGACCGCTGCAATTTGGCCACCAGCTTCAAGCTTCTCTTTGCCGGCTTTGAGAATACGATACTGCATCGTTGAGGTGTGTGCAGGTGGAATATATCCTTCTTCAGTTCGGAACGTGTCGTACCCGTCGCGTGCTGGGTGGTCTTCTGGAAAGTTCAGTGCGCCGAACATATGGTGGTCATCGTCGATTTGGCGCGACTCGATCGCCTCGAAGCCCATACGGGTGAAAATATCAACGACCGTCTCAAGCTCTTTGGTGAGGGGGTGCTGCGTTCCGTTTTCAGTTGGAAGCAGCTCCGCCTTGCGACCGTTCACGTCCCATGGGGCGGTAATATCGATGGATTCTACTTCGGCTGATTCTAGAAAGTCGATACGGGTTTCGATCGCTGCTTCGATCGCATTCTTCAGTTCGTTGACCTGCTTACCAAAAGCGCCCTTTTCTTCTGGCGGTAATTGAGCAATCTGCCCATATAATGCGCGGAATTCTTCCGCTTTCAACACGTCACGAGGGGTCTCGCTTGACGCGACTCGCTCAAGCAAAACTTGCTTCACACCCTCAATATCATAGCTAGACATAATTGCTCTTTATTATACGACAATTTCCCTTGAGATGCGAGGAATCTTTTCTCTTTACAAAGCGGTGGACGGACCGAAGGACGAAGAAGCATGCGGAGCACCGGTCCATGACCAGTTCGGCAAACTGCCATCACCATAGCGTAATGGTCGGTCGCCTTCGATAATCATCAGGCTGTCAAAGTATGTCGGTGGTTCACCTGCAAGGCTTCCCGGCATCAACCGCAGGAAATTCAATGGTGATACCGAGCTCCCTGTAGAGAACGTCCATGATATCTGGCGCGTCCCCACGGGTGTCGTACCAACCGGAGAGTTCATATCGTTGTTTCCGATATTAAAGCGGAACCGTGGGCCGGCCGCCGGAAGCGGATCGGCCAATGTATAACTGATGAGCACCGTGTAGGTCTTATTAGGTTGGACACCCCAGTTTGCTAAATCAGAAAACGTGTCCCGGCTCGAAGCGTACGTGGCGGTCAGCTTAAGGGAGCGGCTCCCGTTTACCACGCCGATGGCCGACGATTCTATGCTTACCCGTCCAGACGTCGTCACACCAACGACGTTCGCCCCCGAAAGTGTTTCGAAACTAGGGTTGGCCACTAAGTTCTTCGCACATCGTCCCGATACGGTTTGGCCTGATTGTGTCGAGGCATACGCCGTAATAGGATTGGTTGTCGTATTCGTAGTGGATACACAGAATGATTTACGATCATCACTGACAAAATAATCATACGTCAGTTGGTCGGTATCGGCAGGAAGCCCGAGGTCGGTTCGATACGAGGCCTCGAGCGGGTACATATCTGTATTCAGCGGTGCGAATGCCAGGACTTTCTTAGCCACTTGCGATGCCGCCGACTGCACGGATGACTCTTTCGCACGATTCTGAATCCCGTTATAGGCGACGATCGTAATTGTGGCAAGTATGGCGATGACGACGATGACAATCAGCAGTTCGACGATTGTGAAGCCCGCGGTCGCGCCCCGCGGCTTATAGTCCCTTGATGCCCACATGTTCATTATGCTTAGTGTAGCATATGGTCGCCACCCAGACTGAGTAATGCGACTAAAGCGTCGCCGTGATAATCCAGATAATAATGCCCACCGCTGCCAATACGATCAGGACCCAGACCCAAGCAAGACTCGTCGTCTGTTTCGTGTTTTCAAGATATCGCGTATCCGAGACGCCGTCAGGCTGGTCGAACGTCTTCGCCTTTTGTTTGGCACGCTCTTGAAGCTCCTTCGCAAGCTTCTCTTGTAATTGAGATCGTGTTTCTTGTTGCTTCAAATATAAACCCATTCTTATACTATAGCACTTACAGCCTTCCCCTGTACCGTTTATGGTATACTGGGGTCATATTTACCATAAGGAGGGAAAATATGGCTACCAAGAAAGCCGCTTCTACTACTAAGAAAGCTCCTGCGAAGAAAGTAACTTCTTCAAAGGTGACTAAAACGACCGTAAAGACCGTCCCTGCGATCACCACCAAGCAGTCACTCGGCCAACACGTCGACACATCACTTCGCTCGCCTCGCCTATGGCGTGCGCTTGCCGCTGAGTTCATCGGGACGTTCCTGTTCGCAGCAGCAGTCATCGCAGGACAAGGGAGCCCGCTTGTTGTACTATTCGCACTTGCCGGTGTCGTCCTACTTACGTTCAGCGTATCAGGTGCACATGTTAACCCTGCCGTTACTATCGGTGCATGGGTAACCCGTCGTATCGGATGGCTCCGAGCAATCGGCTACATCCTTGTACAGTTCCTTGGTGCAGCAGTCGCCTTCTTCACGTTGAAGGCATTCCTCGGCGCTGCGGTTCAACCGACCGAAGCGGAAGCAATGTACACTCAAGCTCCAGCACTCTTCAGCGCGGCAAACCTCGCAGCGATCGAAGGTAAGGAATGGTACGCATTCTTCGCTGAAGTACTCGGTACGGCAATCCTCGGTTTCGCCATGGCGAACGCTTACCGCCTCAAGGACGGCCTCAGCGCAGCTTTCAGCGCCGGTTTTGGCCTGTTCATCGCGGTCATGATTGTTACAACTGGTGGCTTCATCGCAGCTACGACTGTTCTTAACCCAGCAGTTGCCCTTACCCTGCAGGCATACGCCTTCGGCGGTTGGTCATACGCTATCTACGCGCTCGCACCAGTTATCGGTGGTGTGCTCGGGTTCGTCATCTACGACATTGTTCGTGGCAAGAAAGACGTTGCGTAACACTGACACTATAAAAGAACCTCGCCTGAGAGCGAGGTTCTTTTTTTATTCGTCGTCCTGTGGCTTGTCAATCAGAAGCGGTTCGATGCTTTTATTCGTACCAGCAATCTTTGTGACGTCGGTATCTACCTTGGCAAGTTCTTTGTGCGCATTGTTATAATGCCCGACTGTCGTACCAAGTGACTTCCCAAGTTTTTCCATATACGTATCAAAGCTGGCGATATGTCGGCCAAGCTTGCCTACCTGGACCTGGATATCTTTGGCTTGCTCTTCTATCTGCAAGCTACGAAGGCCTTGAAGAACCGTTTGAAGATATGCCATGAAGCTTGTCGGGCTGACAATCACGACTTTCTTCTCTCGGAAAGCGTATTCGATAAGATCACGGGCACTTGAACCAGTCCCGACATCACCAATCAGCAAGTCATAATACAGCGATTCACTCGGAATGAACATGAAAGCGAAGTCCATAGTACCTTCAGCCGGTCGGATATACTTACTTGTTTCGTCGATCCTTCCCTTGAGGTCGTTGCGTACACGCTTGAGCCACTCTTCGCGCTCTGATTTAGCCTGTGACGACACCATGCGATTGTAGTTCTCAAGGCTGAACTTACTGTCGACCGCGAGCAGCTGCCCCTTATCAAGAATGACGACCGCGTCCGCGATGACGTTATCCTTGAAGCTATATTGCATCTTGAAGTTCTTCGTCGGTAAGATATTCGAAAGTACCGATTCCAAGTAGTATTCACCGAACACCCCACGCTGCTTAGGGTTCTGCAAGACATTCTGCAACGTCTTCAGTTCATCCGCGACGTCCACTACGCGGCGGTTTGTCTCGTCAAGTTTCGTCAGACGCTGCGAGACATCACCCACCAACTTCATACTTTCGCTTAATTGCTTCTGCATTGACGTCTGCATCGTTGCCGCATTACGCTCCAGCTTATCGCCAAGAGAGGTTTGCAGCGTTGCAATCGTGCGGTTCAGCTCTGTGACATCCGCCTTCAACAGCTCGACACTACTCCCCTGCTTTAAATCCCTGAGTTTTTGACTAATACCGTACAATGCAAAGCCGAGGCCGAGCGCCACAACCAAAAGTATAATAATTACCACCATTTCCATATGCCTAGTATAGCATTAGACGACGAGAAGCAGGCGGACGATCGCCACTACAGCCAGGGCAGAAAGGAGCGAAACGACGATATTCGCGATACGAGCGACTAATGAGAACAACCCGTAGCTCAACGCATACAGGGCAAGTGCCCATAGCAGGGTTTCAAACCAAGAAAGTCCATCAACTAATCCACCGAGATCCCATAATAGAGCAGCTGTCGCGACAGCAATGACGATTGGTCGCGGTTGAATAGCGCGGACCAGCACAAAAGCTCCGAGTACAGCGACGAGTACCGCCGCAATACTTCCCGCGATACTATAGCTATCTACACAGGCAGCCGCAGTCGCCATATCACGACAAGCAATCGCTTCGACGACATACCTGTTCAACAGCGATGTCAGTACCCACCAGCTTAGGCCAATGCCTAAGCCGATATAGATGATATTAAGCCTTCCCCACCACGGCTTTACGATGACGTTTTGATCCTGTCGGACGATTTTTGCCATGACCGTGCTCCTCTTCTCTTCTTGGTTTCGTACTATACCATAATGCACCGATAAGGGCAATCGCGACCCCGCCAATGACATCAAGCGGCGTATGCACGAGTGCCAAAACACGCCCGACACAGATAAGTACCACCAATCCAGCAAGCACTAAGCCAACTTTTTTTACCCGTGTTTCAAACCAGACGGCACACGCGATGGCCGTTACGAACAGCGCGTGATCAGACGGAAAGCCTGGGTTATTAAGGTATGAGGCACCAGCTTCTAGCCCTAGCCGCTCAAATGGTCGAAGATCCGTTGGCTGGTAGACGAGCGAGACGAGCTTCGCAAGAAGGTATGCCGTAAGACCCGCCATAAGTATTCTGCAGTACGCTTCGAACCGCCGACCTTTCGGTATTTTGAATATCAATGCCCAGGCAGCAATTAATACGACGAATACGACCAGAAAATCTGCGAGAAACCGTATAATGAAATCAAAACTCATACTAGGTAGTATACTCGCACTCGTTTACAAAAAGCTAGCGCTTTCGTGCGTACCATTTCATACAAAAAATTAATAAAGTTTTAATAAATAACCAGTACATTTAATAGTATATTTATGCATAAGCAACATTAAAGGAGCTTCTCATGAAGGTGCTACTTATTGAAGATAATCCCCGGTTATCGGAGCGCATCAGGTCACATTTAAGCAAATGGTACATCGTAGAGGCGGCCATGACTGGCCATGAAGGCATTGAGCTAGTAAGTTCGAACCAGTTCGACATTGTCCTTCTTGATTTAGGGCTCCCAGATATTACCGGTAAAGAAGTGTGTGACACTATCAGGTCCCTGTCGCCCGGCATTCCTATACTTGTCGTGAGCGGTATCGATACGACGGAAAGCCGCGTCAGTCTTCTCGATAGCGGCGCAGATGATTATGTCGCCAAGCCTTTTGAGCCTGTCGAATTGCGTGCTCGTATCAACGCACTTGTTCGTCGGCTAGAGCGCAGTGAAAGCATCGAATCAATCCAAGTTGGGCCGCTGATAATCTGGCCGGCCAATAGAAAAGTCGAGCGATCAGGTGTTGCCGTTTCCCTGCGCAGGAAAGAATTCGATATCCTTGAATATTTGGCAAGGAACAAAGGCCGCATACTATCGAGGCAGATGATTGTTAACCATGCATGGCCGTCAACCAGCAAAAGCTGGCCGGGGTCTGTCGACGTGCATATCAAACAGCTGCGCGATAAAATAGACAGGCCGTTTGATACCCCGCTCATTAAAACCTCTTACGGGGTCGGGTATATGATCGAAAGTGAAAAGGCACAATGATATGAATACTCTACATATCATTGATATCCGTACTATTTCAAAACTCCTTCTCAAATGTTCGATTATCGGTACGCTGATCCTTGCCCTGCTTGTAACAGCAAGGGATTTCACCCTATGGGGTTCCCTCCGCTTTCAAAGTTATATCGCCATAACGTTACTTGGCTTCTTTTTCAGTGTCTACTTCTTTCAGAAAAAAGGCTACGAACAAGTGACTAATTGGTCAATCACGGCAATATACATCGTGATTACCGTTATCGTGCTGGTCATATGGGGAATTAACGAGCCCTTAGCAGTATTGCTGACGGGATTCAATATACTCTTATGTGGAATACTCCTCGGAGCGCGGTCTATACCGTATGTAACCGTCGCTTTAATCATTCTCCTATTCATAGCTCAAATTATCGCCAGTATCCAAGCGAATGCATTCGCAAGCTTCATCACCTTGGGCCATTCCGACTTTTGGAGCGTGTTCAGTTATGCAGCCATGGTGTACATTTTTTCAGTTATCGTCTATTTATATGTTCGTCGAACAGAGACTGCCGTCACGAAGGCGATTTTGGCAGAAAAGAATATTCGCACCCATTCAGACACTATCGAAGCTGAACTGGAAAAGCAGTCTTCACTATTGCGTCAAGAACAGCTCAGCCAAATACGACAACTGTATAAGTTCGCGACTATAGGTCAATCGGCGGTCGCTCTGCTGCACGAACTGTCGAGCCGACTCAGCGTCGTTAATTTTGACCTTGATGATCTCAAACTACAAGTAAAGCATTCGGCAACTATCGCTAAGGCGCGGCGAAGTGTCGCGCGAATAAACGCCATGGTCCGACAGGCACGTCGACAACTAGATGTCTTGCAATATGACGATCAAGCAATCAATGTATATAAGTCGATTACGAATGTCGTCAAAGATATGCAAGTACGCCCTTTTCGCCCCGCTATACGTTTTCGCATACACGCTCAAAATTTTAAAACGACCAAACTATCCGGGAATATGATGGCATTTACGCAGATAGTGACTATTCTGATTGCGAACGCCTGTGATGCGTGTCGCGACAGCATAGACGCGATGATCACGATATCACTCAAAAGCGAAGGCGGACGTTTACTTATATCGATTGCGGACACCGGACCCGG
Organism: Saccharimonadales bacterium (SeqCode); assembly: GCA_044340745.1. Lineage (GTDB taxonomy): Bacteria > Patescibacteriota > Saccharimonadia > Saccharimonadales > Saccharimonadaceae > Microsaccharimonas. Next base: position 43,798 of record JBIISZ010000006.1, read on the forward strand.
CATAGAACCAACCATACTTGATAAACTTTTCAACCCACTCGTTAGTTCAAAGCCAAATGGTATGGGTATTGGCCTCTATATCGCTAAACATCTCGCAGAAACAAGCTTCAAGGGTACGATTACGGTCGAATCCGAGCCGGGTAATACAGTATTTACCGTCTCACTACCATTAAAGGATGTTCCTTAACTATCTATTTTTTGCAGTAAATACCGGACGAGCTCTTTCGTATACGCGCCCATGATCTCATGTCCCGCCAACACCCGCTTTGTCGTAATATTCTGATTGCTCTTTTTCAACGCGCCGATATTCTTTCCGACCACCACCGGATCAAACGCACCATATAAAATCGAAACCGGCAGCTTCAATTCGCTGACGTCTTTAAGCGAAGTCTGGTTAATGATACTTGCCTCAAGCGCAGCGAAATACGACGGGAGGTGATCGGTAGTAATATTCATAGACCGATTCGCAAGGCCGAGCTTTACCGCCAGCGGTGAAAGTTTCACCAGCTGGTCCGGATACCGTGAAGCAACCCGATACAATCGCCGTAACATATCCTCTTGTGAGGGGATTCCCTTGGCAATGATTTCAGGCTTATAAAACGGCGGGCTACAGAGTACCAGCTCTTTAACGGCAAGCGGGTAACGGCGCGCCAGCTCTACGGCTACGAGTGCACCCAACGAATGCCCTACGACAATAGGCCGCTGCGTCAGCCGCAACCCAAGCAACGTAAGGCCAAGCGAGCGGGCTTGTGTCTTAGCATTGTAGCGTGCCCAGCGTGGCATCGGCGATTCGCCGAAACCCAATAGGTCGATTCCGATCAGTTTCACATCCTTCGGCATCTCCTTCACTACCTCATCCCAAGCATTGAGCGAGTTGCCGATTCCGTGAACGAACACGAACGTCGCTTTCGGCTTCTTCGGGGCACGAAAGACTTTTACATTCAGGGTATACGGTATGCGCAGATACCGATGAAACATACTACTTAATCGAGATTCGACCCTCATAGTTCCACTATACCAAACTACTCGTGGACGATGAATGTACGGAGTGTTCCGTCCGTCAAAGTGGCAGCCGTCGCAAACTGATACGCAATACCGGCATAGAGTGCTTTTTCAAAGCTTTCGTCGTCAGTACTGAGCGCCTGGGCGAGTTTGACGAGACGAGGCACGTCCAGCGCGAATGCCTGGGCAAGGTTCTTCGGATCTTTATCAGGGAAAGCTTTTTCAAGCTCAGCTGCAAAAGCACCCTGAGAGAACGTCTTGCCTTCTATGAAGTTCACGATAATGAAATCTTCTTTGTGGTCGTCGCGCAGTCGCTTCGATACGGCCAGAGGACGCTTTTCGCCCGTTTCCTCTTGTGCACGCTTAATGACGCCCTTAATTTCTTCGAGTCGTGACCGTCCCGTACTCCCATCGAAGAAACCATCAGTATCAAGCGTCTCACCCCATGTATCAAGTACCTCTTTGAAGACGGACGGCTTGTACTCAAGCCCCGCGATACCACACATCGCTTCGATATTTTTACCGATGTTCTCCGCATGTTCGAGCGCATTACTCAAAATCAGCGGCATTTTGTCGTTTGCGCCACAGTCAGTCCCCTCTTCACTCTCATGAGGGCCAGTGTGCACGCCACAGTATATACCTTTAGCACTCAGTAACTCGCCCGTGTAGGCGATCTGCTGGTCGGCAGTCGACTGACGCCCACCGATTGCCAGGGTCATAGCAGAACCCGTCACATAGCCGCCCCCGGCGACTTTCTGCCGTTCATGGTTGCTGTTGTCAGCTTCGGCCGTCTGCTCATCACCGCCATCGTCGAAGTACGTCACTTCCGCCGCACATCGCCCATCGATACATCCATCGTCGTGTTCGTGTGCCGCCACCATGAGATCACCGGAAATAATCAGCTCTACAGCCTTTGCTTCGACTTCCAATGTCAACTCACCGTTCTCCAGCTGCTTCGTACGGCTAATCTTTACTTCAGGAGTGCCGTATCCCAGGGGGCTAATTTCTTGTACTTTCACTGGCTTTTCTCCAATCTCAAGAGACACTTCGTGCTCGGTCATATCAGTTTTATCCTATTACTTTAGTTTTAAACTAGTTTTTTATTGTACGCCGATTACGAGCAAACGCAACTCGGTATCATACGAAGAAAAAAGAGCCCATCAGGACTCCCTTTTCTTGGCTAGGGTGGAGGGATTCGAACCCCCGAATGCCAGGACCAAAACCTGGTGCCTTACCACTTGGCGACACCCTATTAGCGGTACCGAAGTATTATACCGTACTAAGGGGTATTGCTCAAGCATAGAGCGACGCCCCGAAAACTGCTACGTACGTTCCTTAGAGCCTTTGGATGTTTCGACGTGTGCGAACTGGCTATGGATTTCGAACAAGAAATACCCCCAGACAGCTGTAAAGATAACGCTGAAGATGAATGACATGATGAAGCTGAACGGGCTCAGTGTCAGCATCGCGCTGATGAGCAACCCGATGAAACTTACCAACCAGGCGGCAAATATCAATACCCAGCCCTTCTTCTGGCGCGCCTTCAGCGGCGTGACCGCAAACCCGAAGAGTAACGTCACGAGGCCGGAAAATACGAACGAGATACTTGTCGTGATGATACCAAGCGTTACGAATGTCGTACTCGCATAAAAGCCTTGTGGAATAGTTCCTAATGTAAGCAGGTATCCGAAGAAACCGAACAGATTCATTAACGCGATACTCCCCGCGACAAACGTACCAATCACGACAATCCACCAGCTGTTCTCAGCGAGCCACTTGCGAGTGATAAGTGGAAGGTGCGGAATGTTTTCTAACCATTTCAACACTTGTTTCTCAAGCTTTACTAACCAGTGCATTATGAAAAACTCCTCATAGCTCTATCTTAACCCTCGTCGTACGGCGTGACAACTAGTTTTTAGGGCGTCGCTTAGGCAGTAATCCCCAGCTCGACCACATAGCGAGGAGCAGAAGCGCGACACTGACGAACACAGCCCACCAGCCAGGCATAATAGCGATTACCGTACCCAAGAAACCTACACTGTCGACCGGAACACCTTGTACTACGATCCACGCATTGATGAATATCCACGCAATCGCGGCAATCCATCCGAGCGCCATACTGACGGCACGCATAGCCGGACTAAGACGCATCCGTAACAAGAACGGTATTGCGAATATCTCCGTAATAATAAGGAGCGGTACGAACAGATACTCCATCGTCTGAGTAAAAGGAAGTTGCAGCTGTGTGACATACTCCATGAACTCTTCAAGGGTGAAAAGTTGCGCCACCACCATGACTGTCAAAATGCCGGCATAGAATAATGAAACTTGCTTAGATGCCTCCGTACGAGGGGTTGGTGCGGCTGTTGCTTTTACAAAAACGCTCATGCTCATCAGTATACGAGCCTGGCGGTGCATACGCAAATTGTTGTTATTTTTTATATTATGCTTGCGCTTTTTTAACTCATTGCGTAAAGTTAAGAACAAGCGAAAGTTACATAAAAAAACAAAAACTCCAAAACATCTTGTTGTAGCTGACTCGCTCTACGATATCCACCACAACAAGGGATTTCCCGCCTGAAACAGGCGGGTTTTTCTTATGCTTATGCTATTCTGAGAACATCTAATAATATTGCATAGCAAAGGAAATATATACATGCAACCAAACGACCCACAAACTCCGCCTCAAGCGCCAGTACCAACCCCTCCAACTCAACCACAGTTCGCTACAACACCTCCTCTTCAGGCACAGCCGGTTCCTGGTACAAGTGTCGACCCAGGTAAAACACTTGGTATCGTCGGGCTTGTCATGGCGTTCGTCGGGCTGCAAGTCGTCGGTCTCATCCTTTCAATTCTTGGATTCAAGAAATCAAAAGCTGTCGGTATTCATAATACGGTCGCGAAGGCCGGTATCATCATCAACAGTATCTTTATCGGACTCGCTTTGATCTTCATCCCTATCATGATCGCCATTACCGTTGCGAGTTACAACGGTATTACCGAACGTGCGAACGAGGCTTCGTCTCAATCGACCATCGAGTCAACGCTCGATTATTAAGCGGTACACCCGCGCATCAGTAGCCTACTCGGCTTTTAACGAATGGTCTTCACGCCAGCGAGCAATCGCGGCGTGATTTCCACTTAAAAGGACCTCGGGTACTTTCATGCCCTTATATTCGGCGGGTTTCGTATATTGCGGGAACTCAAGCGTTTCGCCGTCTGAAAAACTTTCGATCTCAGCGCTCGCTTCACCACCAAGTACACCCGGGATCAGCCGTACGATACTATCTATGATAGTCATAGCCGGTAATTCGCCGCCAGTCAGAACATAATCGCCCACGCTGACCTGTTCATCAACAAGACTCACAATACGCTCGTCGTAGCCTTCGTAGCGCCCACAAATAAAAATATAGCCTGTATCCGCGTCAGCCCACTGCTGCGCAGTTGATTGCTTCCACCTTTGCCCACGGGGGGTCATCAGTACAACTTTTGCCGTCGGATCGTTGGCCTTGGCTATTTCGACCGCAGCAAAAAGCGGCTCAGGCTTCAATAACATTCCATCGCCGCCGCCATAGGGGGTATCGTCTACTTGCTTACGTGGCCCGATACCATACTCGCGAAGGTTAAGTAACCCAAACTCTACAGCACCTTCCTTCTGTGCTTTCCACATCATAGAGCTATTCAAGACCCCTTCGAACATTTCCGGGAACAGGGTCACGACTTGGATTTTCTTCATTGGTATAAGTATAAAATATATTGACTTATTTGTAAATAGATTGTATCCTATCCGTAGCCCACCGCCACCAGACGATTGGAACTGCACATGAGCACTACCGTCCTGGATGAGGACCTCGACGCCTCACCCACTCCTTACGTCGAATCACCCAGCGCCAAGCGGGTGATCAACCCGGAGATCATGCAACGCATCAAGGCGACACCGAAGCACATCGTGAAGCTCTCTCAGACGTTCGTCGTGATGGAGCACGGCGCGATGACCAAGCTGCTGACCGAGCGATCGGACAGTGACGTCAACCACTACGCCGCGCGCCTCCGGTGCTCGGACATCGACGTTCACCTGGTCCTCGACTACATCTGTCTGACGCGGATGATGTCGAGCGACAACGTCGGCATGGGCCCGCTGCAGTTATGAACTGACGCGACCAGCCCTCGTGGAAGCCCCCGTAGAGTTCGCTCCGGGCGCGCTCTACGGGGGCTTCCTCCTTTTAGACATACCCTCCAAATAAAACACCGCCCATTTCGGGCGGCACTTTAATCACATAAGCTCTCAACAAATGTGGTGATTTGTTGCTCGCATTCGAGCTTCTCGCAGTTCAAAGATGTTTGTTGAACTGCTTGTGATTATATATCAAGGTCGTCGAGTTCGGCAAGCTCTTTACGAGTCTTTTTTGTGTAGTCAGAAGTGTTGTCCACAGGTTCATCTGTAGAGGTTTCCACAGGTGTCGCCTCGCTCGGCTCATCGCTTGAATACGTGGCGCCTGTCTGACCGTCATTGTTCACAATCTTCAGGTTATACCGAGCATCATTCTTTGTTCCGAGTGCACGAAGCAACGTACGAAGGCTCTGCGCCGTGACGCCACGCTTACCAATCACGCGCCCGAGATCGTCCGGATTTACGGTCAATGTCAGTAACACGCCTTTTTCATCAATCACCCGCTCGACGATGACGTCTTCAGGGTGCCCTACGACGGATTTTACGATATATTCAATGAATTGCTGGTCAATGGTCGACATATGCCCTCCTCCGGTCGCTGTCTCATGGTATCGTAATTTCATTGTAGCATAGGCCCGCCTACAAAGTGCAATAACCGTAACCGTATTGACTTATAAGGTCGTTCGTGGTATAATGCTTGATACATTGCTATCGACCCCTGGTCGAAAGTGGTGGATGAAGTACCTGTCAGAAGAATCCTACGGAAGGACCTCTGTGTCTCACACCGACCGCTTCACCAAGCCGGCACCCGAGTTCTCGCGTTCCACCCTCGAGCTGATGGCCGACAAGGCCGACGCCATCATCGACGGCATCGACGAGAAGGAGTTCAACATCAAGTACATCGCCCAGGTGGTCATCGACCACTTCCGCGACACCCTCGACGAGGCCATGGTCTTCGACGAGCGCATCGGCGTTGCGATCGCGGCGATGAAGAAGGAGCTCCAGCAGAGCAAGCACACCCACGCTTCGTGGCAGCGTCACTGCGCCACGAACCTGGCGTCGAGCGCCCTCGACGCGGCCGGCCTCATCGTGAACCGTCAGTCGTCGGTCATGAAGGCGATCGAGCAGTTCAACCGCGAGATCCAGCAGCGCGACAAGCGGCACGCCACCCGGCAGTCCAAGCGCGTCGACCAGCGCACCCTTAAGGCGGTGCCGAATGACGACCGGAACCCGATGCAGTACTCGCAGCCGTCCCGGAAGCAGCGCCCCAACCGGCGCAACTTCGCGACGACGCGTCGCCGGCGGGCTGCGTAAGCCGAACATCTGACAGGGAAACGTACCTCACACTAGAGCGTGCGTCACAGCCTCGGGCCCACAAGGTCCGGGGCTTCCCTCTTTTAGAAGCACTTTTACCTAAAAACAAAAACCCGCCGAGAGGGCGGGTTTCTTTTGTACCGATAGGACTATTCAGCTGCTTCGGTTGCTTCAGCTTCTTCAGCTGGTGCTTCTTCGACAGGTTCTTCCTTCGGTTGGTTCTTACGAAGCTTGTCAGGGTTGCGAATACCCCTCTGCTTGTCGTCAGCACTTTGCTTGACCCACTTAGGAAGGTTTACGCCCGCTTCCTTCAGTAGCTTAGCGACGCGTGGAGTAGGCTGAGCACCGTTATCGAGGTACTTCTGCGCCAATTCAACCTGAACGGTAGCATCTTTGGTGTGCGGGTTGTAGCTACCCACGTATGCGACAACACGACCGCTTGATGGGTGGCGCTGTGCTTCTTGAACGGCGAGACGGTACGTAGGGTAACCGGCGCGTCCAATGCGTTGCAAACGGATTGCGAGCATAAATTAAAAACTTCCTTTAACTCATTAATGTCTTTTATAAAACTCTCTGAATATTTTACACGGTTATTCCCCGTAAGTCAACCTCTGTACCGAAGATGTAGACATGGGCTCAGGCAAACGATATACTTAAGCGCAATGCGTCACACACTCCATCCGAAACACAAAGCACCCCGATTCAACGCCGTCGATACCCTTGCCTTGGCTGTCGGTATCATCCAACCGCTCACAACTCTTCCTCAGATTTATCTCGTCTTCCAGACGCAGGATGTCAGTACGATTTCATTCTTCATGTGGACTTCGTACAATGTCGCCAGTGTTATCTTGCTCATTTACGGCTTCAAACACAAACTCAAGCCTATCATCTGGGCTCAATCATTGTGGATCCTTGTGCAAACACCGATGATGGTGGCCGTGCTTCTCTTTAGCTGACGTAGGTTTTCAGTGCAGCACGAGCGGCTTCTTGTTGTGCGGCCTGCTTACTTGGGCCGATGCCCTTGCTGACTAAGCGGTCACCGGCATACACACCCAAGGTGAATACCTTGTCATGGTCAGGGCCGACTTCTTCAAGGACGATGTAGCGCGGGGTCACTCCGTCTTTGCGTTGCATAACTTCTTGCAGGTGTGACTTAGGGTCACGCCACGAGCCTTCGTCCAAAATACCCTGTAGTTTACTAGTAATGTGCTGCTTAATGAAGACCTCGGCGTCAGCGTACCCACGCTCAAGGTAAATTGCCCCGATCAACGCTTCAAAAGCGTTGGCTAGGATTTGCAGACGGGCACGTTCGCTTCCCTGCTTTTCCCCACGGCTCATACGGACAAGCGGTTCATAGCCAAGCTTCTGCCCAGCAGCACCGATACTTTCCGTCCGCACCAGCGCGGCACGCCAGCTCGTCAGTATCCCTTCTGGTTCAGAATACGTGTTGTATAAGAAATCAGTGACGACGAGTTCAAGTACGGCGTCGCCTAAGAATTCCAGGCGTTCGTTATGTTCTGAAACGCTTTTTCGGTGCTCGTTCACATAACTACGGTGTGTCAGAGCCGTTACGAGCAGATCGATATTCTCAAATTCGAAGCCTAGTACTTGTCGTGAAAAATCCTGATACGGTGCCGTGATCATCCCACTCATACTATAAGCTCTCCTGACGAATACGCTTCATCGCAAGCAACATCAGCTTACCGATATCTTCATATTCGATTGCATCGAGCGCTTCATGGAACGGGAACCATTTGATGCCGTTCATCCATTCTTCTTTCTGAATCGCGTTCGTATCACCCTTTGCCCGGACAAGATATATCTGGGTGGTCATCAGGACGAGCTTATCGATACGGCGGTACCGGAAGTGGATCTTACCAAGCCACCCGAGGATGTCGACATCCTTCAGACCTGCTTCCTCACCAATCTCACGACGGGCGGTCTGCTGTGCCGTCTCGCCTTCTTCAATATGCCCCTTCGGAATCGTCCAGCGGTCTTTGGCATCCTGAATAAGCAGGATTTCTACCCCGTTTTTTCCGTGACGGAATACAATACCGCCAGCCGTCGGCTCGCGAACAATTTCCTGAATAGATGGTTTTTTTCGTGAAAAGTATTTCTTAAACTTATCGAACTGTGGTGTCGCCATTTTCGGCTCCCTCCACAAGTGTGCGGTAGGCTGTACCGAGTACGCCGTTGACAAACTTGCTCGAGTTATCCGAACCGAACGCCTTGGCAAGCTCGACTGCCTCGTTGATCGCGACCTTAGGCGGGACGATATCCGCTTGGTGCAGCAATTCGTATACGCCGATACGTAAGATGTTTCGATCGACACGGGCGATCTGATCAATCGGCCAGTCCGGCGCGATAGGCTGAACCTTGGCGTCGATGTCCTTCTGCTCAGCTAATACGCCTGCCACCAAGCTTTTTACGAACTTCGTGTCGTCGATGGCCGTTTCATAGCGATCGAGATTCCTTGATAGAATCTCTTCCACATCCGCAGATTCGTCTCCTGATTGCGTGCGGAATTCAAATTCATACAACGTTTGTAAGGCGACGATGCGACCGAGATGACGATTAGATGCCATAATGCGTTAGTTCTCTTCTTGTTATTGTAAATGTAGCGATTGAATAGGGAAAAAGCGCTTAAATTAAAGCGCCTTACCGGTTTCTTTACGTGTCGTCTTCACCTTGACTGGTGATTTGCCGTTCACGCGACGAGCAAGCTCGAGGCGAAGGTGGCTCCGACGGAGACCCGTCTTTCGCGGGCTGCTCTGTTTCTTTGGTTGTGCCATGAAAAGTGCTCCTTCTCTTAGGTGTTATTAACTCTTGGGACTGATTATACTATTTTCACCGATATTTCTCAAGGGGAATGCCGACACATTCGTACCTGGCGACTCACCGTCTGGACAAAAAGCATAAGCGTGCTATTGTAGAGACATAATGGCATCAACACAAACAGAATCAGAGTTTTTCAAGAAAGCGGCGACGGTCGGTGCGCTCGTTGCCACCGGCGCAGCAGCCTGGGGTGTTGCGCAGACGGTAAGCAACGGCATATCAGAAGCCGACCGAGAAGCCGACCTTAAAGCCGCGCACGAGCAAGAACAACAATTTCACGATGCGCTCGCAGAAAAGATCCAAGGCCAGTTCGGTGAAATGCAAGTCATCGGTTCGCCGTTCTCTCTAGAGCAGAGCGAAGGATTGCTTGATAAGTCCCTCGATCAGATATCCACCGTCTATCACGACGATTTTGATAATTTGAAGCCGCTTATCTACGATACCCTTAAAACTGCCTCCGTACTTCAAGGTGCGCCACAGCCAGGCGAACGATTCGTCGTCATCGAAGATGATATCGACCCAGAGAAAGATAACGGGAAAGAATACTTCCCCGTTCGCGAATCACAGGTCGTTCACACAGATATCGACGCGCTTCCGACGCCAGAAACGCACTAGATAACGACACTGACCAAACGGCCAGGGACGTAAATCACTTTCTTCGGTTCACCCGTTACGAAACGGGCAACGTTTTCGTGCTCTAAAGCAAGCGCTTTAATCGCTTCCGCATCGGTATCCTTCGCCACCTGGATTTCTCCACGCAGCTTCCCATTTACCTGTACGGCAATAGCGATTGTTTCTTCAACCGTCAGGGCATCATCCCAAGTCGGCCATGCTGCGTTCTGTACGAGCCCGTCGTTTCCTAACTGTGCCCAAAGCTCATCAGCCATGTGCGGCGCGAATGGTTCGACAAGTTGCACCAGAGTCGAGAGCGCTTCGTGCCATGCCTTCTCAGAAAATCCGTCAATCTTGAACTTATATAAGTCATTCACATACTGCATCAAAGCAGCGATCGCCGTATTGAAACTCAAGCGGCGGACATCATCGGTGACTTTGCGTACCGTCTTGTGCTGTGCAACCTGAAGCGCCGCGTCGTTCTTAGTCACGTCTTTCGCCGCTGCGTCGTACTGCTGCACAAGCGTCCAGATACGGTTCAAGAAGCGGTAGATACCGGCGATACCACGGGAATCCCAACTCGCATCGAGCTCGATTGGCCCCATGAATAGTACGTAGGTGCGTAACGCGTCGGCACCATACCCTTGTTCAATGACATCAAGCGGGTCAACGACATTCCCCTTGCTCTTACTCATTTTTGTGCCGTCTTCGGCGTTAATGTAGCCATGGTATACCAACTTTTTGACCGGCTCTTTAAAAGCGACCAGTCCCATGTCGTAGAAGATGTGCGTCCAGAAACGGACATACAGCAAGTGTGCGACAGCATGGTCACCACCAACGTAATATTCAAGTGGATTCCAGTAATCAATCTTCTCCGGGTCCCATGCCTGCTCGGCGTTGTGAGGATCAGCGTAGCGAAGCAAGTACCAACTTGAACACGCATAGCCGTCCATTGTGTCCGTCTCACGGAGCGCCGGCTTGCCACATTCCGGGCAGGTCGTATTCACCCAGTCAGTCGCATGCGCCAGGGCCGACTTCCCATCACCCTTCGGTGCATAGTCTTCGATCTCCGGAAGTACGACCGGGAGTTGGTCTTCAGGAACTGCGACAGCACCATGGTCTTCACAATGAATAATAGGAATCGGTGCGCCCCAATAGCGCTGTCGGCTAATAAGCCAGTCGCGCATCTTGTACGTCGTCTTTGCGCTGCCCAGCTTCTGTGTGTCGAGCCAGTCGACGATCTTCTCCCGCGCCTCACTTGTGCGCATACCGTCGAGTTCACCTGAATTAATCAATACGCCCTCACCGTGATAAATCTGGTGGTCAACGAGCATCGCGTAACTCGTGGCGTGTAGTTCATCGTTCACCTTCTTGGCGATATCCTCAGCGTTCATCCACTCAACGGTGAACTGACCCTGCTCGTTTTCTTCTAATTTGGTTTCAACGCGCTCGTCATCAATCAATTCGAATAGCAAAGGGGTCGCTTCGATATGGCGGGCCACGTTCTTACTGTGAGCGAAATACTGGTGATGAATCGCTTCCAGCTGGCTGACGAGCTGTACGTTCTTGTACCCAGTTTCTTCCTGGATTTCCCGCATAGCCGTTTCGACGGCACTTTCGTTTTCTTCACGGCCACCACCGACGAAGAGCGAGCCACCCTTCGCACCCCAATTGATCGTCAAATAGGTATCATCCTTAGGGTTACGCACGATTGCGACAATACTTTCGCGGAACTCAGGGTTTTCCTGTGGCGCGCCTGTCTCAGGGGCAACTACCCTCACGACTGGCAAGCGGTATTTGTTCGCGAACGCGAAGTCCCGCTCGTCATGCGCCGGAACCGCCATGACTGCACCTGTACCATAGCCGCCCAGTACGTAATCCGCTACCCAGACCGGGATTTTCTCGCCAGATACAGGGTTAATGACATAGGAGCCTGTGAAGACACCGGTTTTTTCTTTTGTATCGTTGGTACGCTCAATCTCAGATTTCTTCACCGCTTCTTTTATGTACGTATCAGCAGATTCCTTGAAGTCACCGATCGCAAGCCGCGAGGCAAGCGGGTGTTCAGGGGCAAGCACGACGAACGTTGCCCCGAAGATCGTGTCCGGACGGGTTGAAAAGACCGTGATCGTTTCGTCGCTATTCTCAACCTTGAACGTGATTTCCGCACCGACTGACTTGCCAATCCAGTTCGTTTGCGCCGTTTTAATTTTTTGCGGCCAATCAAGCCCGTCGATCTCGTCAAGTAACGCGTCCGCGTATTCGGTAATCTTGAAGAACCATTGCTTCATCGATTTCTTTTCTACCAAGCTGCCACAACGCCAACAATGGCCACCCTCTACCTGCTCGTTTGCAAGCACGGTCTTATCAACCGGGCACCACCACTGCAGACTTTCCTTTTGGTACGCCAAGCCGCGTTCGAATAATTTCGTGAAGACCCATTGCGTCCAACGGTAATACTCAGGGTCGCTGGTGTTGATTTCGCGGGACCAGTCAATTGACATACCCATGCGCTTGAACTGCTTTTTGAAGTTCGCGATGTTCTCGGCGGTCACAGTTGCGGGCGCGGTGCCGGTTTTGATGGCATAATTTTCGGCAGGTAATCCGAATGTGTCCCACCCCATTGGGTTCAGTACGTTATGCCCATGCTGGCGATAAAAGCGGGCAAGCACGTCGACGATTGTATACCCGAACGCGTGCCCGGTGTGCATACCGGCACCGCTGGGGTACGGAAACATACCGGCGACATAGGTTTTCACCTTCGACGTATCGACTTCTACTTCGTTGACTTTTCGTTCTTCCCAAATGGCTTGCCACTTAGGCTCTATTTCTGTCGGATTATATCGCCTCATATCAGGGATAGTATAGCAGAACCACCCCTTGTTTGTAAGGGGTGGTTCGGTGTAGCTCGTATGAGCTACTATTGCTGGTAGCTTTGGAAGAGCTGCGTGTAGTATGCGGTCATCGCCGCTTCAAGTTCTGTCTGTAGTTCCTGGAAAGATACCGACTCGCTTGGGGTGGTGATGGTCACTTCCTTGTTGAACGTCGGGTTCAGTACCATTACTCCGTCTCCCGAGTCGTTATTGTCTGAGTAGCGAAGTTCCGTGAATTCGTGCCCGAAACGGCTCACCCAAGCTTCAATGCGAGCTGTCGAAGTGTCTTCTTCGGCTTCGGTCAAAGATTTGGCGACCTCCGCGAAGTCGATACTGTCGTCACATTCCTTAATACCTTTTCCGAAGTCCGTATCAGCCAAGCCAGTTGCGAAGCTTGCGGCTTTCGCTTGGTCGAAATCAAGTACGTACCCGAGGCTGCCGGTACCGTTCACGCTTTTGGCACCAAGCTTTTCTTTCACGACGACGAAGATATTAGCCTTATACAAGCTACTTAGTTGGTCAGACCACGCCTTGTTTTCGGAAAGCTGCTTTGCAAGGTCCTGATAACACGCTTGGGACTTTTCGACTTCTTCGCTTACTGTCCCTAAGTCATCCTTACTGATCTTCACCCAGTTGTTGTTTACCTTCTGGATCAGGCCATCGAAAGCGCTCGTGTCAGCACTCGCGCCCATGAGCGCGGAAAGATAACTGTCGATGAGCTCCTGCGCGTTCTCTACTTTGACATACAGATCACCTTCAGGGCTAAGAATACCGGCGCCCTTCACTGCAAATTCCGTCGTACCGGACTTCACGTTAAAGTCAACGGCAACTTCAGCGGTGTTCTCTTTTCCTTTGGCATCTACTTTTATCGTTATAGTAGAATCGTCGGTTTTAAGGTCAAGGCTTCCTGTTGCAGAGAGCGACTTCGCCGTCAACGTATTCACTAATGCATCGCCAATCACCTTGTCCGGGTTTTGGTACCACACGTTATAGGCTAATGCGCCACCGCCACCGAGGAGGGCGAGCGCACCCGCGACGATGATACCGATAATCAGACCCTTCTTTTTCTTTGGAGGCGTCGCTGCAGGGCCACCCGCCACTACAGGCCCGGAACCGATCACCGCGCCGGCTGCCGCTACGGCCGGCTGTAGAGAATCCGTACCCTGCGGAGCATCTGGCGTACCAGCGCTAAAGAAGCCATTAGCTGCGGGCGCTTGGTCCGCTACTGGTGGGGTATTTACGTCAGGCGCCGTAGCTGGGGCGCTTGTTGCGTCCGATACGGTCGTTTCGTTAGACGAATTCGGCTCAAAAGAAGTGTCCGAAGTCGTTGCAACTTGTTCGCCGCCTGGTGTTACCGGGGCCGTTGTGTCAGGGCTTGAAAAGCCATCATTTTGCGTTGTCAGCTCTTCCGTCGGAGGAGCCAGTGGCGCGCCGCTGTTCACGGGGCTATCGCTTTGTCCGTCGTCGTTTGGCTGCGGAGTAGGCGTGAATGGATCATTTTGCATGCGTGTAGTATCTCATTTAGCTCAATATACTCTTACAGCATACCATAAGCTTTATGTGATAGAGGAGAAATAGTCACGCTTCTTCCGAAGCCACGCTGATGACTGCCGGACAAGCTGCTCTTCATCGTCCGTACTATGGAGCACAATCTTTATGGCTTCCTCAAGGTATATTCCCCCTTGTGAGCCCTTAAAAAGCACAGCGGCGTCTTTTTCCATTAGCTTGTGAACATATGCCCCTGCATCGAGTGCGGACTTGAAGCTTACCGTGTGACAGCCGCTTGCCTGGGCTGCCGGTGCAAAATACTTTGCCGCATCCTCGCCTACGGTCACGACGTGTGATAATTGCATCGGGTCACAGAGCCTTCCGAGCGCCTCATGCTCCTCGGCGGAAGTATCGCCAAGTTCATTCATACTTCCGATGACAACAATCTTCTGCGGTACACTCATCTGATACAAAGCCCTTAAGGCAGACGCTGCGGCGAGCGGGCTGGAATTGTAGCTGTCATCAATAATGACCGCCCCGTTCACCCCGCGAAGAATATTCATGCGACCCTTCACCGGTCGGACGTGCTCCATCGCTTTCGCTGCATCGGCTGGCGAAAAGCCGAGTTTCGTAGCCACCGCACCTGCAGCGATCACTGCCCGAATACTATGCTCGCCGACCACCTTTAATACGGTCGATGATGAATTAGCAAACCCTGATGCAAAGAATTCACCTTTAAAACCATCCTCGAACGTATAATCGTCGGTTGTAAAGCGATACTCGGCAGTATCGGTCGTTCCATAGGTGTTTATATTAGGGTTGGTGATATCCATGGCATATTTGCCCGGAATGTCGTCACGGTTTATCAAGGCAGATTTACTGTAATTCACCACCGAAAGCTCTTCCGCGGCAACCAAATCGAGGCTCTTGAAGAATTCCATGTGCTCTGGCGCCACGGCTGTTACGACGGCGATATCAGGGTTAAGATACGTTCCGAAGTGAGGGATCTGTCCAATTCCGTCCGTACCAAGTTCCTGAACGATTACGTCCACGTCCGTTGGCTGCTTGATACGCGCACGCACAGCCTTGAAAACGGTGTGCCACTGCCATAAACTTCGGATGTTATCAGGAAACTCTACCCCAAGGATAGCAAGCGGGGCACTGAGTTCCGAGTTGTGATTTCCTTCGTGCAGACGCACACGAAGTTTCTGAGCTAACACCGTACCAATTGCAATTTTAGTACTGGTCTTGCCGACGCTCCCGGTAATTGCGACCAGTTTTACTTCCGGATGTTTCTTAAAATATTTCTTTACAGCGCGCTCAAGTTTGGATTGGATATAGGACTTAAACATTAAATATAGTATGACACACTTTAGTCGGTCGCGACTATCATAAAATGCTTATGAAGATATTGCTTTATTTATTTAAATATGCTATAATATATATATGGATATACTTCCAGTACCTTAACGCTATAGATAGTGAGACTATTCTGGAAGAGCCTGCTTCGTATTCAAAATATGAGGCGAGCCCTTTCAGAATAGTGGCCACACCGGGTCATACGACCCACCACTGACTGAACAGGAGAAAGGGCAGCCATGTCCGGCGCCATCAGCGACACCGTCGACGAGACCATCGCCATGCTCGACCTCGACATCTCGCTCCACAAGCTCGAGATCCAGGTCGCGCAGCGCACCAAGCGCATGCTCCGCCTCTCCGGGCGGATCGTGCAGCTCGACAAGAGCGACCCGCACTACCTGATCAACAAGGCCGAGCTGATGCGCAACATCGCCGCGGTCCAGCTCGACGTCGCCCGCATCGAGGTGCGCATCGCCGAGGTCAAGACGGAGATCAACGCCTCCGAGCGCGAGGCCGTCGCGTCCATGATGGGCGGGCTCGCCGACGCGGTCTTCGCCGGCCCCTTCGCGGTGCCGTTCGACGACCTGTCGAAGCTCTTCGGTGGCGGCGACATGTCCATGGACAGCCCGTTCCCGGTCGGCCTCTTCGGCGGTTCGATGCCCGGCTTCATGCCGCGCTCGTGACGTCAAGCGCCGGGGTGGACATCCGTTCACCCCGGCGCTGGCACACTCCTATCTATAGCGTTATTTCTTTCCCCTACCGGGGTGTTTTTATTTTTAGGAATACGTTCAAAACTGGTGGAGCATAAGGGATTCGAACCCTTGACCTCTTCCATGCCATGGAAGCGCGCTAGCCAACTGCGCCAATGCCCCGACAATATACCATTCTAACAGAAAACCGCCTCTGCAAGAGAGACGGTTTTATGCTGCTGCGCGCCCACCCGGGGCGGCGATGTTGGATATGTTTGTTTCAGCAGCGCTTGGGAATGCCCCATGCGCATCAGCATACCCATAGTATGCACCCGGAATGAAAAAAACACAAGCATATTACCACTATCGGATCTTATCGGAAAAGTGGTGATTCAAGCCAATGGATATCAATTCCGACAATCGCCATCAGGATACCAAACCCATTCAATACCCATACGGTCACTACTATGACCAACCCTGTGAAAGTCAGTACTGCCAAGCGTACGAAGAGTCGCTGTCGCCGTAGCCAGGCCACCCAGGCATCATATTTTTTTCGCGCATACTGCAATACTGCGTTAGCAAATTCAAATTCGGTCGCTAGGATAGCCAACCCCCCGAATACGATCAGCCATCCGGGGCCTGGGTAAGGAATCAGCACGAGACCGACGAGCACCACTAAGCCACCGATAACCCCCACGAGCGCTTTCTTCGTATGACGTCGGAATTTCTCCACGTCGCCCCCCTTACTTTCCTAAGAGCTTCAGTAGCCCCGCTTCGTCAATTACCTCAGTGCCGTAGGCTTTTGCCTTAGCAAGTTTGCTTGCCCCTACTTTGCCACCAGCTACAAGATAGGTCGTGTCCTTTGCGACCGACGTCTGAAAAGTCCCCCCTGCTGCCCGAATCGCATCAGCGGCGTCATCCCGTGACATCGTTTCCAATGTACCAGTCACGACGAAACTTTTACCTGACAATATGCCACCCGACTTCTTCGTATAGCTGGGCTCGACACCAAATTCCTGAAATTTGCGTAGTAACCGCTGATTGTCTTCGTCAGCGAACCAGCCCAGGATTGATTCGGCGACCACCTTCCCTATACCTTCCACAGCTTCAAGCTTTTCTAGTGTAGCCTGACTCAACGCTTCGATCGATTCGAATGCTGCAGCCAGGTCGATTGCCGTCTGGCTTCCGACGTGGCGAATACCTAACCCAAGGATAAATCGCTCTAAGACAGGCCGTTTCGTCGCCTGTATGGCATCGACTAATTTCTTTGCGGACAGTTCTGCGAACCGGTCTAACCGTACTACTTGATTGTAGGTAAGGGTGTAGATATCAGCGATATCTTTGACAAGACCCGCATCGACTAAGGCGACGACATTTTTCTCGCCCAATGTATCTATGTCTAAGGCTGCTTTACTTGCATAGTATTCGAGCGCTCGCTTCAAAAGAAGTTCACTCGACGCACCCTTTACCCTATAGACGACATCGTCGCCCTTCCGCTCAAAGGTCAGTTCCGGGTATTGCTCTTTCAATGCTACTTCGTAGTCAAAAGCTTGCGACTGCTTCGGACGGAGTTCAAGCACGACGCTTTCGACTTGGGGAATAATGTCCCCTGCTTTGAAAATGACCACTGTATCCCCAACGCGTACATCCTTACGTGCGATTTCGTCAGCGTTATGAAGGCTGGCGTGCTGCACGGTTGTTCCCGCAACTTGTACGGGGTCGAAAACGGCCACCGGCGTCGCGGCGCCTGTCCGCCCGATGCTGATGACGATATCTTTCACGACAGTCGTCGCTTGTTCGGCAGCATACTTATAAGCGACCGCCGCACGAGGTTGTTTCCCGACGACGCCGAGTTGAGCGAATTGCGCCCTGTCGTTTACCTTGATGACAAGCCCGTCAGTATTAAATGGTAAGTCGTGCCGCGCGGTATCCCAGGTATGCACGAATTCCATCACCGCATCTAGTGACGTAAATACCGAAGCTTGCTGATTTCTTCGCACACCTAACTCGGAAAGATACTGATATGCCTGCATGTTCGTCGGAACTTCGCTCGGGTCATCGCGGATAAGATCATACGAAATAAAGGTCAAAGGCCGCTGCGCCACGAGCTTCGGGTCAAGTTGTCGTATAGTGCCGGCAGCAAGGTTACGCGGGTTAGCGAACTCTGGCTTCCCATCCTTGCGCTGCTTCTCGTTCAAAGCTTGGAAGTCTTTCTTCAACATGACAATCTCGCCACGGATTTCCGTTCGGCCCTGAAGAAACGGCTCCGTCGTTTCGGTTTTGCGTAACCGAAGTGGAACATTCTGGATTGTTCGGACATTGTTCGTCACATCTTCGCCTATGAAGCTGTCGCCGCGGGTGACCGCCTGGACTAGTACGCCGTCTTCGTAAATCAATGCACAGGCGAGCCCATCCATTTTTATATCAGCAAAGAATTCATGCTTCTTCCCGGGTAATAGTTTATCCATTCGGACCACCCACGCCTCGACTTCGCTCGCGTCGAACACATCGTTCAAACTGAGCATACGGCTACGGTGCTCTACTTTCTGAAATCCCCCGAGCAATTCATTTCCAACCCGTTGCGTCGGGCTGTCCGGGCTGATGAATTCTGGGTGGCGCGCTTCAATTTCTTTCAATTCGGCCATTAAGCTGTCGTACACGGCGTCATTCACCGTCGGCGCATCAAGTACATGATACTCATAACTATATTGCAGGAGAAGGTTCTTTAATTCTTCATAGCGGGTATCACTGTGCGGCATACTCAACCACCTTTCTATAGAGCAAGTATATATACACTGAAATCCATACTACGGTAATAGCACCGAGGACAAGCAATACGAACGGTACGATTGGTAACCAGCTGATCTGTGGCAACAAAGCCTTGATGCCCATATCGATGAAGATGAACACAAGAAGAACAATCGCCCAGAACAAGAGGACCGTCAGCATCATCCAGACCCAACGAAGGAGTAACCGGACGCGTCGCCCCAGGACGATATCACCCGATGTCTTAAGTGCTCGGAATGGGTACATCCCCGGCAAAGTGATGATTACCATCGAAAAAAGGCTGCTTGTTATCCAGAACAAAGATAATATCGCGAGCAAGCCCGCAGCAAGCCAAAAAAGCATCGCTTCCACCCCACCGTCTAGCAGACCGGTAGAAGATGCGGCCGTATACCCGATGGCTGCTATTGCGATTGGGATAAGCTGTACTAAGATCACCAACGTAACGACAATAGAAGCAAACAACGGTGCGCCGGAATTATATAAAGCATCTCGCAACTTCACTGCGTGCCCGGCCATCTTGTTTCGAAGCAGCCAAACGATCGTCAGCCACATCATGATAGTAATAAGGACGGCGAAAATTTGTTGGGCTTCAGATGATGCGGAACTAAGTCCGCTCGTGGCGACCGATATTAGTAGGGCTCCTGCCTGACTAAATGCGCCCCAGTCGCCACCTAAGGCTTCAGTGCCCGACTCCTGTATGGCGACACTTAGGTTGCTGTACGTCTCTTGTGAAGAAATCCCGACAAGCACCCCATACAGTATCAAATATAACGCGATTAATGGAAGGAAATACCGCCTGTAGCGCCACGTCGTGCGATAAACCTCATTCGTAAAACTGAAGTAGCCTGGTAACTCTAATGGTCGCACATAGTCCCTCCGCCGAGTCAAGCGGAAACTACGATGAGGCCGACGGGCAAGAAACCCCTCGATACGTCGACGAACAAACTTTACTGACCGCTTGTACCATGGAAGCGGAGTCGTTTTTTTAGCTGGCTTCTTAGAATTTCTCGGCATTGTCGCGAAGCCTCTTGATACGATCTTCCAGCGGCGGGTGGGAGCTGAAAAGCTTCGAGAAGAACCCTGGCTTCAACGGGTTGCTGATGAAGAGCTGCGCAGTTGAAGACTGTTGCTTACGCATTGGACGACCATAGGACTGCAACTTACCAAGGGCACTTGCCATACCTTCTGAATCACGGGTCGTCATCGCCCCTGTCGCATCGGCAAGATATTCACGCTGGCGGCTGATGGCCATCTGGATGATTGTGGCAATAACCGGTGCAAGGATCAGAACAACGATCCCTATGACAAGTAACAACGGATTGGCATTGCCCTCGCGGCGGTCGCCACCAATGAAGAACATGTGCATCACGATATCTGACAGTATTCCAATCGCACTAACAAGGCCGAAAGCGATCATACTCACCCTGATGTCATAATTTTGTACGTGGCCCATTTCGTGCGCCATAACCGCATCAAGTTCACGGTCGTCCATAATCTCAAGCAGGCCAGTCGTCGCGGCGACAACGGCATGCTTAGGGTCACGCCCTGTCGCAAACGCGTTAGGGGCTGGATCATTGATAATATACACTTTCGGCATCGGCATTCCGAGGGTAATTGAGAGGTTCTCTACCGTTCGGTACAAGCGTGGTTCATCACGCTTTTTAATCTCATGCGCCCCTGTCATCGCAACGGCAAGTTTAGCGGCGGCGAAATATTGAATAAGCGCATACAGCAAAGCGCCCCCCAATACCCAGTAGGTTATAGAGGTATTACCGTAAAAATAACTGACCGTAAAACCTATCGCGGTGATAATACCGACAAATACTGCCATGATGAGCAGCGTATTACGTTTGTTAGCGGCTATTGCTTTATACATCGTCCTTCTTTTCCATCAATTACCGAAAGGTGCCGCTAGGAACTGGAGGCCAGCGCCTAGCAGCGAAGATTGTTCTTCTCGCGTTTATTAAAACTTTACGTCGACTGGCTTGTTCGCCGCAGCGCGCTCAGATTCATCAACATCGAAGAAGTCACGGTTAGTGAACTTGAACATTCCAGCCACGATGTTGTGTGGGAATGTTTGGATCTTCGTGTTAAGGCTCGTGACACCTGAGTTATAGAAACGGCGAGATGCTTGGATTTTGTCTTCCGTATCTACGAGTTCAGCTTGCAGTTCTTTGAAGTTCTCATTCGCTTTAAGGTCAGGATATGCTTCAGCGACGGCGAAGAGGCTTTTCAGCGCGCCTTCGAATTGGTTTTCAGCCGCGGCGGTGTCTTTTACCCCGTTTGCATTGATAACCTGTGCACGAGCTTCAGTCACTTCCTGGAATACCCCTTGTTCGTGCTTGGCATACCCCTTTACGGTTTCGACAAGGTTAGGGATCAGGTCAAGACGACGCTTCAGCTGGACGTTGATATCGCTCCAAGCTTCATCCACGCGGATACGTAGCGTTACAAGACTGTTATACGTGGCCCAGATAAAGATACCGATCAGCGCAACGACACCGACAGCTATCAAGATGGCAATCAACATGTTTCTTACTCCTTATTTCTATGTACTTATAGTATAACAAATCCCCGGCAAAATGCCGAGGAGTTCGTAATCTGGTGCGCAGAGCGGGACTTGAACCCGCACGGCCGTGAAGCCAAGAGATTTTAAGTCTCTCGTGTCTACCAATTCCACCATCCGCGCATATATACTCCACGAGATCGTGTCTACGTTTGTTACGTAATCCACCATCTGCGCATATGGAGGCACCTACGGGTAACGCTCCCGTCTACACGGTTTTGCAGACCGTTGCCTAACTTCTCGGCCAAGGCGCCATCTGTTGGCCTATTATACCAGAACACTTTCGCTATCATGCTATAATACGAGCTAGAAAATAGGTATAAGGAGCAACAAATGTCGCAGACAAGTCATGAACATTCGCCGCACTCGCATTCGTCACCTGAAACAACAAGTACGACTGCCGCTGAGACGGCAGCACCATCCGAAACTTCACGGATCGGTAAGTTAAAACTGGCATTCCTTTATGTACTTATCGGTGGGCTCGCAAGCTCAGCGATTGTCGCGGTTGCCGCCCTTCTTATCGGTGACTTCAATAGCGCGATGTCGCGTTCGTTGTTAACCATCTTCATCCTCTTCTCCCACAGCCTGCTAGTTCTAGCGGTACTTTGGGCGGACAAGCACAACCAGGTAGGTCGCCTTCTCCTCCCTACCTCGATCGTCCTACTGACGCTCGCCAACCTCGTCACGACGACACTTGGTACCTGGGAAATCATCAGTGACGAAACCGCTTGGCGTGCGCTTGGCCTTTACTTCCTTATTCTCGGTGCCGTCTTCGTTGTCGTCGGAGCATTGAAGCTTCGCGTCGCGCAGCAGGCCGTACAGATTGCCGTGTACACCTCAGTAGGGTTTATCGCGGCAACCGTGTTAGCGCTAGCGCCGTGGGTCCTTCAAGTCGTTGAACGGTTCGACCCTCTCTACTTCCGTGTCATCGCTGCACTCTCAATCCTTACTACAACTGCCTTCCTTATCACGTTGATCCTGCGTGGTATCGCGTTGGGCCGCAACGAAGCGCTTCACGCAACGAAGCCAAAACCAGAACAAACGACCGGCGGGCTTCTCGCTGTCTACATTACCCTAGGGGTGATTACCAGTATTGTGTGGTGTGGTGGCCTAACCGGCCTACTCGTCAGCGGTGTACAGTCGAGTCAACCTGAACGATCATATGATCGCTACGAAAACACCTACGACTCGCGCGACCGTGAACTTGACCGACGATACTACTAGTAGGTCGACCTAGGTTTTCATGCGACAATTCATTAACGTCGTCGTCAACACCTTAATCGCAAACGTGACTACCAGTTTCCTATGGTTTGCACTCACCTTCTGGGTGTATCTGGAAACAAGGTCCGTATTAGCGACTGCAATCATCGGCGGATCTTACATGTTACTTGTTGCAGTCTCAAGCCTATTCTTCGGTACCCTCGTAGACCGATTCAAGAAAAAGCAAGTCATGGTAGCGTCCTCACTTTTTACCCTGGGGACCTATATCATAAGCGCAGCGATCTTTCTGCTTGTCAGCGAGAAAGATCTGCTCGACTGGACTTCAGCTGGTTTCTGGCTATTTTCTGGGATTATCCTCGCCGGGTCTGTCGTCGAAAACATGCGTAATATCGCCCTTTCGACGACCGTCACGCTGTTGGTGCCCAAAAAGAAGCACGCGAACGCCAACGGATTAGTTGGTACAGTTCAGGGAATCAGCTTCCTTGTTACCTCGGTATTCAGTGGGTTGGCGATCGGGCAACTAGGGATGGGGTGGACCTTAGCGATTGCCTTAGTACTTACCTTACTCGCGACGATTCACCTTATCTTCTTCGTGTCGATTCCTGAAGAGCATGTCGAACATGACCCCGAACTCGCGAACAAGCATATTGATATAAAAGGCAGCATCGCCGCTATCAAGACCGTCCCCGGCCTATTCGCACTCCTTTTCTTCAGTACATTCAACAACTTCATCGGCGGTGTATATATGGCATTAATGGACCCCTACGGTCTTACCTTGTTTTCAGTAGAGCTGTGGGGAGTCATCCTTGGTATCACCAGCACCGGCTTCATCATTGGGGGCTTATTGATTGGTAAGTGGGGTCTAGGCAAAAGGCCACTCCGTACGTTGCTGATTGCGAATATCGCCATGGCGATACTAGGTATGCTGTTTACCATCCGGGAATTCTGGCTACTATACGCGATTGGTATTTTCCTATATATGTGCCTTATACCGTTTATCGAAGCGACCGAACAGACCGTCATCCAGCGGGTTGTGCCATTAAAGCGCCAAGGGCGCGTATTTGGCTTTGCCCAAAGTATTGAATCAGCCGCAGCACCAATCACCGCCCTGCTTATCGGACCGATTGCTGAGTTCGTCGTCCTTCCTTACGCAGCATCAAACGAAGGCGCCTCCGCTTTAGCACCGCTCCTCGGCGAGGGCGACGCCCGTGGCGTAGCGTTAATATTCTTAATCGCCGGGGGTGTCATGCTCGTGACTGCGGCACTTGCCTTCACCACCAAATCGTACCGTATTCTCAGCAAATTCTATGCGAAAGCATGATTTAATAAAGTCATAGAATAGTTTATCTGCTAACAAGAAGGGCATGGATATGTCAGAAAACAATCACGTCAAATCTTCGGACGAAAGTACCGATACGCTCAATACATCACTATCTCACGACCCCGCCTCGGTACCCGCTTCTGCTGATGCTCCGTCGGATACACAGAAGAAAAAGAAACCGGCCTTGGTCGCGACAGCTATCGTGACAGGCTCTCTTCTTTTACTTGGTGGCGTAGGGGGTGGCGCGCTCTTACAGCAAAGTTTGTCTTCTGACGCCAGCCCCGTCCTCTCAGACGCAAGTGATGGAAATACCACTGCCACCCAAGAAGAAAGCACTATCGCAGCCGTAGCTGAAAAGGTCGGACCGAGTGTCGTTTCTATCGTTACCCAGACACAGATCAGGTCCTATTACGGCACGACGTCCGGTGAAGGTGCCGGCACAGGTGTTATTGTCAGCAAAGACGGCTATGTGCTCACGAATAATCACGTCATCGAAGGCGCCGACAGCGTTTCTATTGTCGACAGTAAAGGCGATCTCTACGAGAACGTAAGGATCGTCGGACGCGACCCGCTCAATGACATCGCCTTCCTCAAAATCAATTCCGATACCGAGTTCACAGCCGCGGCACTCGGCAACAGTTCGTCTATCCGCGTCGGGCAGCAAGTCGTCGCGATTGGGAACGCCTTAGGGCAATATAGTAATACCGTTACGAGTGGTATCGTTTCGGGTACAGGGCGGCCTGTCACGGCAAGTTCCGGAAGCGGCCAAAGCGAATCGCTGACCGACCTCATTCAAACTGACGCGTCCATCAATTCAGGAAATTCCGGCGGCCCATTAGTCAACATGTCCGGGCAGATTATCGGTATCAACACCGCTATCGTAGAAGATGCTAATGGTATCGGTTTCTCAATCCCTATTAATGCGACGAAGGGTATCCTTGCTGGCGTGCTGGAAACCGGTAAAGTAAGCCGTGCCTACCTTGGCGTGAATTACCTTAGTATTACCCCTGATGTATCGCGTGAATATGACTTACCGGTTACCTCAGGTGCATACGTATACGCGACTGGTAGGGCGAGTGCCGTCGCTCCTGACAGCCCCGCTGCGAAAGCCGGGCTCCAGTCTGGTGACATACTTACAAAAATTGACACGTATACCATTGGTAAGCAGGGCGGGCTATCAAGTATCATCGGACAGTACCGTCCTGGTAACACGGTGACAGTTACGTACTTGCGTGACGGACAAGAACGCACGACTGAACTGACCTTTGGAACCTACTAATAATCCGCTGAAATTACCCTCGGTTTGTAGTATAGGCGTATACTATAATGAATGTTCCAGCGCGCTCCCGAATTACCAACACCTGAAAATGCTTTCATCGACCAGACACCGCCGCAGCTCAGCGAAAAGCAACAAGCGCGCCTTGCACGAAAGATCGAACGCTACGCGAGGCGCCGTGCTCGACTCCCTCTGAAGTTGGCAGCGCTCGCAATCGCAACTTCTAACGTCGCCTCCGCATACTGGAACGATGTCGAAGCCAACCGTGCCGTAGAGAGCCAGAATGAGATCAGCATCGATGTCATCCGCCCTGCACTTGACCCCGAGAATGAAAACAAAGCGACCGTCGTCATAGACGGGTTCAACGCATACGACGCGACGTATCTTTCCGACAAACTCGGACCATCTATCCAACGGGTTGCTGACGGGGAGATATGGTCGTTGAATTACAATAATGCCATTCTGGACCGTGACGAGATATACGCACAGATCGTCGACTTGGCAGAGGAGCGCGGTATCGAGAGTATTTCCATCAGCGGATACAGCATGGGCGGCATAATCGGCGTCGAAGCGGCCGCTGATATCGTCGAAAAGACCGACCTACCCGTCAACTCACTCATCTTCGTCTCGACCCCCGATGGATACGATGGTTTACGACCCTACCAGCGCAACGAGTTAGCCTTCGGACAACTTATGGCCGATGCGCTTCCGGGAAGCGAGTATTCTTCGTGGGTGCGCTACGCCGGGGAAGTGTATTTTTACCGGGACGCATACACCGGCGGTGAATTCAGCTGGGATATGCTTCACAATGCCAATCTGATTGCAAAAAACACCGGAAAATTCTTCGATACGCTTGATACGATTGCGGAACGATCGAATGATCCTCGCCAGACATCGATACGCTTGTTAACACAACAAATTTATAAAATCGCCAAGGTCGACATCCGTAAGGAATTTCAAACCATCCAAGCACAGAGCGATACGAAACAAATGCCTTCAGTCTTATACCTTGGTACGGGTGAACCGGGCTACGATCATGTCGTCAACGACAAAGTATCGGCTGAAAATATTTGTGCGTACTCAATGGAAACGGACCTTGCTTGCGAAGCGTACCAAGTCGAAGGCGCGATTCATTCACAGTACTACCAGACGCTCGAAGCATACGATGCGACGTTCTCGGAAGCAGCGCCATTAGTGCACGATGAAGTAGCCACCCAGATTGCTATCACGGCAATGAAACAGTCGGAACGCTTACTGCCGTTTCAAGCACAAGGGACACCCCCTACGCAGTAACTACGCTTCACCTTCGATGGAAATCTTCGGAAGTTTCTTATCGAGCCATTTCGGCAGCCACCAGGCTGATTTGCCAAGGAAAGACATGATGATTGGTACGATAATCATACGGACGATAAACGCATCGATGAAGATACCGAGGGCTAACGCAAACCCGATTGATTGGATCGTCGAGTCGTGATTGCCGATGAACCCGGCAAAGACCGCGACCATAATCAGCCCAGCCGCGACCACAACCCTACTTCCTAATGCATAGCCTTGCAGCACCGCCTTATGAGCGTTCTTGGTTTTATGGAATGATTCTTGCATACCAGATACGAGGAAGAATTCGTAGTCCATCGCTAAGCCGAATAGGATACCGATCGCAATAATAGGAATAAAGCTGACAATAGGCCCCGGCGCCTCGGCTATACCGAACCAACCCCACTGGAACACAGCGACGAGCGCCCCGAACATCGCGAATACCGAAAGAAGGAACCCGAGCGTCGCTTTCAGCGGCACTAAGATAGAGCGGAATGCGACCATCAAAAGTAAGAATGAGAGGCCGATTACAACAGCAAGATATATCGGTAGAGCTTCGGCAAGCTTGTCGTTGATATCAATCTGAATCGCGGTCGTTCCCGTTACACCAAGCGTGACATCTTTATTTCCTGTAAGCGATTCGAGGTTTTTTGCATCCCGAAGATACAACACCAGGTCTTTTGTCGCTTCATCAGACGGACCCGTTGTCGGAACGACTTGAATGACACCTACCGTTCCGTTTTCCTCTGTCTGCGCTGGCTGTGCCACTTTTACACCCTTCACTTCAGCGATCTTATTGGCAACGAGCTGAGTCTGATAGAACGGTGCGTACTGCTCGACTTGCGCATCCAGCTGCTCAGCCGCGGCCTGTCGTTGCTCTGGAGGAAGCGCTTCTAATGAAGGAACCCCCTGCGAAGCCATTTGTTGCAGGTATTGTTCGACGATTTGCTGGCGAACCGCGTCACGATCAACATCCGATACCGCAGGGAGACCTTCTACCAGCACCAGAAGCGGACCATTGTACCCAGGACCAAACCCTTCATTGATAAGTTCATACGCCTTGTAAGCGGATGAGTCCTTAGCGGCCGTTTCGTCAGTCGGCAAACCTAGGCGAAGTTGCGGCGCAGGCAGCGCGATAAGCACCACGAGCCCTACGGCGACAAGTAGTATCGTCTTGCGGAACCGTAGCAGTGTCGCACCTAATCGATACCAGATGGTATGTTGGTCGACTACTTCATGTTTGATCTTGTGTGTCTTCTGACGTTTCTCGACTTGCTTGCGTGCCTTACGATTAAAGACGCGCATTCCGACGATACCCAAAAACGCAGGAACTAATGTCACCGCGACAATCGCAGCAAGCGCGACAGTAGCGGCGGCGGCAAGCCCCATGGTAGTCATGAATGGGATCTGAACGACGGCAAGTGACGCCAGCGCGATGACGACCGTCGCAGCAGCAAACAGCACCGCATTACCAGCGGTCGCGATAGCTTTGGCAGCAGCTTCTTTAAGTTCGTAGCCCTCCTTCACGAACGTACGATAACGGTTCACGATAAACAGTGAATAATCAATGCCGACCGCTAGTCCGAGCATGACCGCCAGCACCGGCGTGGTACTTCCTAGGTCGATGAACGGGCTCAAGGCAAAAAGCCCCGCCATACTTACCCCTACCGTTATCAATGCGGTGATAATAGGTAAACCGGCAGCAACAAGCGAACCGAGTGTGACTACCAATACAATGAGCGCCAATACGACACCCCCGATTTCATGAACGCCAAGGATTTGGCCCGGTACGGTATTTACCAACTCACCACCGATTTCGGTAGTAACACCCGTCTCAGTACGGAAACTTGCCACTTTTTGTTCGACGCCTTCGATAGTCGATTCGTCTGGCGTACCTTCCGGTGCGCTCAGTTGCACGGTGAAGTAACCGATGGTCTTATCTTCGGAAATCGCCGACGGGTTCTGCAGATACGTTATAACGCCATCGACACCATCGACCTTGCCAATCCCTTCAGCCAAGCTGTTAATCGGTTGGGTGAAATCATTCAACGTTTTTCCCGACGGGGATTCAAAGACAACTCGCCCCGACCGGGCACTTGAATCTGGAAACAGCGATTCATATCTATCAAGGGTATGCTGCGCTTTAGTACCCGGAATAGAAATACTGTTCGATATCGGCTGCATGAAATTGAGCGCCAATACGCCAAGTAGTACCAGCAGGACAAACCATCCCCCGACGGCCCACCATTTCGCAGTAAACATTTTCGCACCCAGATTGTGTAAGAAATTTCCCATATGTTTAAGTATAGCCTAAAAGAAGCTGGTATACTAAGGGTACTGATTAAGTTGAGCTGCTCATCCTGATCCACCCCACTACTACTATTTCTTATATGAAAGGAGTCTTCATGACTACCGACAAAAGAAGCAAAACAAGTGAGGAACTCAGGGATGAAGTACTCACGAAACTCACGACGTTCTCTGATAAGAACCGTGCCATCGCCCAGCGTATGCATGAACTTTTCATGGAAGCGAACCCGACACTTCAACCACGCCTGTGGTACGGGATGCCAGGCTATGCGAAGTCAAAAGATAGCGCGGTTCTGGTATTCTTTCGCGAAGATGAGTACATGACGTTCGGCCTGACGGAAAACGCTCACCTTGCCGTAGCGCAAGACGCCACCGATCAGCTGATGCCAAGCGCATGGTTTTTCACTGAGCTCGACACGAGTACCGAACAAAAGATCGTCTCAATCGTTCAAAGTGCAACCGTTTAAATAGTAGACCGAAACTCAAGGGTCGCCATGCTTTGGTTGGCGACCCTTTGTACTCCTGCATCTACAGTATCGACCAGTGGTATATACTAAAAGTATGTCCTACAGCGACCTCTACCGAAATATTGATTTCCGCAAGCACCCCGAAAAGTACGCTGTCGGGCGTGGCGAGCAAGGCGCCTTACTTGCCGAGCCCTATAAAAGTGAGTTACTTCCCCATTGGCGTTTCGCGACACCGGAAAAGGCTGAAATCTCAGCGGATACCATCTTAAAGATGTTCTACGCCTACAAGAAGCAGAATGATTTCGTCGGCATGGATATGGCACGCAAATACCTTCAGATGGGCTTCACCCGTTCTCGCCGCTACGCAAACCATAAAGGCGGTAAGAAATATGACGGCCCTGTACCTACAGACAAAAAAGGCCAGAGTGGCGCCCATGGTCGCGCTGAATTACCCCGCAGTGAAGAGGACCCTATCAAGGCTGAATCCGCTGCGATCTTTTACGAACGACTACAAAAAGCCAAGGCCGATCCTGCATATTTAACAGCCCTGCAACAGCACAAAACACAGTAGTATACCCCCTCATCCTTAGGCTATTCTTATTAGCATAAGGATAATATAATATATTTTTGTATATGTAAATAAAGTTGTATAATACTATATAGGTGGATGAAAGTAACTAGCGTCTATAAGGAGGTGCTCTATGATAATCCCAAAGAAACGCTTTCACTTTAATCAATACTATATTTATGGGTCAGCCGCCTTCGTTGTAGGGTTCGGCGCCGTGCTTGCCGCACTGGTGCATATTGCGCCTGTCCGAGTACCTGATGCGAACGTTGCCACCCGGCCTGC
>JBIISZ010000023.1:0-4059 GCA_044340745.1 Saccharimonadales bacterium (SeqCode)
TCACCAACCGTAAACACTTCTTGTTCGGTGCCATCGTTCCAGCCGAGGGTTGCGAGGAAGTTCACCATCGCTTCGGGAAGGTATCCGTCAGATGCATATTCAAGAATATTCTTGGCGCCATCGCGCTTTCCGAGCTTCTTCTTCCCGTCAATCGCCATGACATACGGCAATGTCGCGAGCGTCGGTTGTTCAACCCCAAGAGCTTCATAAAGATTTAAGAATTTCGGCGTCGAGCTAACGAACTCTTGGCTCCGTAGTACGTGGGTGACGCCCATAAGTGCGTCATCAATGATATGGCAGAAGTTGTAGGTCGGAAAGCCGTCAGATTTGATCAGGATGAAATCATCAATCGCGTCCGGGCCAGTAGACAGCTTACCCATGACTGCATCGGTCCAGGTGTATGGCTTCGGGTCGGATTTAAAGCGAAGGGGTTGAGTGCCGTCCCAGACGGGTGGGTTTTCCGGGCGATGGTCACGGAATAAGAAGGGTCGCTTCTCTGCTTTCGCTTGTTCGCGGAAAGCGTCGAGCTCTGCTGGAGTGTATGGGTCGGCATAGGCACGACCGGAGTCGATCAACTTCTGTGCCCACTCTTTATAGATCGCAAGACGTTCTGATTGGAGGTAGGGCGCGTCAGGCCCGCCCTTATCGACGCCCTCATCCCAGTGGATGCCGAGCCAGCGGAGGCTTTGCTCAATCTGTTGCACGCTCCCCTCGACCTCACGGGCTTTGTCGGTATCTTCGATACGAAGGATGAATGTCCCCTCTTCGCCAGCCTGGCGAGCAAGGAGCCACGCGAATAATGCGGTGCGTACGCCACCGACGTGCATGAAGCCAGTAGGGCTAGGAGCGAAACGAGTTCTTACGAGTGTCATATGGCCGTAGTATAGCACAATTTATAGGGGTGATAAAGCTGCGCTGGCTGGTACGTACCTACTTTAAGGACACTTTCGCGTAACCAAAAACCTTAAGGCGTTGAGACCCTTAAGGTTTATTGCGTGAAGCAAGTTCCGAAAGTAGGTACGTACCAGCCAGCGCAGCGACCCACCCTACAAACTAGTAGCTAAACGGCGAATCTGTTCACCGGAAAGTGCGGCATCGCTTTTGATCGTATACAGGATCCCGCTGTTTACCCAGGCTGCATTGTTGCCATACGTATAAATTGTAAGGCCACGTTCACGCGTCGTGCTGTAATCGTCACCGGCGACTGATTTGACGACGTTATCGAGGACGGCCGTAGAATCCCATGAACTCCGCTTTTGGGTAATGGTGTACGCGGTACTGTTGCTATTCGAAGCGAAGGTCAGGTCGACTTGCCCGTCACTGTAGGTCACTGGTTGCTCAAGACTAAAGCCATCGGGGGTGTATTCAGGGTAGGTCGCCTCGATACCCGCTTGGGCCGCGGCGATGCTGACAGATACACTCGGTACGAACTTGTACACGATGTAGCCTGTTCCCCCGAGTACGATGGCGACGATTGCGACGCCAATCAGGCGTTTCGTCCACTTTGACGCCCAGATAGATTTCTTGGCTTTCTTTGCGGCTTTAGGGGCGTTGATCGCCTTCGTGATGGCGGCTTCTTTTACTTCTTTAGCGGTAGCAGGCTTGGCAGCCGCGACAGGTTTTCGGGCTGCAGGGGCCACCCTTTTCGGTGCTTTTGCGAGTGCTTTAGCGACAACCGGGTGTTCTTTAGCGGGAACGTCGGGTGTTTCTACTTTCGCAGGTGCGGCAGGAGTTTTCGGTGTCGGGTGCGGCGCGAAATGCGTCACCTTAGGGCTACGGGCGATATCCATATGTCGTCCAGGGGTTGGGCGGGTAGACGTTTTGGCTGGCGTCGCTGGCTTCTTGGCGGCTCGCCGGTGTAATGTCTTTGACCGTTGTACCGTGGCATGCACGGTTCCCGCGGATTTCTTAGTGCGGCTTTGTGTTTTCGGTGCCGCGGCAGCGGTTTCGGTTGCCTTTTCGATAGGCATACCAGTCACGGCGTCATATTGACGACCGTTGATAGTAATGGTTTTGTGTGGTGCCATGCCCTATGTTTCCTCGCAGTTTTGACATTACTAATGGTGGAAGTTCCCACGCGTAATTACTCCCTATAGTAGAACTTCTATTACGCTTATGCAACAATAGTCTCTATTTTTATCCCTATTTGGTATACTTTATGAGGTATATATGTATAAAAAACCCTCTAAGAAACGATTACTCATTCAGCGCACCCTTTTATCGACGGCGGCCTCGCTGCTGGTGATTTTCACCGTAACAATCTCAATATTCTTCATGTTAGGATATCGCCTCGACAGCGGAAACGGCCGGATCGAGCAAGGCGCCTTGCTACAGTTCGACTCGACCCCTAATGGTGCGGACGTATGGGTTGACGGCAAGCTGGTCAACGGCCGGACCGCAACCAAGCAGACAGTCGTCGCCGGCACGCACTCTGTCCGTATGTCGCGCTCAGGGTATGAAGATTGGAACCGGACACTTGACCTCGCTTCTGGTACGCTTACTTGGTTAGACTACACGCGTTTGGTCCCTACGCAGCGTACGCCGCAGACGGTCAGTACCTATCCGGCACTCGTGTCACTGCAGTTTTCGCCGGATAACCGATGGGCCTTAGCGCAAGAGAAAGCTGATACGCCGGCATTTCACCTTGTCGACCTTCGTGCTGAGGAAGTAAAATCGACGCTTATCACGATTCCTAGTGAACTTATTACCGATGCGACGACGGCTGATGTTACGCATGCCTATTCGCTGCACGAGTGGAGCGAAGGCGGACGGTACGCACTAGTTCGGCATACCTATAATGACAAGTCCGAGTGGCTGATTGTCGACACCCAGGACCGCACGAAGGATAAGAACGTGACGCGCACGTTAAGTATCGACCTGAGCGACGTGAAATTCGCTGGAACGAATGGTTCGACATTGTATGGTTTGACGGTTGACGGGGTCATTAGGAAGCTCGACGTGAATGGAAGCACGCTTTCTGGTGGCCTCGTTTCATCAGTCCGTTCATTTGAAGTCTACGATACCTCGGTCATCAGCTATGTCGGTGCCGACCCTGCCGCCGCTGATACGCAATTAGTCGGTATCTACCGAGACGGCGACGAAGCGCCGCATGTGTTGCGCCGTGGGGTGGCAAAAGATACGCCGCTTTCTATTGCGGTGACGAAATATTTCAGCAATGATTACGTTGCTATCGGTGAAGGTTCCGCAGTGACTATACTAAGGGGCTCATACCCGGGTTCCAGCGATGAAGATAGCTCGAGCTTAAAGAAGTTCGCGACACTCGACCTTGCCGCTGCTATATCGGATCTTAGCTTCAGCCCATCCGGTGATTATCTTGTTGCGCAATCAGGTGCCACTTTCACGAGCTACGAACTTGAACATCGCCGCTCTGCGAATGGTTCCTTTACTGTTGCTGAGGGCGCCGGGCCGACACAGCTTCGTTGGTTAGATAACGCGCACCTTTGGAACGACGACGCTGGTTCGTTGGTTATGCGTGATTTCAACGGCTTGAACGCACACACAATCATGCAAGTCGTCCCCGGATTCGACACCAGCCTGAGCCAGAACGGACGCTTCTTCTACGGCGTGCACCGCACCGGTGAAACATACGCTTTACAGCGTGTGAAAATGATTCTTGATTAGTCGGTAATAATACGAATATATATTCGTGCAGGATGTCGGTTTATGAACCGAACAGTCGTTCGAACATCGTCGGTGAGTTGCCTGGGATGGCAGCGCCTTCACCGCTTGCTTCGCCACTTCCTGCAGGTGCCGCAGCTGCCGCACCCGGGTCGGGGCTGACTTGTTCGGCGGTGATAAGAAGGCGATTTAACGCCGTTCCAAGCGGTGTACAGGTAATCAACGTCATGACCGGCTTGTCGGTCGGATAGACGAGCTTGCTGACTTCTGTCGGCTTGACGACTTCGGTACGGGTGACGACGTAGGTGTAGCGTACGCCGTTGTAGTTGGCATAAATCGTGTCACCTGTGGTCAGTTTGTCGAGTTGGGCAAAGATGAATTTGTAATCACCTGGGTCAAACAGGTCGTTCGAGCTGTGGC
>JBIISZ010000007.1:0-60101 GCA_044340745.1 Saccharimonadales bacterium (SeqCode)
GTATAATATCTCTAAAGAAATACCGATATTTTTTCCGAAAGGCGAGGGGATACACTACATGGCAATTACGAGGCAGGGTGCGCTTACTAAGGTTTTTGGCGACCCGCAGAAAAAGATTCTGAAGCGTTTGCAGAAGAAAGTTGATGCGGTCAACGCACTGAGCGACAAGTATAAGAAATTGTCGAAGCCGGAATTGAGGAAGCAGACGGAAGCTTTGAAGAAGCGCCTCTCGAAGAAAGGTACGACCCTCGATTCAATCTTGCCAGACGCATTCGCGCTCGTCCGCGAAGCCAGTGACCGTGTGCTCGGTATGCGCCATTTCGACGTACAGCTTATCGGCGGTATGGTACTGCACGAAGGTGATATCGCGGAAATGAAGACCGGTGAAGGTAAGACCCTTGTCGCGACCTTACCGGTATACCTTAACGCCCTTGAGGAAAAGGGCGTGCATGTGGTGACCGTCAACGACTACCTTGCACAGCGTGACGCCGGCTGGATGGGTGAGCTTTATTATTTCCTCGGTATGAGCACCGGTGTGATCATCAACGATGCGTCATTCATGTGGGATCCTAAGTACGATAACGAGAACCACACTGATGCGCGCATGAAGAAACTGCGCCCGGTCACTCGTAAGGAAGCGTATGCCGCTGATATCACCTACGGTACGAACAACGAATTCGGATTCGACTACCTTCGCGATAACATGGTGAATGAAGTCGAACTGCTTCGTCAACGCGACCTGCATTATGCTATCGTCGACGAGGTGGACTCCATTCTTATCGACGAAGCACGAACGCCACTGATCATCAGCGCGCCGGCAAGCGAGAACCCGGAAAGCTACGAACAGTTTGCGAAGGTTGCCGCCAAGCTGACACCGGCGGATTACGTCCTTGATGAGAAGCGTAAGATGGTCGCCTTGACCGACGACGGTGTCGACAAGGTGCAGCGTATGCTCGGCGTGAAGAACATTTACAGCCCTGAATATGTCCGTTCCGTCTATCATCTCGATCAAGCACTTCGCGCACAAACATTGTTCAAGCGCGACAAGGATTATGTGGTCACCAAAGACGGCGAAGTGATCATCGTCGATGAGTTCACTGGTCGCCTGATGCAAGGCCGTCGCTACAATGAAGGTCTGCACCAGGCAATCGAAGCGAAAGAACGTGTGCCAATCCTACAGGAAAGCATGACGCTAGCGACGATTTCATTCCAGAACTACTTCCGCCTCTATAAAAAATTGTCCGGTATGACCGGTACCGCTTTTACGGAAGCGGAAGAATTCCAACAGATTTATAAGCTCGATGTCGTACAGATCCCCTCAAACCGACCGATCGCTCGAGAAGACAAGGAAGACCTTATCTTCCGTACGGAAAAAGCGAAATTGAAGGCGATCGCCGATGTCATTAAAGAACATCACAAAGCCGGCCGGCCGGTGCTGGTTGGTTCCGCTTCGATTGCGAAGAACGAACTAATCGCTGCTCATCTTGATAAAGAAAAGATTCCTTACGAGATCTTGAACGCTAAGAACAACGAACGCGAAGCGGCGATCGTTGAGAAGGCGGGTGAAAAGGGCGCTATTACGTTGGCGACGAACATTGCCGGTCGTGGTACAGACATTAAGCTCGGCGAAGGCGTGAAAGAACTTGGCGGCCTTGTCGTGATTGGTTCCGAGCGCCACGAATCCCGCCGTATCGACAACCAGCTTCGTGGGCGTGGTGGTCGTCAAGGTGACCCGGGTATTACCCAGTTCTACGTCTCGACCGAAGATGACCTGATGCGTATCTTCCAAGGCGAACGCATCTCTGCTTTGATGGGCCGTATCGGTGTCGATGACGACCAGCCGCTGCAGCATAAGATGGTTTCAAAGACCCTTGAAGCAGCACAGAAGCGGGTAGAAGGGTACAACTTCGACAACCGTAAGAACGTCGTCCAATACGACAATGTCATCAACCGTCACCGCCGCGTAGTCTACACGATCCGCCGCAAAATCCTGGAAGGCGCGGACATTAAGTCTGAAATCGAACGCCTTATCGATTTGAAGGTGCGTGAACTGACGGTCGTTCCTGCGAAGAACAACAAGCATTTTTATGCGGAATTCGAAGAAGTCTTCCCGGTAAACGAGAAGAAGCTTAAGGTAATCGGTGCCGAGAAGAAAGATAAGACCCGTTACGAATTAGCGAAAAAAGAAGTCGAGAAGCTGTACAAGTCAAAAGAGACTGAGCTTGAGGCGGACGTACTTCGCAAAGTAGAGCGTGAAGTGTACCTACAAGTGCTCGACACCCTTTGGATGCAGCACCTCGAGAACATGCAGCACCTCCGTGAAGGTATTCACTGGCGCAGTGTAGGGCAGCGTGACCCGTTGGTTGAGTATCGTAGCGAATCACAGAAGTTGTTCGATAGCCTGCAGGCAACCCTTCGTGACGAAGTACTCCGGGCAATCATGCACGTTACGGTTCGTGACGCTGTTGCGCGGAGCGCCGAAGATCACGATACTGAGTTGACCCGTCTGGCGGAAACTTCTGTAGAGAAGGGCGTCAACGAAGTTCTGAAGGGCGAAGAGAACCGTGACGACGACTTCAAAGTAAAGAAGGCTGAGAAAGCCAGCGACGCACAGCACAAGAAAAACGTTGCTCGTAAGAAAAAGAAAAGTCAGCGCCAGAACCGAAAATCCGGACGCCGTTAATCCTGTTATAAATCCAACATTCTGAAAGACACACCATGCATCATACCGTCGAAGAAGTGAAACTTAAAAATGGCGCACGCGGCCTGCTGATTAACATCCCCGGCGCGACCGTCATGAGTATGCAGTTTCATTTCCGGGCGGGAAACCGATATGCGAAAAATAAGGATATCGAACAGGTTGCTCACATTATGGAGCACATGGCGTTCGGTGCGAACGCACGGTTCCGAAGTGAAAGCGCTTTTGAAGCGGAGTTCACGAAGAACGGTGCGTATCACAATGCGTACACGTCTGATTTTGCTATGGTGTACGAGGCTGACTGCGCCGACTTCGAATGGGATCGTATCCTGGAATTGCAACGCCTAAGTATCTGCCAGCCGCGCTTCAACGAGAAAGAGCTCGAAGCGGAGAAGGGGAACGTCCGTAGCGAGCTGACAACTTATTTGAACGACCACCACCGTATTCTGTGGCCACGTGTTCAGCAGCTTCTTGGTGAAGATGTACTGACGTTCCGACAAGCATTGTCGACGATCAACAACGTGACCTTGAGCGACATCCGCGAGCACCATAAACGTACGCACACGACACGGAATATGCGCTTCGTTATCGCTGGGAAGCTTCGTGGCCGTAAGTCGGATATTATTCGCCAGCTTGAAGCGTTCGAACTGCCGGAAGGTGACCGCCTTGCAATCCCGCAAGATGAATTGCACGGTTCAAACCCGACGATCATCCGTCGCAAGGACGCGACCAACCTGACGTTCGGCTGGACCCTGACGATCCCACGGGTATTAGAGGACGAAGAGTTGGATGCGATGAACGCGTTGAACCACATTCTGACGGGTACGGCGACGTCGCGTATTTATGGAAAGGCGCGTGCGAAAGGTCTGGCGTATTATGTCGGCAGCTTTTCGGCGGCAGGGTATTATGACAGCGCCTGGGACCTTTCGGGACAGGTGAATCATGACACGGCGCCGCAGCTGTTCGATATCATCGCTCGGGAAATGAAAGCGGTGCTTGACGGCAAGCTGACGGACGCGGAAATCGACTCGGCGAAATCATTCGGACTTGGACGTTACCAGATGGGTGCGCAGACCGTATCGCAGATCAGTAACTTTTATACCCACCGGTATTTTGCCGACGATTGCATCAAGGATTACGCGAAGGTTCCAGATATGCTCCGTAAGGTAACACGTGAAAAGATCATGTCCGTCGCACAGGAATTCATCACCCAGAACACTTGGGTACTTGCCTCAGTCAGTAGTGGTGACCGCGAAGAATTACTTGCATTGAACGATAAACTTGTGCCATTATTTCCTCAGAAGGAGGAATAACCATGCCCCTGAAACATTCCGTCGAAGAGCTCGTCCTAACCAACGGTGCTCGTGGCTTGTTAATCGACGTGCCGGACTCGACCGTCGTCAGTTATGATATCCATTTTCGTGCCGGTAACCACTATGCGCCGAGCCTTGCCACGCAACAGACCGCCCATATTATGGAGCATATGGTCTTCGGTGCGACGAAGAACTATCCGAGTATCGAAGCATTCAGCCAGGAATTCACGAAGAACGGCGCGTATAACAACGCGACTACCTGGCAATACAACATGAGTTATTATGCGGACTGCGCGCTGATGGAGTGGGATCGGATCCTTGACTTGCAGCGCCAGGCCATTACCGAACCTGTCTTCACCCAAGAGCTACTTGAAGCGGAAAAGGGGAACGTAACCGAAGAGCTGACTGGCCGGGCGAACCACCACGGCCGCGTACTATGGCAAGCGCTGTACAAAGCAATGGGCGATAAGGGCTTCAATGACACCGAAAAGCTGGAGACCATCCCGGCGGTAAGCTTAGACGACATTAAAAATCATCACGCGAAGACGCATACAATCCAGAACCTCCGGTTTGCGATTGCTGGCAACTTGGCTGTCCATAAAGATGAAATTATCCGTCAGCTTGAAAGTTGGGAGTTGCCGCAAGGTGAACGACTACCGATTCCTACCGAGCCACTACATACGGCTGAACCGGTGCATATTTACCGCAAAGACCTCCCAAGTATCATCTTCGCTTTCAGTATCGTACTCAACCGCCAGTTGAGCGAAGATGAGCAGATGGCATTATCGGCTATCAATCATATCCTGACCGGAACATTCCACTCGCGCATTTGGGGGCAGGCTCGTAATAGGGGTATTTGTTACGGTATGGGAAGTGATGTGAGCGTCGATACTGACGGAATCAGCCGCTGGGAGTTCTCGGGGCAAATCCGTCCGCAGAACGCCCCTGAAATGTTTACGCTTATAGCCGAACAGCTTAAGAAGGTGAGCGAAGGCGATATCTCCGAGAAAGAGCTGAACGAGGCGAAAGAGTATGCCCTTGGTGGCTATCAGATGCGGGGACAGACTGTCCGATCACTTAACGGCTGGTACGCAAGCGATTATTTCGATAAAGACAAGATCTCGCCGATGGAAGCGATTCCGGATGAGATCAAGGGTGTGACGACAGCGCAGATTACGGCCGTATCCAAAGAGTTTTTGGCGGACGGCGTTTGGGGTATCGGTGCGATCGGTGCAATCGAGGAACAAGTCGTGACAGACTTGGCTGGAATCGTCTCGCCACTTTTTCCCGGCGGAGCGCAATAACGATATGCGGGTCGCGATAGCCGGCTACGGAGTCGAAGGGGAAGAGAACTACACGTATTGGTCCCAGATTCCAGGAAACGAATTAACGATTATCGACCAGAACGAAATACCCGGCCGCCCGATACCTGAAGGTGTGCGGACCTATTTTGCGCCAGATGCTTTCGAGCACCTCGACGGCTATGACTTGGTCGTACGGACCGCCGGGCTTGCCCCGTATAAAATCGTGACTGATGGAAAAATCTGGTCCGGAACGAACGAGTTCCTTGCCCACTGCCCGGCGCCTATCATAGGGGTTACTGGCTCGAAGGGGAAGGGGACGACTTCGAGCCTGATCGCAGCCGTGCTTGAAGCTGCCGGCAAGAAAGTCTGGTTAGTAGGGAATATCGGCATTCCAGCATTACGCGTGCTTGATCAAATCCAGCCGACGGATATCGTCGTTTATGAACTTTCAAGCTTTCAATTATGGGACGCGCAGAAATCGCCACATGTGGCGATCGTGCTGTATATCGAACAAGAACACCTTGATGTGCACCGCAGTATGGAGGAGTACGTTGAAGCGAAGGCCCAGATTACCCGCCATCAGACTGCGGACGACCTTTTGATTTTTAACGCAGAAAATACCCATGCTCGGCATATTGCCGACAGTTCGGTTGCGCGCAAGGTCGGATACCCGTCCGAGGAGCACGCCTATGTACGTGATGCCGCTTTCTATTATGGTGACCAATATATCTGCGATACGGACGTACTCCGTATTCCCGGTAAGCATAATATTGATAACGCTGTTGCGGCGATTGATGCGGTCTGGCCGTTTACGCAAGATACCGCAGCCATAGCCGATGGGCTTCATGCCTTTACCGGACTTCCGCACCGTATCGCTTTCGTCGCTACGGTGAATGGCGTCGACTATTATGATGACAGCATCGCGACTACTCCTAGTTCGGCGATTGCTGCCCTGCGCTCGTTTGCCGACCGGCAAAAAATTATTATCCTTGGCGGTTCATCGAAGGGGTCAGATTTTTCAGAGCTTGCGAAGGAGATGCTTTCTCATGATGTTATCGCTTTGCTTGTAGGGGCAGAGGCCCGGCACATTGCTGAGGCATGTGACGCCGCCGGATTTACCCATTATGAAATCATCGATACGTCAACTGCTGACGCGTTCACCCAGCGGGCTGCGGAACTTGCGCGCCCTGGCGGTGTCGTATTGCTCAGCCCGGCGGCAGCGAGTTTTGGGATGTTTAAAAACTACGCCGATAGGGGCGAGCAGTTCATTGCAGCCGTCACTCGACTTGAAACCCAAGCAGGGCAAAGACAGAGCGAGTAGCCAGTTTCATTAGCATAACCACCCCAAGTCGTTTAAAATAGTACTATGAATATCGCAATTGCTGGCTACGGGGTGGAGGGCCGCGCCAATTATCATTATTTCGCCCAAGACCCTACCAACGAACTGACGATTGTTGATGAGCGCTCGCAGATAGAGGATCTTCCTTTGGGTGTGAATACTCGCCTCGGCGAAGGGGTCTTTGCTTCGCTGCAGGGGTTTGATTTGGTCGTACGGACCGCCAGCCTTTCACCGAAAAAAATCGTGACCGACGGCCGAGTGTGGTCCGCAACCGAAGAGTTCTTTTCGAAATGCCCCGCGCCGATCATCGGCGTGACGGGAACAAAGGGGAAGGGGACGACCGCGAGTATGATCACGTCGATCCTTCGCGCATCGGGCCGCACCGTCTGGCTTGTCGGTAATATCGGTACCGCATCACTTAGCGTCCTGCCCGAGGTAAAGCCGGATGATATCGTGGTGTATGAACTTTCCAGTTTCCAACTGTGGAGCATGGAGCAATCACCCTCTATTGCGGTTCTTCTGAATATCGAGCCCGAGCACTTAGATATCCACGAAGATTTTGCAGACTATGTCGCCGCCAAGGCGAACATTCGTCGCTTCCAGTCGGCAGGCGACATCTGTGTGTACTACGGTAAAAGCGCGACGGTCGCTGAAATCATTGGTATGGCGAACGCGCCGGCACTTTCATACGGCCTTGATGGTTCGGATGCGTATGTAAAAGATGACGCATTCTACGTACGCGACCAATATGTATGTCCTCTCGATGTCGTTCAGGTACGGGGTGCGCATAACATTGAAAATGCTGTCGCGGCCGTCGCCGTTGCGGAGCACCTAGGGGTCGCCCATGAAGCGATTGCTGCGGGGCTCCGTAATTTCCACGGGCTCCCGCATCGGTTAGAGTATGTCACGAATATCAACGGCGTTTCGTATTTCAACGATAGCTTCTCCTCTTCGACACCAGCGACCATTGCCGCTATCGATGCGTTTACTGAGCCGGAAATCATCATCATAGGCGGTATTGACCGCGGGGCAGATTTTGAGCAACTTGCAGACGAGATCGCGCAGCGTCAACATATCAAGGAAGTGATTACGATTGGTGAAATACGCCACACGCTTGCGGACCTACTGCGTGCGGCGGGAAGCGAAGCGGAGGTGACTGTTCTCGATACCCGGACAATGCGTGAGGTGGTCGCGTACGCGCATAGCAAGGCGGCCGAGGGCGACGTCGTTGTATTGAGCCCGGGTGCCGCCAGTTTCGATATGTTCCATGACTTTTATGACCGGGGGAACCAATTCCGACGTGAAGTACAGGCAATCGCACATAAAGACGACGTCTTCGTGTTTGATACCTATGCGTACGACCCAGCCACATACGAAGCTACTTTCCGGTATTATTTTGAGCGTGGGGGTCAAGCAGGGGAGCCGTTCATTGAAACAGTCACGTTCGCCCCAAGCACTACTCACTATGATCAACAACTGCTTGATGCCGCCCTCCGCCTTGCGTTTCTTGTAGCGGGCACCTCGTATTACAAAGCCTATCCGACGAATCATGTCCGTCTGCCTTTTACAATCGACGAGTGGCAAGCGAATTTCCTGAACCATGTCTATCAAGAAGGTCTGAGCCAGTTTGCCTATGAAAATGGCCTCACCCGGCAAGACCTGGCACTATTCGTTGCCACGGGTGAAGCGGCGACATCGCCACGTTCGATGGCGGGTGGCGGTGCGCTTGCACTGCAGAGTGGGGGGAAGGACTCACTTTTGACCGCCACGCTGCTGAATGAAGCAGGACGCCTCTACACGCCGTGGTATCTTAGTTCCAGCCAGCATCACCCGGCAGTCTTAGACACCTTGGGGCAGCCCCTTCAAACTGCCGTACGGTCGATCGATGTCGAGCGTCTGAGTATCGAACAGCAAAAAGGTGCGCGCAACGGCCACGTACCAGTAACGTACATCGTACAAAGTTATGCATTGATCCAAGCGATTCTGCTGGGTGACACCACGGTGCTCGTGTCAATCGCTCACGAAGGTGAAGAGCCCCATGCTACGATCGGTGATCTGCAGGTAACGCATCAGTGGTCAAAAACATGGTTTGCGGAACAGGTATATGCGGAATTCGTACGTCGCTATATATCCGAGGATATGACGATTGGGTCACCGCTTCGTCGGTTCAGTGAACTTCGCGTGGCGGAATTATTTGCCGACCACGTTTGGGAGCGATATGGGCGTGGGTTCAGTTCTTGCAA
Organism: Saccharimonadales bacterium (SeqCode); assembly: GCA_044340745.1. Lineage (GTDB taxonomy): Bacteria > Patescibacteriota > Saccharimonadia > Saccharimonadales > Saccharimonadaceae > Microsaccharimonas. The sequence goes on from JBIISZ010000007.1 coordinate 8,898, forward strand.
CCGGGCAAACTATCGCCAAGCAAAAGACAATTCACAGCTTACTTGGTGTGGGGAGTGCCCTAAATGTGCGAATGCGTACTTGCTATTCGCTCCGTTTGTTCCGGCAGGCGAGCTACAGTCACTGTTCGGCGGTCAGGACTTGTTCGTGAAGCCGCTGCTTGAAGAAACCTTCAAGGGGTTGCTAGATGTCGATGATGTTATGAAACCGTTCGAATGTATTGGTGAGACAGACGAACTGCGACAAGCCTATCATCTTGCTCAGGCGCGCGGGGGGTATAGGGCCGTACCGTTCGACGTACCCAATTCGCACTTTGACTACCGCACTCAATACTCGTCGCAACAGATTGCTGTATAGTAGGTAAGACGATGCAACCTCTTATCAAACGCCTGAACGAGTTACGCCCACAAATCGACGCCGCCTTGGCGCGCCTTCGTATTGAGGAGCGCGAAACGCAGATTGCCGAGCTGGAAGCCCAACTTGCGACGTCTGAAATCTGGCACAACCCGACGCATGCCCAAGAACTCAGCAAACAGCTTGCTGGTCTGAAGCGCATGGTTGACCCGTGGCTGACTCTCAAAGCGCAGGCAGATGACCTGCTTGAACTTATGGACCTGGACGATGACAGCTTGCTTGGGGAATTCGAAGGCCAAATCATCGCTTTTGAAAAAGAGTACGAAACACTGCGTAAAGATTTATTATTCGATGGCGAATACGATGATCATAACGCGATCCTTCGCCTCAGTGCCGGCGCGGGGGGCACCGATGCACAGGACTGGACGGAAATGCTCGAGCGGATGTATCTACGCTGGGCTGAGCGCTCGGAGATGTCGACGACGGTTGTGGAGCGATCAACCGGAGAGGAAGCGGGTATCAAGTCCGTCGTCATCGAAATCAGCGGGCCTTTTGCCTATGGTAAGCTGAAATCCGAACATGGTGTGCACCGCTTAGTACGCCTGAGCCCGTTTAATAGCGACAACTTGCGGCAGACAAGCTTCGCGCTCGTCGAAGTGTTGCCACAGATCGATTCACCGGGCGAAGTGCAGATAGAAGACAAGGACTTGAAAATCGACGTATACCGTGCCGGCGGGCACGGCGGGCAATCAGTGAATACGACAGACTCTGCTGTACGAATCACTCATATTCCGACGGGTATTATGGTGGCGATTCAAAACGAACGTTCCCAACTGCAAAACAAAGAGACGGCTATGAAGATACTGCGCTCGAAACTCGCGCAACTGCAGCTTGAACAGCACGCCGCGTCAGTGACGGAACTGCAAGCAGGGGAATCGGCGAACTGGGGAAGTCAGATTCGTAATTATGTGCTTCACCCATATACGCTCGTCAAAGACACACGGACAAAATTCGAGACCAACAACGCCCAATCGGTGCTCGATGGTGAACTCAGCGGGTTCATCGACGCCTATCTTGAAGCCCCTTCTGGCAGATAGAAATATTGCTTTTTATACAATAATATGATATAATGTAGGTACTTCCGGTACGTTTACAATCCGTTTGTCATCAGTTATGGGGTGCTACTGAGTGCCTCCGTGATGAAAGTGAGATATCCAATGACTTTGACCATGCGCGACGTGTTCGCCGATGTCCGACCCTTCGTCAGCCAGCACGGCATGGACTTGTTCCATCGTGCGATCCGACTGGGGAACGAAGCCCGACAGTTCACCTTCGACCCGGCATACGTCCTGATGGCGGTGCTGGAACACCCGGGGAACTACCCGGGCCTGGCGCCGATCCTCGAGTCGGCCCACCTGTCCATGCGTTCCTTGTCCGGCAGCTTGCTGTCGGGATCGGGGACGTTCCGCGACCGCCCGCGGGTGCAGCAGATCACGTCCGAAGGCGAGGCCTACCTGGTCTCCGTCGAGAACTTCGTGCTCAGCGCCCGCAGGTTCATGAAGGACGACCGGGTCGTCGCGACCTGTAAGCAGCTGGTCGCCTTGGCGGTCTGGCCCCGTAGCCGGCCGCTGACCCGTCTGATCGACGGTCCGACCAGCGATCGGCTGCAGATGGAGCTCTTCTGCGCCTGAGCGCACTCGCACCACCACGGGGCTACCTGGCAGTTTCTGTCAGGTAGCCCCGAGCGTTCCATACCTTATGACAAACCATACGTATGCCCCGTAAACAGACTGGTACTCTGAGGTGCTTATGCTATACTATCTATAGAAATGATACTTCTGGACAGGGTAACAAAAACATACGGTAAAGATACGGCTCCCGCTCTGAATCGGCTGAGCCTTTTCGTGGAGCCTCGCGAATTCGTCATCATTATCGGTTCTTCAGGGGCAGGGAAGTCGACGCTTCTGAAGCTTCTGACCCGTGAAGAAAAGCCGACCAGCGGCAAAATCGTCGTCGGCGGTATTGATTATGACGGCTTAAAAGACTCACAGGTTCCAATGCTCCGCCGTAAGATCGGCGTCGTCTTTCAGGACTTCAAACTTCTGCCGCAGCGCACGGTTTTTGAGAATGTCGCTTTCGCCCTTGAGATCGCCGGTATGACCGGCCGCGAAATCAAGAACACGGTACCGAAGGTCATCGACCTGGTCGGCCTGACAGGAAAAGAAAAGCAGTTCCCGAGCCAGCTCTCAGGGGGTGAACGCCAACGCGTCGCGATTGCCCGTGCGATCGTCCGCCAGCCGAAAATCCTGATCGCTGACGAGCCAACGGGAAACCTTGACCCTAAGAATACCTGGGAAATCGTCCGATTACTCGAGAAAATCAACAAGTATGGCACGACTGTCCTCTTGACGACGCACAACGCTGATATCGTGAACAAACTCAAACGCCGTGTCATTACCATCGAAGGCGGCAAGATAACCAACGACCAGGCCGAAGGAAGCTACCGGCAATAGGATCTATATGGCAAAGAACAAAACCGCAAAATCAAGCAACAAACAAAGCAGCAAAGCGCTTCGCCAGCAGAAGCGCCACCGCCGCCAATGGATTACGTTCCTGCGTATGTGTCGTTACGGAATCAATAACTTCACCCGTAATGCCTGGCTGACCATCGCGGCCACCGCCGTCATGACGATCACGCTGTTCGTCATCTTTGTTAGCGTCGTCTCTCAGACGGTCCTACTCGATACGGTTGCGCAGCTCCGCGACAGCCTGAAAATGTCCGTCTACCTTTCAACCGAAACGACACCAGAGGAAACACAACAGGTCGTTGCTGAAGTGGACAAGCTCCCGTCCGTGCTGCAGGTAGATATTCGTACCCCTGAGCAGGCAAGGGAAGCGTTCATCGACGATTACAAATCGGATGCTTCTGCGCTTGAGGCGGTGAAAGAGGCGACGAACCAGTTCCCATGGACGCTAAGTATCAAAGTGCAAGACATCAACAATACGACCGAGCTCGCAAAGCTCGTTGAAGAAAACGAGACGGTCAAAGCCCACCTTGACCCAAACCGTTCTGCATCATTTGCCGGGGAGCGACGAACAGCGATTGAAACTATCGCCAGTACTGCCGGCTTCATCCGACAGATCGGTATCGTCATGAGTATTGTTTTCGTCGGTATTTCCACGCTGATCATCTTTAATACAATCCGCATGGCTATCTTCAACCGTCGTGAAGAAATCCAAATGATGAAACTGATTGGCGCCGAGCGCTCGTTCATTCGTGGGCCGTTCCTTGTCGAGGCAATCGTCTACGGCTTCTTCGCCGCACTGATTGCCACCGCACTCGGCTTCGGCTTGCTCGTCCTTGCTGCACCAGCCTTGCAGGGGCAGGATGTCAACGTACAGCCGACCCTCGATATGATGACGTTCTATGCTGGTTTCGTACTGCTCGGTATGATCCTTATCGGGGCAATCATCGGGATTATTTCTTCAAGTCTTGCTACGCGTCGATATCTTAAGCTTTAAGGCCAGGAATAGGGAAGAGCGCTTCGGGCGGTACATAGTTTTCACAGACCGTTACGCGCCTTGAAATTCACGTTTCAGCGATGTAATTTCAAGGGCTGCACTTCGCTTTAAGCCTGCTCTAACTATGCACCACCCGAAGCGCCGTCCATTCCTTGACATCTCAAAAAGCTTATGCTAGTCTAGATAAGACATGAAGAAACTGCGTACCACCACACCAGTCTCGATCTCTTCCAAGCGGTTATTTCTTATTGCGATTTCAGTCGTCGTTCTTGGCCTTATCGCGCCGGTCCAAATGGCAACGTTCGTCAGCGCCGACGACTATGATGCACGTATCAAAGCCCTCGAAAACGACATCAGCCGCTACGATGCCGAAGCTGCCCGCCTTGCCGGTGAAGCTGACACGCTACAACGTGAAGTCAGTCGTCTGAACAACGAGAAAGCTGCAATTCAGGCGCAGGTAGATATCAGTACTGAAAAGCTGAACAAGTTGAACTCAGACATCAAAGCCAACGAAGAGAAGATCCAGACGAACAAGGACAGCCTCGGGACTATCGTGGCCGACTTATACGTTGATGACGAAGTCTCACCAATCGAGATGCTTGCGAGTAGCAAAGGCGTTAACGAATATATTGATAAGCAAGAATACCGTTCAGCGACCCGCGACCAATTGACGACGACGATCGCTACTATTAAGAAGGCGAAAGCGGAGCTTGAAGAGCAGAAGAAAAGCGTCGAGCTCGTCCTGAAAGACCAAGAGAGTCAGCGTAACCTGTTAGCTTCAAAAGAGCAAGAACAGCAAAGCCTCCTGAACGAGACTCGCGGTGATGAAGCGAATTACCGAAACCTCTCATCGCAGTCTACGTCCCGTAAAGAACAGCTCCAGCGTGAACAGCAGGCGGCAATCGAAGCGGCTCTACGCGCCCGTGGCGGTGGTGGGGCAGGCAATATTACGGCTGGTGACCCAGGTAAGGGCGGGTACCCATCGTATCTTGCGAACTCAAATTACTACAACCCGATCGTTGACCCATGGGGTATGTACTCCCGCCAGTGTGTAAGCTACACCGCTTGGAAGGTTTTCCAGAAAAACGGGTACATGCCGTACTGGGGCGGACGTGGTAACGCGAACCAATGGCCTGCGAATGCACGGGCTGCTGGTATCCCGGTCAGCTCAACACCTCGTGCCGGTTCGGTCGGTGTTCTGATGGCGGGTACGTATGGGCACACCGTCTGGGTAGAAAGTGTCAACTCGAACGGTACCATCAACATCAGTCAGTATAACTATTTCAACGGTGGCGGTTCAGGTTGGGGGCATTATAGTGAAATGCCAAACGTTTCGCCGAGTGCCTACGACTACTACATCTACTTCTAACGAAACTCCGAAATACTGCAACGCCCGCGACGACCGGGCGTTGTTTTTTCCGCTTACGTTTCGGTTTGAAACTACGGTATAATAAAGCAAGATACGATTTCTAACAGGGATACACTACCGCATGGCTGAACCACATTTTGATACTAACGCCCCGCACCACCGACCGGTGCAGCATAAGCGTAAGAAGCCGACGATCGCGATCGTGGTTTTGATGTTCGTCGCAGTCGCAGCGGCGTATATGGGCGGTTTAATAACTGGTGGTGGACTTGATTCCGCGCTATGGCGAATCGGGGGGCAGAAGGATCTCGACTTAGCGAAGGTGCAAGACACCTATCGAGCCTTGAAGAACAACTACGACGGCGACCTTGATACCGCCAAGCTGATTGAGGGTGCTAGCCGTGGCATGGTCGAAGCGGTAGGGGATGATTACACCGTCTTCATGAACGGCGAAGAAGCCACCGAGTTTGATAACAGCCTGACCGGAAACATCGGTGGGGGTATCGGCGTCGAGATTGGCATCCGAAACGATGTCCCGACCGCGGTGCGAGTATTACAGGATAACCCGGCGCAAAAAGCAGGGGTTATGGTGAATGATATTATCGCTCAGGTGAACGGCGAAGATACGCTCGACCAGACCGTGAACGATATCGTGACGAAGATCCGTGGCGAAGAAGGTACGACGGTAAAACTGACGGTACTTCGTAACGGGGAATTAAAAGAATTCAATATCACCCGTGCGATCGTGACAAACCCGAGCGCGTACGGCGAAGTGCGTGGCACTGTGGGTATCATGACGATTACCCGGTTCGACCAAGACACGGGGAGCCTGGCGCGAGCGGTTGCGAACGATTTCAAGCGGCAGAACGTTACCGGGGTCGTACTTGACCTACGGGGTAACGGTGGCGGATATGTAAATGCTGCGCAGTCCGTGGCGGGTATCTGGCTCGATAACCAGGTCGTGGTAACGGAACGCTCTGGCGGTCGCGTGACCGATGAGCTCCGTTCTAGCTCAAACCCTATCCTTGAAGGTGTCCCGACAATCGTGTTGGTGAATGAAAGCAGTGCGAGTGCAAGCGAGATCGTCGCCGGGGCGCTACACGACTACGATGCGGCCAGCCTGCTTGGTACGACGACGTTCGGCAAGGGAAGCGTACAGAAGCTCGTGAACCTCAAAGATGACGCCGTACTGAAGGTCACGATCGCTCGTTGGTATACCCCTAAGGGTTTGAATATCTCTGAAAAGGGTATCGACCCAGATAAACATGTAGAGCGTACGGCAGACGACGTCAACGCGAACCGTGACCCGCAGCTTGACTCAGCACTAGGGAGCTTGCAATAAGCAAGCTCTCAGTGGCGCTTGTGCTTACCCTCGAGGCGTAGTACAATAACTGCTATATGGACGACGTAAAAAAGAAAATATTGCTAGTCGAAGACGACGAAGCGCTCGCTAACGTCTACAAATCCCGCCTTGAAATCGAAGGCTTCGAAACCCACTGGGTCGGTAACGGTGAGGACGCCCTTAGCGAGGCGATCAAATTCAAACCTGAACTTATCTTGCTAGACGCGATGATGCCGAAAATCAGCGGCTTCGATGTTCTCGATATTCTCCGAAATACTCCAGAAACGGCGAATATTCATGTTGTGATGCTCACCGCTTTAAGTCAGCCGAAAGACAAAGAGCGTGCCGAATCGCTTGGCGTCGATGATTATCTAGTGAAGTCGCAGGTCGTGATCGGTGACGTGATCGAACGGGTGCGGTACCACCTTGGACTCATAGGCAAAAAGTCGGCATAGCCGCATAAAAAAACAAAAAGGACATTCAATGAACCCGGAAGACGAACAGCTGAACGTCACCTCTGAATACGAACAATCGGAGAAGCCTCTAACTGAGGTGGTTGCTACAAAAGACGAGTTCGCTTTTTTTGCTACGGCCGATACGGACGACCCAAAGATAGGGGAGTGGATGCAAAAGAACGGTATCAAGTTCGGTGATAAAGTCGTGGTTCATGTCGAGGGGTTGCAAGATATTGTCATGGGCACCGACAAAGAAGATTTCGGCACTCGTGACAGGGAAGCTACGGAAAAGTGGCGCGAGCAAGTACTTGCGGAATACGGATCGATGAATGAGGATACGGCCGAACAACCTTCTTTAGAGGCCGAAGAGGCCATAGTCGAAGCAATCGATACTGAAATTGACCGTCACTCCGCTGAAATCGCCGAAAAAGCGCCCCGTGTTTCCAAAGAGACGGCGCACGAGTTCGGTGAAGAAGGGCTTGAGGCAGCCGACGTTCCAAATCCGAAGACCCCTGAACCGGCCTCCTCTGTAGCAGATATTTTAGAGGGACGGTCATCTGGCCCGATGAAATTCGACATGGAAGCTGCGACGAAGAAGCTTGAAGAAGAGGAATCTTCAAGGCTTATTCCGACCGAAGAACTATCTCAGGTAAAGGGCGCACTTTCAGAGATGCTGCGTCAGTATACGTTCAAATATGATTCACCTGGTCCTGAATCCCAGGCTTTTGAGAACTACACTATGCCGCATAACCTAGTGGGTGAGGCGAATAGCGTACTGGGCCGAGTCGGGAACGGGTATATGGGCAAGGAAGCAGCATCGCTTGAATTAGGAGCGCTTCTTGCAGGCGTGAAAGACCCTAACGCCGCGGACGCTATCATGCAACGGATCGAGGCATCAAAGGTATTTACGGATGAAGAGGTGCACGCGATCAATGAAGAAATCGCAAGTGTCGTGACGCAGGCCGGTCGCCAGGCTCCCGAAGGCGAACATTTCAGGTATGCATTGTCCCGCTTCCAGGAACAGTCAGGCCAAGCGTTCCGTGAAGGTCAGAAGGCGGACGCCGTATCATTAGCGATACTTGGGGCTAGTATCGGTGTGTATGCTAGGATGGGCGACGCTTCGGCTATCCATGCAGGGATGAGCCGATTGTCGGTCCTTGCCGATGATATTCATAAGCTACAGAAATAAGGAGCGGGTAATAAAAAAACTCCGCGAGATGCGGAGTGTTTTTTATAAGCTAGGATTAGCTGACGCTTACCTGGGTACGAGTAACGGTCTTGCCGGTAAACTTGCCCTTCTTTACCTTCTGGAAGCTGACAACACCAGCCTGAGCGGCGTGAATAGTGTAGTTACGGCTGATGAACGTACCAGGGCCGGCAACCTTCGTGCTACCAGTTTGGCGTACGAGTACTTCGCCTGCGCTCACTTTTTGGCCACCAAAGCGCTTAACGCCAAGGCGTGCACCGGCGTTGTTATGGATGTTCTTACTTGAACCACCTGCTTTAACGTGTGACATAGGGTATATTCTCCTTTTGAGCCTTCGACTTTTATTAACAGCTCAATCAATCTGTTCAATTGTACTGTATCTACGATAAATAGTCAAGGGGTTACAGGGGGCTGACGAGGGTACGTAATAATAGCTAAAAAGTTAAAGATTATTTAATTTTTGGTGTGCTAGAATGTGAGTCGAGTATCGCATCCGGAGCCATGCTCATGAAGATTTTTCTATAGCCTAACCCTTATGCAAGGCCTTGTATACGGTATGGTTGTAAAACGCGTTAACACTAAATGGGGGAATATTATGCCCAAGCTAAAACCGAAAATAGGTGCGTTTCTTGCAAAGCTAAATACGGTAATCGCATTTTTATGCCTTATCGTCGTTGTCGTGTATCTTTATCAGAAGATTATTGCTTTATAAGCACCAGAAGCTCGCGGGCGACGACTTGATCTGGCCTGAAGTAGGCGAGTTTATCGGATTCGACTGTCTTCAATGCGACACGGCTATAACCGTATTCTTCCACCTTTTTTGTCAAAGGAAGGTGCGTGAGAATACCTTGTGTATCTTTCCACGCAGGCACGGCAACGACAAGCGGTGTACCGCTTTCAAGCTGAGCTCCGATATTCTTCAAGAATTGTCCGATGATATGGTTGCAATTACCGCGTACTTCCTCAAGTTTCTTTGCGGAAGGCGGGGCGCTGAATGGCTGCCCCAGGTAGGCTTCACATACAACCCCGTCGACGGGGCGTTGCCAAGAGGTATCGGTCGCATCACCTTCATGTAGATACCAATCTCCGGTAAGGCGGTAGGTGTCTTGGAGCCAGTTCAGGTTGTCGCGGCTGTAACGGATCATTTTTTCAGCGAGGTCAGTGCCATAGGCCGCATATCCCATAAGTAATGCTTCTTGCAGGACGACGCCGGTACCGCAAAAGGGGTCGAGTATTCGGGGCTGGGAAACACCCGTTTCTTCAGCTCGGGTTTCAGAGACGGGGGGTAGGGGGCCAGCGAGGTTGATCATAAGCTGGGCAAGCTTCGGGGGAAGCATTCCGACGAAGGCGTCACGGCGAGGCCTTCCTTGGTCGCGTGCGGCAAGTGCGGTGATATTCTGCGAACCGGTGCTTTCAGCAATGATCGTACCGGTTTTGCCGCGGACGATTAATAGTTCTACCTTATTGTCGGAAAGGCCGAGTTTATTGTGATGAGAGGTGGCCGTCGAAAGGGCTGATTCCTTGTTCGGAATGATCCTGAGGCTGGCGCCAGACTGTTTCAACTTACTTTTCAGTAGTAGCCCGATCTTTTGTAGTTCTCTAGGAGAGGTCGCGAAATCATAGGCGCTTATACCGAGGGTGAGTTTTCCGCTTCGCTTCGCCCACTCTTTACTATAGTGGCGAACAATCGCCTCGCTCGCTTTGCGGAAATCGGTCGAAGGGCTTTCAAGGATGACTTTGCCCATTTTTTGCGTCCCCCCGAGCCGTTGGATGTCAATAGGGCTATCGATATCAATAGTGGCGGTAGTGGGCGAGAACCAGTCGACAGCGCCGTACAGCCGTTCCAGTTCGGCAATGGAAAGTTCTGGCTGGCGGCCTAAAAGAGCGATATACATGGCTTTATTATACCTTATAGCTATAATAGTAGGGTATGAAGTTGTCGTTTCGCGGGTGGCTTACGATCGTAACGCTAGTGCTATTAGCACTGGTGGTTGTCGCTGCGTGGCCGGAAATCCGTGAAGCATGGGGATTGCTGGGCCGTGTCGACCTCTGGGCACTCGCGTTGCTCATTCCTGTCCAGTTCTTGAGCTATTATGCGACCGGCGGAATGATTTTCTCGTATCTTCGGGCGAAGGGGAATTTGCAGGACATGTCACATTGGTCGATGACCCGGCTGGCCTTAGAACTTAATTTCGTGAATCATATCTTGCCGAGCGGCGGGGCTGCAGGCTTTTCGTATCTTGCCTGGGTGTTGAGCCGCCACAAAGTGTCGGTCGCCCGATCCACGATGGCGCAGCTTATTCGTTTCGTGCTGACCTTCTTAAGTTTCGTCGTATTACTGGTCGTTGCGATGGCGGTGTTAACGTTCAACCATCAAATTGATCGAACGATCGTGATCATCGGAAGTCTCCTTGTGATAGCTGCTGTCGGCGCGACATGGGCGGCTATATGGCTCGTAAAGAACCAGCAACGAATGCAGCGGTTCTCAAAATGGATTACCCGGACGACGAACCGCTTTGTGGCTTGGATTACCCGTGGGCGTAAGAAAAAAGTGGTCAAGGGGAAGAAAGTCCTTGAATTCTTCGATGGTCTCCACGATGACTATTTGGCAATTCGCCGAGAGCGTAAAATCTTGCTTGTACCGTTCATATGGGCGCTAGTCGCGAACCTGCTCGACGTCGCATTGATCTGGATTTCATTCTGGGCCTTGGGGTATCCGTTGGACCCAGCGCTCTTGTTCGTCGCCTTCGGGATCGCTTCTATCGCTGGCGCAGTTTCGGTGACACCTGGCGGCGCAGGGGTGTACGAGACGGTCATGGTCGCATTCTTGGCGGCAAGCGGAGTGACTGCCGAGGTGGCGATTGCCGGTACGTTACTAGCACGCGTCACGCTACTCAGCGGAACGATCATCTTCGGGTATATCTTCTATCAGTTAACGGTGGTGAAATATGGAAAACGTTCCGCTTAGCGTCAGCGACTTCGTCGCCCTGACTAATCAGACACTGGAATATGCGTACCCGGTCGTCGCCGTCGTTGGTGAGGTGACGGAGTTCAAGGTGAGCCAAGGCAAATGGGTGAGCTTCAAGCTGAAAGACGCCGGTGCGGTCATCAATTGTTTCATGGCAGTGTACCAGCTTCGTATCGCGATCGAAGATGGTATGAAGGTACTTGTCACGGCTGCGCCTCGGCTGAACGTACGCGGCTATTTCAACCTGAACGTACGGGCAATCAAGCCGGTAGGGGAAGGTTCTATCAAAAAAGGTTTTGAGTTGTTGAAAGCTAAGCTGGAGGCAGAGGGGTTGTTCTCGCCTGAGCGAAAACGAGTATTGCCTCGGGTTCCAGCGTATGTCGGCGTGGTCACGAGCACCGAATCGGCTGCCTATGCTGATTTCTGTAAGATCATTAACGAGCGCTGGGGTGGGCTTGCGGTCGAAGTCGCACACACCCAGGTACAGGGTGAGCCTGCGGCCGACCAGATGATCCGGGCGATTCGCTACTTCAATAACCTTGAGACGTTACCGGAAGTATTGATCATCATCCGCGGGGGAGGGAGCGCCGAAGACCTCCAGTCATTTAACGACGAGCTCCTTGCTCGTGAAATCGCGGGAAGTCGTATCCCGACGCTGGTTGGCGTGGGGCATGAAATCGACCATACGTTAGCTGATATGGTGGCAGACAAGCGTGCAGCCACGCCGACGAACGCGGCAGAGATTCTCGTACCCGATAAGAGGGAGGTCATTCGCCATGCCCGTCAACAAGCGACCTCCCTCGGCTATCAGTTGACACAGGCCATCGACCAATTCTCGGCGCGTACCAAGGAACAACTCGAGGCCGCTTTTCGCCGTATCCAAGAGCGGCTTGACGATACGTTCGACAGGCTCGGGACGCTACGGGTGGCGATTGCGCAGGTCAACCCAGATAATGTGCTACGTCGAGGGTATGCGCTCCTGCGCGGAAGCCAAGAGGTCGGAAAGAACCTGGAAATTGAAACGTATGATAAGACCATTACAGCGGAGGTAAAAGATGTCAGAGCAAAATAAGACCGTACAAGAGAAATTAAGCGAGCTTTCCGAATTAGTCGCATGGTTCCAGAGCGCCGCTTTCAGGCTTGAAGATGCACTCGAAACGTTTAAGAAAGCTGAAAAGCTGGCCGAAGAGATCGAGAAAGATCTTACGAAACTCAAGAATGATATCAAGGTGGTTAAGAAGCGGTTTGACGGCGAGGCGGAGTGATTTGGGTATATATCCTTGGTGGAATCTTTGTCCTGCTAGGATTTAGTGCGTTCTTGGGTGCGCCGTACGTGCCATCGCGGCGTAAGGATCTCGCTGTCTTGTTCGAGGAACTCTATCCTGTCGGCAAGAAAGATCTCGTGCTCGACCTTGGCAGCGGTGACGGGGTAGTGCTTCGTGAAGTAAGCCGGCGCGGCGCGCAAGCAGTCGGATTCGAAGTACATCCGCTGTTCGTCGGTATTTCCCGGTTTTTAAGCCGTGGTGATAAGAACGTTTCGATCCGGCTCGCGAACGTCTGGACGACACCGTTTCCCGATAAGGTCACTTTGGTATATGCTTTTTCGGTCGCTCGTGACGGGAAGCGCCTAGTTCGCAAGGTGCAGCGCGAAGCCAATCGCTTAGGAAGGAAATTGACGTTGGTGTGTTATGGAAATCCGCTTCCGAAGCGTGAGCCGGTCCGATTGCATGGAGCGTACGAGCTTTATGAGTTTCGCCCTTTACACCCCAGTAAACCATAAGTATAATGGCGGTATGTATCCAAACGATCCGTATGGGCAGCAACCTGCGCCACAGCCACAGCCGCAAACTGGCGTACCACAGACTCCTTTCGGGCAACCTGTACCGCAGCCAGCGTATGCTCCGGGCCAGCCAGCGGTAGCCCCGGCTTCGAACTTCATCGTACCGCCGCGTAAACCTTCCAAGGTATGGTTAATCCTCGCGATCGTCTTTATTGTCTTGACGCTTGCTGCTGCTGGTGTTGCCGTCTGGGCGTATATCAACTACCTTGACCAGAAGAATAACGTCGACAGCAAGGTCTCAACCGCCGTGACGACCGCGGTCAAGGCACAGGCAGACAAAGACGCTGCAGCATTCCTAGAGAAAGAAAAGCAACCGAACCGTCAATTCGTCGGCCCTGATGATTATGGCCGCGTATCATTCGATTATCCGAAGACCTGGAGTGTATACGTCGCTCAAGATGCCTCACGCGGGGGGACTTATGAAGCGTACTTCAACCCAGTTCTTGTACCGGCCGTATCGCAGGTACAGCAATATTCGCTCCGCGTGACCATAGAGAACCGTGATTATGATCAATCTGTCGAAATGTACAAGGATCTCGTCGCCCGTGGTTCATTGAAGTCGACGGCCGTCAGCGCCGATGAACTGAGTGGAACCCGATTCGACGGAAGTTTCACTCAGGATATCGTCGGGTCAGCTGTCCTATTTAAAATCCGTGATAAGACCGTCACTATTCGTACTGACGCGCAAGTATTTGCAGGTGATTTCGACGCACTTATCAAGACGATCACGTTCAATAAATAATCATTACGCTTGTCTTTGCTCCAGTACCTGTGCGGGTGGTACACTTGTACTATGATTCGGGGCGAGGGGAGTAGTGAACTAGTACCGTTGGTTGCGGCCGCGCATGAGTTAAAGTCGCCTTTGGCGCTCGTACGCCAGTTGATGCTCCGCCTCGACGACGAGAGCCTTACCGATGCCCAGCGTAAAGTCCTTATTGAAAGAGCGGTCCTCACGAGCGAACGAGGACTGCGACTGACGAACGACCTGACAAAAGCAGCCAGGCTTGAAGACGCGCTTTTCTCATTGGAACCGATTAATCCTGAGCAGGTATGTGTTGATGTCGCGAGCGAACTGACTCCGTTGTTCGCGGCCTATGGACGCCAAGTGACAGTAAAGTCGCGCAAGCACCCTCTGCTGCTTGTTGCGAACCGAGATCTCCTTCGCCGTATTCTCATCGGCTTCAGCGATAACGCACTTAAATATAGTGAAACGAACGTGGCGGTGGAGCTGCAGGTTAAGGCGTTCAAACAAGCGGGTATGGTGCGGATTGGTGTGCGTGATTATGGCCCAGCGCTGTCGAGTGATATGTGGCGTACGCTTCAGGAAAAGTTACGGGTCGCTCCGCAAGCGGTTCATGCCCGGCCTGAAAGCAGTGGGCTCGGGTTGTATATTGCCAGTCAGTTCGCCGAGGCCATGAACGGTCGTATTGGTGCCATCCGCCACAAGGACGGAGCGACATTCTATGTCGAGCTTCAAGCTTCCACCCAGATGAGCTTATTATGACGAAAGTACTCCTTATCGAAGATGACCAGTGGCTGGCTGAAATGGAAATCGGCGTGCTTCAGGATGCTGGATATACCGTAGTGCATGTTCCGCACGCGTTGGCAGCGATTGACCAGATTGATCACGAGGCTCCAGAGGTGATTATACTTGACGTGCTCCTGGGTGGGACGACGGCGTTTGCCTTATTACACGAACTTCAGTCATACAAGGACACAGCCGGAATCCCGATCATCCTATGTACGAACCTCGCCGAACAGTTTTCCGCACAATCCCTACGGGAATATGGAGTAAAAAGAGTAGTAAACAAAACAACTATGCACCCAAGCGATTTGGTGACCGCAGTCAGGGCGGTGCTATGAAAACATACCGTACCCGGGCTATCGTTCTGCGCCGCACGAATTACGGCGAAGCCGATCGTATTGTTCAGCTTTTAACACCCGAGGGTCGGCGTAGTGTTATGGCGCGTGGTGTCCGTAAAGAGAAAAGCAAACTGGCTGGCGGTATCGAGTTATTTGCCGTTAGCGATGTGGTATTAGGGGAGGGGAAAGGCGACCTCGGCATATTGACCTCTGCGAAACTAGTGCAGTTCTACAGGCATATCCTCGAAGATTACGACCGTTTGCAGTTCGGCTATCAGGTGATCAAACGTATCGCCAGGGCGAGTGAAACGGTAGATGAGCCGGAGTGGTTCGACCTGCTCGCGGAGGTCTTAATGGGGCTTGATGCTTTGACGATCCCGCTTCCGTTACTTCAGACATGGTTTTACATTCGGTACTCTGGATTGCTCGGTCATGACATAAACCTTGAAATCGACGTCGACGGAAAGCCGCTCGAAGCGACCGCACGATACCGCTACGATAGCGGCGAGCGTGGGTTGCGCCGGGTCGAGCAAGGGGAAATCAGCGGAGAACATATCAAGTTACTCCGGCTAATTGCCACCCGACCGCTTAAAGTATTGGTGCAGATAGGGGGCGTCGGTGCGTTGCTTCCTGAATGCCTTCGACTTGCCGAGGAGCATGCCTCTCTGGAAAGTTTCTAAAAGGAATTCTCCGCCCAATTAAGAGCGGAGAAGTCCTTCTATTCAGTTATGTCGCGCACATCGTCCGGCTGCTACGGGAGCCGCAGGATCTGTAGCAGGTTGTACACCTGGTTTCCCAGCAGCGCGACGTAGACCTTTTTGCGCGCACCCGGTGAAGGCGAACGCTTCGAGGTCAGCCACAAAGCACGGCGCAGGTGCTGCGGGCGCTTCCAGAATGGCAGTACACGGAGGTACCGGATGAGGTTATTCGCCTCGTAGACCGGCTTCCGGTCGTGGCCCTCGAGCATCTGGAAGAACTCGTCTGCTTCGCGCAACCGTAGGTAGGCCTCCTTGTGTTCGCCGCCGTCCCTCAGCAGGGAGCCGAGGAACCCTTGGGTGACCTGTAGCTCGGTCGCGAGTTCGATGCGACGCGCCTCGTGCTGGTCGATTGCGGCCGACAGCTCGGGGCGGTCAACCGTATGCAGGCGCAGCTCGCTGGCAACCATGTTGCACTCGAGAAGCGCGCTTTCGAGCAGTCGGTACGAATGTTCGAACCGATCCCGCGCTTCCTCGTAGTAGCTCGCAACCTTGTCGGACTTACGCGCGCCTCGATATCGAAGCGCGTTCAGCCAGACGAGGTGCTCGACTGCGCCGTGGTCGCGGTAGATGCGCCCTTGCAGGCACGGATCCGTGGTGTCCTCAGCGAACTGTGTCGCTACGGTGAGGAGGGAATCCGCCGATGCAAGGTCACCCTTGAGCCGGGCGGCGATGCCCGCCATCTGGTAGGCCGGAGCCTGGAGGGCGGAATCGTGGTAGAAGAACGCGGTCGCGTTCTCGAAGGTGAGTTGCGCGTCGTCGTAGTGGCCTTTCTGAAGATGTGCGTGCCCTTGCCGCATCAACTCCTCGTATCGTTCGAGAGTGGTCACGGCTGCTCCTTATGTCGGGTGTAAGAAAAGAAGGACTTATGTGCTATTAGAACAAAAAAACGTCTAGATGTCAATGGAACCATGCCGGAGAGTATGTTATACTACCACTACTTATGACAGCACAAAAAAATATGGAAGATATCGTAAGCCTGGCGAAGCGCCGCGGCTTTATTTATCCCGGTTCTGACGTCTATGGCGGGCTGAGTGGTACTTGGGATTACGGCCCGCTTGGCGTGGCATTGAAACGAAATATCATGAACTTATGGTGGAAGGTGTTCGTCGACGAACGTGACGATATGTTCGGCGTTGATGCGGCTATTTTGATGAACCAGAAGGTATGGCAGGCGAGTGGGCACGTTGATACGTTTACCGACCCGCTTGTTGAGGACTTGGAGACGAAGCAACGTTTCCGCGCTGATCACCTTCTAAAAGATGCCGGCTTTGCTGTCGACGGGTTGTCGCTTGAACAGCTGACGCAGCTGATTCGTGAGAACAATATTAAAAGCCCGAACGGCAACGAACTGTCTGATGTCCGCACGTTCAACATGATGTTCACTACGACCGTCGGCCCAGTGGCAGATGAGAAATCAATCAGTTACCTCCGCCCTGAAACGGCCCAAGGTATCTTCACAAACTACAAAAACGTTGTCGACTCGTTTTACCCCGACCTTCCTTTTGGTCTGGCGCAGCAGGGGAAGGCCTTCCGTAATGAGATCAGCCCGCGCGACTTCATTTTCCGCTCCCGCGAATTCGAACAAATGGAAATCGAGTATTTCGTCGACCCTTCTGCATGGGAGGCTTCATTCGAGCACTGGCGCCAACAAGTCTGGAAGTGGACGCAGGCATTGGGCTTAGCTGACGAGAATGTACATGAGCTGGAAGTGTCCGAAGAAGACCGTGCACACTACAGTAAGCGTACGATTGACTTCGAGTTCGATTTTCCTATCGGCCGCGAAGAGCTGCTTGGCTTGGCGTATCGAACCGACTTCGACTTAACGAATATCCAACGTGTCAGCGGTAAGAACATGGAATATACCGTGAAGGGGACGAACACGAAATTCGTGCCGCATGTCATCGAACCTTCGTTCGGTGTGGAGCGGGCACTTATGGCCGTGCTGAGTACTGCCTACACGGAAGATGAGATCAACGGCGAGAAGCGTATCGTGATGAAGTTTCCTGAGCACCTGGCACCGGTGAAATTTGCCGTTTCGCCACTTGTGCGTAACAAACCTGAACTTGTTGCCAAGGCTCGTGAAGTATATGAGACACTCAAAGACAAGTACGGAGCCGTCATGTGGGACGACAATGGAAACATCGGAAAGCGCTACCGCCGTCAGGACGAAATCGGTACGCCGTACTGTGTGGTGGTCGACTTTGACACCCTAGAGACAGACGGTCTCGTATCTGTCCGCGACCGCGATACGACAGAGCAGCGCCGCGTCAAACCAGAAGAACTCTAGTTACTCCCGCCCATTCCATTCGGCAAGAAAACGGTCGTAGAACGTATGCATGAAAGCATCACGTTCCGCGGCCATTTTTCGTGCCGTCTCGGTATTGAAACCGTCTTTGAGTTTGAATAATTTTTCATCGAAATGATGAAGGGTCGATCCTGTCGATTGTTTGTAGGCTTCCGTAGTGGCGAATTCTTCTGCTTGAGCTGCAGGGTTGTACAGAAGGCGCCCACGGCTTCCTCCGAACGCGAACGCACGGGCGATACCAATAGCTCCTAGGGCATCTAATCGATCAGCATCTTGAACGATCTGAAATTCGATCGGTTTTTCAATCTGCGACCCATCAAGCGACTTGCTGTATGACATATGGGTGATGATATGCATGATTGCTTCGATACCTACTTGGCCAATCTTCTGGCTTTGGAGAAATGATGCGGCTATAGTCGGGTCGTCATCGGGTAGATTTAAGACCTTTCGATCGCCGACATCATGAAGGAGTAACGCCAGCTCGATAACTAGGCGATTACCCCCTTCGGTTTCTTGAAGTGTCAGACCGGTTTTTCGGACGCGATCGGCATGAAACCAATCATGCCCGGTGCCTTCGTTTTCGAGACGTGAACGGACGAACGTTTCCGTATTCTGAATAATTCCTTCCTCGTACATGCCCCAAGTATACCGCACATGCGGTGCATTCCGAGGTATAATAAGGGCATGAAAGCAATTTGGAATGATGAAATTATCGCTGAAGCACCGAAAGAAGATTTGATCCGTATCGAGGGAAACTGGTATTTTCCACCGAAATCGTTAAACTGGGAATTCTTTGAAGAAAGCACGCACCATACGACCTGCGTCTGGAAGGGTGAGGCAAGCTACTATGATGTCGTTGTGAACGGTGTCCGTAACGAATTTGGCGCCTGGTACTACCCTGAACCCAAAGAAGGGTCTGTCGAACGGGTCAAAAAAGACTTCGCGAACTACGTCGCATTCTGGAATGGTATTGAGGTAACGGAATAATGATCGTCTATTACACCGACGGTTCTGCAAGCCCGAACCCTGGCCCTGGGGGCTATGCTGTCATAAAAAACGGATTTCCGCACATCCTAGGAAGCGAAGACGGGCAGACGACGAACATCCGTATGGAAGGTAAGGCAATCATCGATGCGCTCAAAGATGCGAACGGCGAGCATGCCGAAATCTTCACGGATAGCGAATTCTGGATTAACGTGATTACGAAATGGGCACCCGGCTGGGAAGCGAAAGGCTGGAAGAAAAGCGGCGGTCCTATCAAGAATCTTGATATCGTGCAGGAAGTCTATCCGCTGTACAAGGCATCGAATGCAACCCTTACTTGGGTACGAGGTCACGAGGGCGACGAGGGGAATGAACTCGCTGACGAGTGGGCGAACAAGGCCCGTCAAGGCGTGCGAATTTAACAGCATTTTTGTGCGCAGGCCTATAGTATAATGGGTCCTATTGCGTTAATTGCTAAATAGGAAACAGACACATGGAAACTGCCGACACACAGCCAGAAGAACTTGAAACGACCGCCCCTACAGCAGAGGCAGAGCCTGCGAAGACTGACACGAATGCCACCGACATCTTTCTCTGGGCGAACCAGACAGACGGTGTGAAGAATGAACTGAACGTTGAGTTCTTCCTATTCAACCGAAACTACACGCCGTACTCTACGACGATCGCTGACGAGTTGGACGCGCAGATTAAGTCATTATTTCTCTATGACGTAATCAACGATGTGAACCTTGGTGCCGGTACGGGTATGAGCGTGCGTGACTATGAATTATCTGAAAAAGAAGAGAATGTACTGCTTCGCACCGATCTTGAAAAAGTTGGTCGCGCAGAAACCTTGATCCACCTGATCGAGCATGAGCGCCACGATATCGTTGAATTCAGCGAACAGGAGCATGAGTTCAAGCGCGTCAAGGGTATCGTTGCCCGGTTCAGTCGCAAGGACGGCAAAGGCGTCTTCTATGTCATTAAGCAGGTAAGTAGCGGGCAAGCGCTACAAGGTGCGACCTCATGGGAATTCACCGAGGGGTCATTCAAGCCGTTCAAGCCTGAATTCGGGTGGAAAGTCCCTTCGGATAACCAGGTGTTGATCGTCGATAAGGATATCTTCATCTTTAACCAACCAAAATTCGAACGTCTTTTCAATTATGATTTCAAGAAGCAGCTGGTCGCTGATCAGAAGATCGCCGAAATCGAGAAGCAGTACAAGCTCAGCTTCCCTGAAGGCACTGACCTACAAATGCTTGTCATGGAAAAGAAAAAGATCGTGACGAAGCTTCAGAAACTGGAAGTTGGCGCGGTAACCCAAGAACAAGCGGTAGAATACGCCGACACGATGCAGCTCGAACTTATGACGGACGACGAAGGGAAGATTATCATCATGGATGGGAATGACCTGGATATGTTCGTGAACCTTATTAACGAAGACTATATAACCAGCGAAATCACTGGCCGTCGATACGAAATCAAGAGTAAGAAGCTGCTTGATGAGCCTGAGGGCGAACCGCCACGCGGCTAAACGTGCATATCACAACAACTGATATAAGAATGATTCAATAGTATGCCGCTATAATAGGGGTAATGAATCAGGCATTGGCTTTAGGGATACTTCTTTCAGGGGAGAGCGTACTACTTACTGGTCCGGCGGGGGCGGGTAAGACGTATGTATTGAACCAGTTTATCAAGCTTGCGAAGCATGACGGTAAGCATGTGTCAGTTACTGCAACGACTGGGCTGGCCGCGACCCACCTTGGTGGCACGACGATTCATGCCTGGGCGGGTATCGGGGTAAGTGATTATCTCCCTGGTGGATTTGCCGAACACATGGCGAAGGGTCGTCGTGAAATCATCGAGAAAACGGACGTCCTGATTATCGACGAGGTCAGTATGTTGCACGATTTCCGCCTGGATATGGTTGATGAAGTCTGCCGCATAGTGCGCAAAGAGCCTGACGTGCCTTTTGGGGGCATACAGGTAGTGATGTCGGGTGATTTCTTCCAGTTGCCGCCAATCAACCGTGACGGCTCACGGGCGGGGAGCTTCGTCGTCAGTTCGAATGTCTGGCGCGAACTTGATCCTGTCATCTGCTATCTCGAAGAGCAACACCGTCAGGATGACGAGACGCTGATCGATATCCTTAACGCTATCAGGGGTGGTGACGTCCGCCGACACCATGCGGAAACCTTGCTCGCCCGCACGGAAGTCTACCCGGACGATTTCGCCCAACTAACGGAACTCCATACGGTCAACTTGGACGTCGACACAATGAACCAGGCGAAGCTCAATGAACTAGAGGGCGATGAAGTTAGTTACGAACAATCGAGTACCGGGTCAGAGAATTACGTCGAAACCTTACAGCGGTCCGTCTTAGCACCGAAGCTGTTGAAAATAAAACAAGGTGCTTTGGTTATGGCGGTGAAGAACAGCGCCGAACGTAAATATGTCAACGGCAGCATTGGGGAAGTGGTTGGCTTTGAGCCATACACGGACTATCCGATTGTGCTGTTTCAGAACGGCAAAGAAGTATCCATGGTGCCGGATACCTGGGAGCTTCGGGATGGTGATAAGAAGCGGGCGAGTATCACGCAGATTCCGCTCCGGCTTGCATGGGCAATCACTGTCCATAAATCACAGGGTATGACCCTCGATGCTGCCCGTATCGACCTACGAAAAGCGTTCGTAGAAGGTATGGGATATGTAGCGCTCAGCCGAGTAAAAAATGTGAACAATCTTTTTCTTACCGGTATTAACCAGATGGCCTTACGGGTCAGTCCGGTGGCGCAATCTATTGATGTCGAACTGCGTGCCAAGGCAGCAGAAGCAGCTAAGAAATTTGCTCACTTGCAGGATGTAGCCGAGAAAAAGGCCAAACAGCCGCCAAAAAAGAAAGCGGGGACAGGGTGGAATGAAAAGATTGAAAAGATGCGCGAAACATATCCGAATGCCTATAAGCCATGGCTTCCCGAGCAAGATGCTGAGCTGAGCCAGTATTTCACGCAAGGCGAGACACCGGAGCAACTGAGCAAACGGCTCGGTCGCCACGAGGGTTCGATCAAAATGCGGCTCCAGAAACTCTTCGGAGAAGACGTAGTACAATAAGAGCTATATGAAAGACCCGTTTGCGCCCGATGAAATAAAAATTGCCGTCATTGGCGGGGGGACAGGAAGCTTCACGATGCTTTCCGCCCTCAAGAACTATACAGGTCAGATTGCTGCTATCGTCAGTATGGCGGACGATGGCGGGAGTACCGGGGTATTACGGGACGAACTCGGTACGCTCCCCCCTGGGGACGTGCGCCAATGTCTTGTTGCCTTGAGTGACTCACCGAAAGTGCGTGACTTGTTCGAATACCGGTTCGACGTAGGCACGTTCAGTGGTCACTCGTTTGGGAACGTATTGCTGACTGCGCTGGAAAAGATTACTGGTGACTTCAGCGAAGCGGTCGAAACGGCCTCTGAAATCCTTCGCATCAGAGGCGTTGTTATACCCGCAACACTCGATAACGTCCGATTGAAAATGGAGTGGGAGGCGAAGAGCCTCGTGCTACACGGCGAGCGGGTGATTGATGCAGAGTATTTCAAGCATGATCCGCGTAAAGCCCATTTGTCCCTGACGCCGGATGCTGCTGCGAACCCGATGGCAATCAAAGCGATCGAACAGGCCGATGTCGTCGTTATCGCGCCTGGTGATCTGTATACCTCTCTCGGTCCATTGTTGGTTATCGAAGGCATCGGTGAAGCTTTGAAGAAGTCCAAGGCACTGAAAGTATACGTGTCGAACCTTGTTAGCAAGCATGGCCAGACGGATAACTTCACCGTCAGTGACCATGCCAGCGAAATAGAGCGCTTCGCCGGCGTGCCTTTCCTGGATGCGGTACTATATAACGAAACACAGCCGAGTCCGGAAGTCGCCGCACGGTATGAAGAAGAAAAAGGCTATATCACCAAGGTTGATAAAGAAGTCTTAGACGCGCAGCGATACAAAGCGGTAGGCGGAGATTTTCTTGGTAAGATGGCGGTATCAAACGGAGCGGATACGTTGATCGGTAAACGCTCGCTCATCCGCCACGATGCCGAAGCGGTAGCGAAACAGATAGTTCGGATGTATCGTGGTGGCAAGCGATAGCCCGCGCGTATTCCAAGCGATAGATCTTGATAGGACCCTGTTCGATACGCGTAAACTTGAAGAACTTTCGCGCGAACTAGTCGTGCGGCTTCATCCGGAGGTCGCAGTAAAGGCCGCCGAAGAAAGTCAGCGTCATATCGAAGAGGGAACTTCATTTTTTATTTTTCGGTTTCTCCGTTCTGAGCTTACAAAGAAAGAATACACACAATTTATCATCGCCCTGAAAAATAGCGCTGCTCCGCATGATTTCCTATTGGAAGGCGCAGGGGAGCGGCTTGCCTTCGCACATAGCAATGAATCATGGAGTGCTGGCATCCTGACGTATGGGCTACCCGAAGACCAATATTTAAAACTGGAGTTGTGTGGGCTTGACGGCGTACCGTTTCTGACGACGCACACTGCGAATAAAGGCAGGGTAATAGCGTCATGGCAACAACCTGACGGAACGTTCCAGCTGCCCCCTGAGCTAGGAGGGCGAGTGGTTGACGTAGTGACCCTCGAGGACGATAAGCCAGAGGCGTTTGTTCATCTGCCGATGAATACGTTTGGGGTTCTTGTTGGCGGGCATAGTGTCACACTATCGAAAGGTATACCGGACTACACGCAGCCGGTAGCAATCGTTGGGACGTTGCAGGATTCGATTGCCGCGCTGAACGAGTTCCTTCACTAGACAAAGTATACTGTAACTAAAAATACCACGCACTGAGCCGTGGTATTTTTACCTCTACCCCCGTTAAGCGTAGGTTCTTTTCCCCGTTTCTGTGGATAAACTGACATGTATATAAAAAATGTCAAAATTGGGGGTTGTAGTGGGTAATTGTGGGTAGTATATTAAGGCCAGTGGTACAGGAAACCCCACTAAGACAAACACATTACATTAAAAAATAACTCTAGCACCCTTAAGGAAAAAAGTGGCTCGGATTGATTATTTCGAACGAAGGTTAGACGATAAACGTCGATTGACGATACCGTCAGAGCTTCGCGAAGAATTTCTCTCTGGCGTCATACTCACTAGGGGATTTGGCAACTATCTTCACTTATACGCAAAAAGCGTATGGGAAGACGAGGTCGAACCGGCGCTGAACGCGAGCGGCAGCATTCTTGATGAAAAGATTGCAGACGTGAACGTCCAATTTCGCCGCGGGAAGACTGAAGCTGAGCTCGATCAGAAACAAGGTCGCGTCACCGTAGAGCAGCATTTGCTGGACTACGCGAACATCACGCGTGACATCGTCGCTGTCCGAGCAGGGAAGTACTGGCGCCTAATGGCTGGAGATACAGAAACGACAGATTAGCCCGAACGAAACGTAATTGTCGGTTCTTTAACAACTTGAACGAACACGAGAACGAACTACTCTCGAGATCAACTATTCGGTAATGAGGCGTGGCATGCGAGCACACATTAAACAGCTCGTCGTACCTTCCTTTAAACACACCTCCCAAACTCCACCTCACATAAGTCTCTCAACTCGTCTCCGCTAGGGTATGAGTGTTTTTTAACACCCCCATTAATAGCTCAGACACGACTTTTACAAAAACAAACACACCAATTGCGAAAACAAACAGCCTCATTATCGATTAGGTGATCTCGAGAAATTCTGAGCGAAAAGCGTAAAATATAAAGTTCTTTATATTTTCGTTATTCCGAAGAATTTTGCTGAGATATGTAACCATATCTCAGTCTCCTCATTACGGCTCTTTGCTATAATGAAGGAGATGAGTACAGAACATCCACCACATCACGTTCCGGTCTTACTGGATGCCGTCGTTCGTGAACTAGCGCCTAAAGCAGGGGAGTCATACCTTGACCTCACTGCCGGGTACGCTGGCCACGCAACGGTAATTTTCAACCAGACCGATAACTATACGGATAGCGTCTTAGTCGACCGCGATGACTATGCGATTGCGCATCTTCAACCGCTTGCCGATAAAGGCGTACGCCTTTTGCATACCGATTTCGCATCTGCGGCAACGCAGCTCTACGAAGAGGGTCGTGCATTTGACCTTATCCTGATCGATTTGGGGGTGTCGTCACCACAGCTCGATCAGGGCGAACGAGGGTTTTCCTTCTCACACAACGGTCCTTTGGACATGCGGATGGATCGACGAAGCGGCATAACGGCTGCGCAGTTGATCGACACCGTCACCGTCCAGGAACTCGCGACGATCATCCACGATTATGGCGAAGAGCCGTACTCGCAGGCGAAGAACCTGGCGGAAGTCATAATCGCGAACAAACCGTACCGAGATACTGAAACACTCGCCGAACTCATCAAGCACCACTATCGTGGCCGGGCCGGAAAAATCCACCCAGCGACGCGTACCTTTCAAGCGCTCCGCATTGCTGTCAACGACGAACTCGGGCAGATACAAGCGACATTACCGCTGCTTCCAAAACTCTTGAACGAAGGGGGAAGGGTAGGGGTGATCAGCTTCCATAGCCTCGAGGACCGTCTCGTGAAACGGTTCTTCAAAGAACAGTTTGAAGCCGGGTTCGAAGCCGAACTTGACCCGCTCACGAAAAAACCCGTCTCAGGAGCCACCGACGATGTTCACAATCCGCGGTCACGAAGCGCAAAGCTTCGGGTCGCTGTGAAAAAATAAACAAAAAAAGGAAAGGGCACACACCAATGCCAGTACACATTCCTGTACAATACACCGACCAACCACAAATCGTAGCGGTCCGTGTAAAGTAACACACTCAACCGGTATCCGTCCGCCATCTCATAGCGGTGGGCGGATACCACCAAAAATACAAAAAATAAACACAAAACATCCACCACATGTCACAACAAAACAACTATTATGTAAGCCGTCGTCAGCAGAACTGGTCACGTAACCAGAACACCACGCGATTCCAATCGGCAGTCAAACTCGGGCCAGTCGCTCATACGGTGCTGGTCGCCCTTATGATCATTGTCCTCGGTTTGATTTACGTCACCCAAGCGACACGCACGACAGGGTACGACTACGAAGCACAGAAGATTGACAGCCAGATCGCCGAGCTTGCGACGCAAAAAGGCGAGTTGGAAATTGAAAGTGCACGCCTCACCGCATTGGAAACGGTGAAGAACAGCAGCGTGGCGCGTGAAATGACCACCCCTGCATCGACACAGTACGTACAAGAATAAATTACCTCTTATGAAACTGGAATTACTCAAAGGAAGCCGCTCCCGCATTCTGGCAGGGCTCGTTTTAGTGATTTCGGTGATTTTCATCTTTCGACTTTTCTATCTACAGGTCATCCAGCATGATCACTACACAGCGTTAGCTCAAGAGGAGCAAGAGAAGCGCGAAAAAGTTCCAGCGACTCGAGGCGAGATTTACGCCTTCAGTGGTGATACTCCTGTAAAACTCGTCATGAACCAAACGGTCTATACGGTATTTGCCGACCCGATGGTCATTAAGGATACTCAGAAGGTCGCGACGGCCATGAAGGAAGTTGCCGGGGGAAACGTGCGTGATAACTTCGAAGCGCTCCTAGAACGTCGCGATACCCGGTATCAGATCATCGCTACCCGCGTCACACGGACACAGGCCGAAAAACTCAAGGAGCGTGAGCTGACAGGTATCGGCTTCCAAGAAGTCTCGCAGCGCGTCTATCCCGAAGGGCAGCTTGGCAGCCAGCTCCTCGGCTTCGTGAACGCGGAAGGGCAGGGAAATTACGGGGTAGAGGGCTATCTGAACGATAGCCTGAAAGGGCAGGACGGTCGATTGGTCACGGTGACTGATGTCAGTGACGTCCCGCTTACGATCGGTGACCGTAATATCCGCGAGCAACCGAAAAATGGTGAGAACGTCGTATTATCCATCGACCGTAATATCCAGTCGCGAGTGGAACAGGCCTTGCTTGACGGGGTGAAGCGGACGGGTGCGACAAATGCCAGCGCGATTGTCATGGACCCGAATACAGGTAAGGTGCTGGCTATGGCAAATCTTCCGACGTATAACCCGAGCGAGTATTACAAAGTTGAGGATGCTGCATTGTTCAATAATGATGCAGTCTCGAAGCCGTATGAACCGGGGTCTGTTATTAAAACGTACACATTGGCCACCGGTATTGATAAGAACGTTGTTCGACCAGATAGCACCTATGTGAACACCGATCGCCTGACGATCGACGGCTGGACCATCGAGAACTACACGAAGGGGAAGACGGGTACGATCACAATGCAGACCGCGCTTGAATGGTCGCTCAATACTGGGTTCGTGACTATCGCCGAGCGCCTTGGCGATGGCACTTCGATTACCCGTACGGCCCGTGATACCATGTACCAGTATTTTCACGACCGCCTCGGCATCGGTACTCTAACAGGCATTGAGTTGGCCAATGAGGCGCCAGGGAGCCTTGCGGCGCCATCGACAAGCGAAGGAAACGCCGTGAAGTATGCCAATGTCAGCTTCGGACAGGGTATGGATGCGACGATGGTGCAGGTCGCCTCAGGTTTCAGCGCGTTGATAAATGGGGGTACATATTACAAGCCGACAGTTATTAGTGGCTCGATGAATGACGGACAGTATGTCGCTAAGGACACAGTGCCACCTGTTGCTACGGGTATCGTGTCGGCGGATACTTCAAATACGCTTCGAGCTATGATGCAACAGGCCCGCCGGAGTGCTTTCGGCTCGCAGGACAAGGCTGGCTATAGTATTGGTGGTAAGACCGGGACCGCACAGGTGGCGGTACCAGGCGGATACAGTAAGACCGAATCAATTGGAAGCTACCTTGGATACGGGGGTACAGATACGCCCGAGTATGTCATAATGGTAGCTGTATCAGGGAAAGATAAAGCTTTCCAAGGTTCGACCCACGCAATGCCGATTTTTAATGACATTTCCGGCTGGATGATTGATTACTTAAAGATACAACCGAAAGGATAAGCCGTGCAACTTGTGACCGATGCCCTGAACGATGCCTTATTACGAACTTTTATTCTGAGCGTATTGGCTTTTCTGATCGCCATGGCGCTGACCCCTGTATATACGTTTGTCGCGTATCGCTACAAATTTTGGAAGCGTCAACGCACCGAGAGCACGACAGGGGAGGTGTTGAAGGTATTCACAAAACTTCATGCTAATAAATTCAAACGCAACATCCCGACGATGGCCGGTATGGTCTTCGTATTGGCGATAGTGGTTGTAACGTTCTTCTTCAACCTTGATAGGAAAGAGACCTGGCTTCCATTAGCGGCCTTAGCGGGTGGTGCGGTCGTTGGCTTGATTGATGACATCATCAATATCCGCGGGAAAGGGAAGGGTGTTGCCGGCCTCCGTTCGCAGCTCAAGTTCTTGATGATCGCCGGTATCGGCCTCGTACTTGGATGGTTCTTCTTTGACCGGTTAGATGTTACTGCTATTACCGTACCGTTTGTTGGTGAGTGGCACCTCGGATGGCTGATCGTACCACTGTTTGCCTTTATCGTTGTCGCGACAGGGAACGCGGTAAACATCAGCGACGGCTTGGACGGCCTTGCAGGTGGCTTAGCTGCTATCGCTTTCGGTGGGTTCGGCGTCATAGCTCTTATGCAAGGTAACGGGTTGCTTGCCGGCTTCTGTTTTACCGTCGTCGGTGCGTTGCTTAGCTACCTGTGGTTTAACATCTATCCGGCACGGTTCTTTATGGGTGATGTCGGAAGTTTTGCGCTGGGTACCTCGCTTGGTGTCGTTGCCATGCTGACTGACTCACTATTCATTTTGCCAATCATCGGCCTTGTCTTCGTGCTTGAAGCAGGCTCTAGCCTTATTCAGATCTTCAGTAAGAGAGTATTCAAGCGAAAAATCTTCATTTCAGCACCGATTCACCACCACTTGGAAGCGATCGGCTGGCCTGAAACTAAGGTAACGATGCGTTTCTGGGTTATCGCGGCGGTTACTTCGTTCGTCGGCGTATTGATCGCTTTGGCCGGGGGTATCGTCTCCTAATGGCGGCCGGGTGGCGTGAACGACGTTTCGCTGCTGCGGAAGGGGTAGTACGAAAACACCACCCTGACCGTCTGATTCTCGTACTCACGCTGATCCTGATGTTCATCGGGCTACTGATTATTTATGCGATTGGTCCACAGCGGGCCAATTTGATGAACGCCATTTTTAACTACGAATACTCTGATAATTATTTCTTCATAAAACAGTTGGTCAGCTTTACGGCCGCATTAGTAACGTTCTTTGTCGTTGCAAGTATCCCGTATACGTTCATCCTGAAGCATGGCTCGAAGATACTGTGGCTTGGTTTTATTGCCTGTGCTGGGCTTGCCCTAGCGGCTGCTACGGGGATTGTCTCAGGCACCTACGGGGCGGTACGCTGGATCGAGCTTGGTGCGTTCGGAAGTATTCAGCCGGCGGAAATTCTTAAGTTCGGGCTACTCTTGTACCTGGCGGTATTTATCGGCATTCGTGCCAAAGACGGAAAGATCAATGACCTCAAAGAGACCCTTCTTCCTGTCGCGGCAATCGCTGGGTTAGCCATGCTGGTCGTTATCGTGATTCAACGTGACCTTGGGACGGGTATTTCACTGACGGCGATTATCGTATCGATGCTCTTTGTCGCGGGCGTCAGTAAGAAAATTATCGTATCGTTATTCGGTATATTGCTTGCCGCCGGGCTACTGCTGATCTTTACGTCTCCGCACCGTGTGGAGCGCGTCGCGACGTACCTGCAGGGTGATAACACGTCAACGACTGACGATGATTCCTATCATATTCAGCATGCGAAGATTGCTCTCGGTTCGGGTGGTCTGTTCGGGGTTGGTATCGGCAGTAGCGTGCAGGCTTCAGGGTACTTGCCTGAATCGATGAATGACTCAATCTTCGCCATTATCGGCGAGACGTTCGGCTTCATCGGCACGGTGGGGATTCTGGGCTTATTCGTCGCATTACTAATGCGGCTGCTGAAGGTAATGGACTTTTTGGTCGACCTACGGCTGAAGCTTCTCGCCGCTGGTGTCTTCGGTTGGCTTGGCGCGCATGTTATCCTTAATATAGCCGCGATGATCGGAATTTTCCCACTGACCGGTATCACGTTACCACTCCTGAGCTACGGGGGTACCAGCATGGTATTCATCGCAGCGGCACTAGGGTTGGTATATCAATTATCGCGCTACACAGTACATCCATCACGAATAAAGGAGGCATACAATGAAGATTCTCGCAGTCGGCGGGGGGTCGGGCGGACACGTTACGCCAGTCGTCGCAGTTCTTAGGGAACTTCGCGCCGAGCACCCCAAGGTAGAGCTCCGTTTCTGGTGTGATGCACCGTTTGCTCCGCAGGCGAAAAACATTGTCAGTACCTTTGATGCCCGGATTCCGGTCGAAACGATTGCAGCAGGAAAATTACGTCGATACCATCACTTATCATTACTGCAGCATCTCTTTTGGCCATCCTTAGTGGCGAAAAACCTTGGGGACTTCTTCAAAGTAGTAGGGGGGTTCTTTCAAAGCTTATACAAGCTTATCGTGTGGCGCCCCGACGTCGTCTTCACCAAAGGGGGCTATGTCTGCCTTCCTGTTGGATTGGCGGCGCACGTGCTGCGTATCCCGCTCGTCATCCATGACTCTGACGCACATCCGGGCCTGACGAACCGCATACTAGGGAAGTGGGCGACTACGATTGCCACTGGCGCACCGCTTGAATACTATCACTATCCCGCAGATAGAAGCCACTATGTCGGCATACCAATCAACGAATCATTCCATCAGCTGAATAAGAGTGAGCAGTCGGCTGCTAAGAAAGAGTGGGGTGTCGCCGACGACCTTCCGCTCGTTGTCGTTACCGGTGGTGGCTTGGGGGCAAAACGGCTCAATAATACCGTCCTGAAAGCGTTGAGTACGCTTGAAAAGTATGCAACGGTGATTCTTGTCGCCGGTGCTGCGCAGTATGACGAACTTCGTAAGAAGTATCCTGAGAATACGGAACGATTCCAGCTTCATTCATTCATCACCAATATGCACAGCCTGCTTGGTGCCGCTGACATTGTCGTGACCCGGGCTGGCGCCACGACGATCCTTGAACTTGCTGCCCTGGCAAAGCCGACAATCCTGGTACCGAACGCAGCACTTACGGGCGGGCACCAATTAAAGAACGCTGCCGTATACGGTGACGCGCAGGTCGCTATCGTCCTTGATGAAGACGCGATGGTAGAAGAACCTAAGTTACTCGTTGATGCCATCAGGTTCTATTTGAAAGATGAAAAGACGACTAAATCGATGGCGCGCCGGTTCGCGAAATTCGCAAAACCTCATGCTGCCAAAGAGATGGCTTCGTTGATCTTGGCGGCTCGCAAGTAAGGTATAATAAACATAACCATGGTACTAAAACGCTCTAGCAAACAGCGTGAGGTCGTTCCACGACGCCGGCAAGCTGCTGATAATGATGGCCCGACACCCACTTCAAATCCGACGGGTCAGTTTCGACGTAACCAAACGTTAAGCAGCTATCGTACCACGCCCGCCGAAGAATCTACTCGGCAGAAAGCGCATCATCTGACAGTGCAACGCCGTAAGCTGGGCGGTACGTTTGCCATCGTATTCGGAGCGATCATCTTCCTTGGCTTGCTACTTTGGCAGCTGATGGCACAGATACAAGTGACGACTTCTACGAAGCAGCTCAGTACGGAATTCGTGGCTGCACCGTATCAGGAGGCAATCAACGAATACCTCACCTTAAACCCGGCGCAGCGTCTCCGTTTCCTACTGAACCAAGAGGCGCTCAGCACGTTCGTCTCTGGCCAACACCCAGAGGTAGAGGCAGTTCGTATTACCGGTACTCCCGGTATCGCCGAGGCGGATTTCGCCGTCACGTTCCGCTCACCGGTTGCAGGGTGGCAGATCAACAGCCGACAGTATTATGTTGATACAAATGGCATCGTATTTGAGAAGAATTACTACCTCTCACCAGGGGTGCAGATCGTCGATGAAAGTGGTGTCCGCCCAGAGCAGGGCGCTACTGTTGCCGGAAGTCGATTGCTTGGATTCCTAGGCCGGGTCGTATCAGGGGCAGGGGAGAGGGGATACACTGTTACCCGAGCCGTGCTTCCTCAAGACACCACTAGGGAAGTGGATATCTATCTGGAAGGCATTTCGACACGGATAAAATTTTCAATCGACAGGGGAGCAGGGGAGCAGACCGAGGATATGGATCGTGCGCTTAAGTACCTGCAGGGTAGGGGTATGAACCCCCAGTATGTCGACGTGCGTATCGCGGGTCGCGCAGCATACCGTTAGGCAGTGTTAGCAGCCATGCGTTGAGGCTGCTAAAAACAACTCCACCACTCTTCCCTAATTTTTCATAATTCGATGTTCTATTTTTGTTCTAGTGTTCTAAACTTGTGTCAAAAAAGTATATTTTGATATATAAATATGAAAAAGTCAAAAGAGTAGTGGGGTAATAGGAGAGTAGTATAATCATTTCACAGAAAAAGCAAATATACGGCTAATGGTGTGGAAAACTCACTTGTTGTAGTACAGGACACAACACAACTCTATGTGAGAGCTAAGCACGATACACTACACAGTAGTAAAGCGATTATTATTTATAAATCTTTAGCAATCTAATCATTAACAGGGATAAATGTACCCACTATTACTCTCTAGTCATCTATATGGATGTATATATGCACTCATCTATATTTGTATATATTAGTGACGTAAAAGATATATTGTGCGACGTTAAGTCTATATCTAGGTTTCGACCTCTCATACTTCTTTTTGCACTCCAATGCGCCCTGCCTTTGAATTTATTTTTATGTTTTTACTATGCCCTGCCTATGTCCTATTGATATTCCGCTCTTAGATATATGTATGTACTGCAACGATCTATTATCAATCATCCTAAACCTATCATTCACCGGATACGGATAATGTTCTACTTTTGTTCGATAATTTTTCGACACGTGTTTTATATGAATTGAGTGGACTACTCCACCCTTTCACCTGGAAAGCTTATAAGAATATACTGAAAGGAATCAAGAGGTATGGAGAGGGTGACGTACGGGGTCGATAGTGTTCGTCGTACGCGTCCGTACGTCTTCCGTGTAGATTTGCTCTGCGCCATGCATATCCCTTACCAAAGTATCGGTAATAGGGCGAAAATACCCCCGAGTCACTGTATCGACAGGCTTTGACCACCCGGCGCGCTGAATCGTCAGGCTTCCTTCCTCGACATGCCACAGACTCGTGGTCATTTCGGCAAGATGGAGGCCGCTTCGTAACTGCAGATAATCGTCAGAATCGAGGAGAATGAGGCGGAACCCAATCGATGACATACGTGGGCCGATAATCTCGTGGATATGGGTGACTGTCGCATCGAAAGCGACGGCGTATCCTTCCCGCTCAAGGCTATGTGACGTGGCGTAAGCCCGGTAGGGTACGTTGCTTTTCAATTCGGCACGGGGAACGTGCTCGGCAAGCCCTCGGTGGTATAATTCCTGGGTAATCAGTGAGACAGCTGCGTGTTCTTCGGTATAAAATTCCGGCTGCTGATCAGTCATGGGGACAGTGTAGCATGACCGACCAGCTTACCGCTACCGTAGCAACATCTTAAAAGTGGCCGTAGCGGGCGCGTGCTTCGTACCCGGGGGCTCTGAGGTTAAGCTTTTTGATGATCCCTTCTGGGGTAAGATCGTAGCCTTTGACCGCCTTTTGAATGCCATCGATACGGACAGTCGCCTCTACGGGGTAGGGGTAGCCAATCGCATATGCAAGATAGACGTAGACTTCCCTTGCCTTGTGCTTTTTCAGGTAATCAACGGCGATTTTACGGGCCATATACGCCCCAGATCGGTCGACTTTGGTCGCATCCTTGCCGCTAAACGCACCGCCGCCGAGTGGCACGCGTGGCCCGTAGTTATCGACTGCAAGTTTACGCCCGGTCAGGCCTGCGTCGGCATCGAAGCCCCCCACTTCCCAATCGCCTGCCGGATTGATATGCAGAGAGGGTTTTGTCTCACCTATTACCACAAGCGGGTCAGTGTGAAGCCACTTCTCTACCGCTTCGGTTAAGTCCGCTCGCGCAGCGTGCTGGAAGCTGGCGACGATTGCGACCACTTCCCCGTCAAGGGTCGTGACCTGGGTTTTTCCATCAAACGGCCATTGTTTATACAGTTGCTTATTCAAATTGCGCGCCAGAACATACTCTAGGGGTAAATATTCTGGTGTTTCATCGGTGGCATAGCCGACCATGATTCCTTGATCCCCTGCCCCACCAGTGTTGACACCTTGGGCAATTTCCGGGCTTTGGCGGGCGATACGCTCGATCACCGTCACTTCACCGGCCAGGCGCCGGACGATCTCCTCTACGTTAACAGAGGTGGCACTCGAGGTGACTTCACCGGTGATGAAAACTGTTCCGTGGCCGCCGGCGACATCGACCGCTACTCGGGCGTAGGGGTCTTCTTTGAGGTGTGCGTCGAGGATGGCATCGGATATCTGGTCGCAGATCTTATCCGGGTGCTTCGGCGAGACGCTTTCAGCGGTACGGTACACTCCGCGCGGGGCGGTTTCATTACTTCTTGACATAAAAAATACTCCTTTCGCGTATCTTTCCGCCCGTAGGGCCATGGGAAGGTACCAAGGAGTCTGGTGTGAATCTTCCCCTGCTTTCAGGGCTAGAAGGGGCACCGAGCCTTATATAAGGGGGTTGCCGGCAGGTCGTCGAGCTAGTTCTCTCGCTGCACTCTGGATACGGTGATATGTTAGTTACTGTTTCAGTATAGCATACGATTATTCGCTGGCTTCGAAGGATGCCTCGAAATGGGTACCTTCATACGTCAGCGGAATATCAACATACCCTGGGAAGTGGGCTTCAATTACTTCGCTATCCTTATCGAAAGCCGTGACGTCGCTGAGCCGGAAATGCGGGGTAAGACTATCGTAGACATTGGGGTTCGTCGAAGGGTCACTCGGGCGATATTGTTTCAGCGCCTTTTGTGTCGGGGCTTTGTGAACGACGATACCTTCGAACTTACCGCGGAGCTCTGACCCAGCCTGAAGAGCGCCGAACTGGAGATTCATCCTGGTGTCTTCAATATCGGTGTAATAGAACAGGTTGCCGTTCGCGGTAATGATCGTGTCAGGAGCTAGAGAGCCATGAGTATCAAGGTAATCGTTCAGAATGGTCTCGAGGTCTTTTTGGAAAATCTTTATGACTTCTAAGCTTTTCGTGTAACCGAAATCCTGCCGAGCAGCAGATGTCCTGGCAATCAGACTGTCCCGGAGGGCGTCGATAGAGGCGAAGTAGAATTCAGGGGCCTCGTTATCGTCATACTCTGGCATGAACGGCATGAAACTATCGAGCGGTGCTACGCTTGGCGTCGATTGGTTGATTCGTTGAGGAACATTTGATAGCAGCGGCGATTCGAGGGCCTCCCTTGTCTGCTTCGCGTAGGCTGATGGCTGCAACCCTTCCCTGACAACGAGCCAGTGGCCCGAAAGAAGCATCATCGCTTCGTCGGCAGGCATATGTTGGGTTAGCTCGAGCATCGTACGCTTCAGTGTGTCGTATTCAGCACCCAGGAAATCGACTGATTCGACGGCATGGGCGAAGAACTCGCCGCCTATACTGCGCAGGCGCTGTTCGTGTAAGAAAGCCGCATTTTTTGGCATAGGAACGGGGTCGGCGCTGCCGATGACCGTATTCCCTACTTCCGCCAAAGGGTCGGTGGCTTCTTTGGACAACATTGATATGACGTGCTGAATATTCGCGGATGGTGACGGGTCTGAATCGACAATACGCGAGAGGTTATACAAGCCAAGCAGCTCGCCGCGGTAAAAGTTGTAGGTGTCCTTTTCGGTGATTCCCGGGGTTGCCTCTGTTGCGGTCAGCGCGAACCGTCGGAGCCTCATAAGCTCAGCTTTGTGGCTGGCGTCATCCCCTTCGGTGTATCGTTGCTCGAACGTATACGCGAGTTGCTCGAGCGAACCATGCGCACCAATAGCGCGACGGATATTTCGTCCGGCGTATTCGATCGAAGATGCGTAAGTGGTGGGTGGGGTAAACTCTGGGGTCATTGCGGTGTATTGTAGTCGCTGTGACGGGGGTTAGGCAAGCAGGAGCGTCATGCTACTGCGCGGAATCAGTTGGCTTATCTGAAGCTGACGCCTCACCATCTGCGGCCGGTTTCTTGCGACGGCGGGTGCGCTTGCGTTTTTTCTTAGCAGGCGCATCTGGCTGTGGCTGGCTGCCGAAGGCTTCGGCGGGCTGTTCGGCGGTCGGTTGGTCCCCTACTCCCTCCGGGGTTTCCACGAGGGTGCTGACGGCCTTGGCTCCGGCGTCTATCGGCCAGAGCTTCGCCTGGGCGGGTGTCAGCGGTGCGGCTGGATCGGTATTCTTTTCAGCGGTCGGGTTCGTCTGTGGCTGAAGGCTGGCGGGCATCTGCATGATCGCATTGATCTCTGCCTCTACCTCTGGGCGGTTACGGCTGTACAGGCGGCGCGAGTTCTCAATGATGCGTCCGGTGTTGTCGATCTGTTCTGGAGGCAGTTTTAGGGTGGTCGCGCTGAAGGCCGGGGCCTTCTCGCCGTTGATGACCATGTTCATGATGAAGTGACGGTTATGCATCTGCAGCAAGTCCCCTGCTTCGAACTGCGGCTCGAACTGCTTGGAGAGGATCGGCGCGTCATCAGCAGATACACGGAACGAAATCATCGTACCGACGTTCCCGAAGACAGCGTCACGGACAGTTTCGTTCATCTGTGAGATGTACTGGTTGGCAACGGTCAGGTTAAGGGCGTACTTACGCGCCTCAGAAAGGATTGTCGCGAACGAATCGGTGGCGAAGTTCTGGAACTCGTCCACGTACAGATAGAATGGACGGCGGTCAGCGATGTTTGGAATGTCCGAACGGCTCATGGCGGCCAGCTGTATCTTCGTGACTAAGAATGATCCAAGGATGGACGCGTTGTCCTCCCCGATCAGACCCTTTGAAAGGTTGACGATAAGGATCTTGCCTTCGTCCATGATCTGACGAATGTTGAAGGTCGATTTTGGCTGCCCGATGATGTTACGGATGATCGGGTTGGCCGTGAAAGCACCCACCTTGTTCAATACTGGCGCGATTGCTTCGGCCTGGAACTTATCGTTCCAGCTGGCAAACTCGACGTTCCAGAATTGCAGAACGACGGTATCTTTACAGTAGCTCAACGTTTCTTTGCGGAACTTCTTGTCGGTCAGCATGCGAGAGATATCAAGCATGGTGGTCGACGGGCGATCAAGCAACGCTAGGATGGTGTAGCGAAGAATGTATTCCAACCGTGGTCCCCAGCTCTCGCCGAACATACGTTTCAATACGCCAATCACTTCTGAACTGATATTGTTCTTCTGGTCCGGGTTGGTGACCTCGAGCGGGTTGAACCCGACAGGATAGGTCGTGTCTGCTGGGTTGAAATAGACGACATCCTGCATACGGCTGCCAGGGATGAAGCGCATGTTGTTGACGGCAAGGTCGCCGTGCGGGTCGATGATGGCGTAGCCTTGGCCATGGAAGATATCGCTGAGCGCGAAAAGCTCGAGCAACCCTGACTTACCGGCACCGGTCTGCCCGATGATGTAGACGTGACGGGAGCGGTCATAGCGGAGCATGCCGAATTGGTGGTTGATACCGCGGAAGTTCGTCAGGCCGAAGGCGCTAATATTTTCGTCGACTGCCGGGTCACCGGTGATGATTGGCAGCTTAGCAGGCGGTTCGGCGGTCTTCGAGCTGGCCCAGACAATATTCGGAGTTTCCACGTTGGTGTGCGGTAAGTGGTAGACGCTGGCGAGTTCTTCGATGTTCAGGATGTAGCCTGTCGAACCGAACGCACGTTGGCGGTACGGAATGAGGCTTTCCTTGCTGAAACTGCCGTTGCTTGCCTTGAACCCGTTCAGGTTGGTTGAGTTGAACTGCTTGAAGGTACCGACGATAGCCTGCATCTGCTGACGAGCATTCACCTGGCTTTCACCGAGGTACGCGATGCGAATTTTTACTTCATACCCTAACTTCGTGGCCTTTTTCTCGGCTTCAGAAATACGGGTTTTATCACGGTCAGAAAGTTCCTTGGCGATAGACGCCTTGTCGCCACCTTCCGGTGGTTTCCAAAGGGCTTCGAACATCTGCGGGAGCCACGAGACGGATTTGATGCTGATACCGCCCTTCCCTGCCCGGAGGTTACTGATCCAGTGCTCGGCGGTCTTATGCCAATCATCCGCCACGGGGCGGGCCAGAATCTGCACCCAGATTTCCTCACCGGTGGTTTCGAGCTTCGCTAGCGTACCGGTAATACCGGCGAGCGGGTCGACTTCGAAGCTTTGGAAGCTTTTGATCGGCAGGACTTCATTATCGGTCAGGCTGACCTCAGTGGTATACACGACGCTGTGTTCGCGCTCGTGGGCGACGTAATCTTCCTCTGCGTCACGGATCTGGACGGTCGGATACTGCGAATAAATCTGGCTTTCGACGAAGCTTCGGAGGGTCCGCGGGACCCAGACGTAAAAACGGATCTGGCCGTTGACGGAGGCGAACTCGAAGCTCAGGTGCTCTTGGATACCGTTGTTGTCTTTCAATTCCGCTTTGTCACGAAGGATACCGTGAAGGCTGGCGAACATTTGTTCGGCGGCAAGTTCCTTCTTGTCGTTGGTCTTTGGGATCTCGAGGATGAGCAGGTCGCTCTCGAGGTTATTGACGATTTCAGCCCGTCGACGGTTGCGCCAGGTAAGAAAAGCTAATACGGCAACAATCGGTACCCAGACGTACCATTGTAGGAAGAATCCGAAGAATGCGCCGATGATTTCCATAGTGGTTGTTTCTATTCTCTCACCCCTGGGGTGATAAGGCAACATGAGCGTTTTATATTAATCTAATTATAGCATAAAAATTACAAAAAAGCAATCCCCCACACCGTTCGATCTGCGGATGAAACGGTCTGGGGGATGCCGGAGATAAGGGACTCCGGCGGGCCCACTAGAAAAAGAAACGTCCGACGAGCAGACCTGCCGCCGAACCGAGCACAAGCAAGGTGCTGGACAGGTCTTTCACGGCCTTGAGCATTCTCACCCGAAGCGTGATCAACTCGTAGCCGGTGTGTCGCCACCGGCGCTTGGCATACAGGTACACCAGCGTGGAAACCAGCATTCCGACGCCTAGGCCGATGAGGATACCGAAGATTGGTATCGGGCTCTCGGTCTCGGGCCGCGAAGCGGTCGACAGGAGTAACTGGAACAGTCCAGTCCCGCTAATCCAGGTGATGATCACCCACACCCCGAACAGGATTGCGAGGAGCGTCGCGATGCGATCGACAGCCACGATGCGCGCCGTAAAGCGACGGATCGCCGCCTGGGCGCGGAGCAGATCGGCGTGTTGTTGGGCGAAGAAGCCGAAGCCGCTCCAACCTGCTGGTGCGCCGTACATCTGAGCCATGAGGGATTCGTGCATCAGGCGGAACAAGTCCTCCTGTGAAAGCGAATCCGGCATCTGAGTGTTGAACCGAACAAAGCCGGGCTGGCCGTTGAAGTCGACACGGATGCCGCCTTCGGCCGGAAAGCTCGGGCGCTGCAGCTCGAAATCGTAGCTGCGCCGCTTAGCCGGGTCGCTGAGGATGTCGTGGGCGTGGGTAATGCGCTTGAAGCGCTCCCCTGCCTCCTTCATCTCCGGCGAGTCCGGGTTGTCGTTCCCGAGGGTATCGGGGTGGTACTGCCGGGCCAAGGCGCGGAAGGCCTTCTTGATCTGCTCGGCGGTCGCATCCTGCGGCACGCCGAGCGTCTGGTAGTGCGTCGTTGCGGCGGTGCCGGACATGGGTGCCTCCTAGGGCGATGGACGATGGGAAAGGACGCTATTTCTAGCTTGTATATTATAGCATATTTTTGTTAAAAAGTAAACTACTTACTTTTGCCACGTTTCGTATCTATCTCGCGATTGACCACGAAGATATTAACGATAGCGACTATTGCAACTACTGGCACCAAGAGAAACCATATCATAAGGTTAACTGTTAACGATAGAAATACGTCATCAGTAAATATAAACCCTACCAATAATAAGATTAGTAGCGCAATTACATTATAAAGCGCCAGGAGAATTGACACATAAGTAAACGATGTACTATGAGGTTCTTTCGTCACGCCGTATAAACTATGTAGAGCAATCGCACCAAAGCAAATCCATACAAAAAAGTTAGACAGCTCGTTTACGCTAAGCTGTGCAGTAAAGAGGTAGATGATAAACACCGTTGAAACCAAGTTCACATACAAAACTAAGGCGGATGTATTGGTGAATCGTCTACGGTTCTTTTGAGGGGATTTCTTTACCATTAGTGCTATGATAGCACGTACTAAGCTCACGGTAGAATGATGTATATGGTAAAATCACAACCTGCAAAAACGAAAAAGATTGATAGAAAATCAAAATTCTTCTAGGGTTATTCTAAAGTACCGACTGTAATTTTAATAGGGGCTGTCTTGATTCAACGAGACCGCTTCTAATTACCCTGTAAAGTAAGTACTAACTCTTTTTCACAAAGCTTATGAATGATAAAATGACTCCAATGCCTGTATTATTCAAACGTACTAGTTCTAGCGTAGGTAAAGCACTGATATTTGCTGGTTTTGTCTGGGTTGCCTATGCTCTTATTCTTTTTCACATTCAGCCACATTATGCTTGGTCTGCCTGGCGTACTCCGCTCGTATTTCTTGTTCCTTTCCCTCTCATAATATTTTTCTTTTCGGGCAGTTATCTTATTTACCATAATTTAGTAAAGACGCGGCATCAACTTGCTTATAAGATTGTGGGACTATCTGTGCCCTTATTCTTACTAGCTTACGGGGTATTTATAGTTCTACTACCGTGGTAAACTGAAAACGCCCCGGGTTACCCCGGGGCTATTCTTCAGCGAGATTTCAGTTACGGGTTTATTGCCTCCTCGAACTCTTCCATATATGCTATTTGTCCATCTGTATTCGGATGAAGCACGTATTCCGTATTGATAGCGCTCATTCCATTGAAATAACTGTCGTCTTCGCAAATATCGTGCCCAGTAAACGGCCCTGAACTTACATCTACGTAGTGCAGTCTCGTGGTTGACGTATTGATTTTAACGCTGCTTATAGTATCTTCGATAGTTTGGTTGAGAAGGTTAACAACTTCGTAGGCGGCTCGTGCATCGCCCCATGTGTTAAAGGGGCTTTCATCGTAAAGGCCACCACATTTGTTATCGAAGGGGTCGGTTACTGACTTATTAGGTGCAATAATGGGATACCCTCCAATGTAAATATTGGCGTTCGGTGCTTCGCTCAAGAGCGCCATGTATACATTTTCTAAACGGCCTGGTAGGTCGCTTTCGATTGCATAAATGATATCAGCGTATGCATCTGTGAACTCATCGCATACCTCATCAAGAAAGATAAGATTTATTGGATGAATACACTTTTCAGCAAATGCCTTAAATCCTACGTCATTACCTCCAACGGTTATCGTGACTATTTCAGTATGTTCGGAAAGTGCACTTAGTTGAGTGGGCTGATTCCAGCTTCCTTTTCTCTCGTCATCTTCACTCACTCCGAGTACATCGTAAGTTGTAGCTCCCGAGCATGCAACAAATGCCATGCTCCCTAGGCTCAACTCATTGTGAAGGAGCATTGGGTATGCATCCTCACTTCGATGACACTCATTAGCCAGGTCGATGTCTGTTCCGCTCTCGAATGGTGGGTTCCCTTCTCCACTTGAGAACGAGTCCCCCATTGCTACATACTCCGCAGTGTACGCGGCCGGTATCTCCTGACCCTCGTATCCAGTGGGGTACTGGACGTCGAAGTTCATGAAGAAGAACCTGTGCCAATCGAGTTCCGTCTCCGTTAGGGACAAGAACGTATAGGTACTTGACCCGCCGGTAGGTGCAAGAATAGGAGCTTGGTTGACTAGAAGCCCGTTATCACTACAGCGGTACCCACCTTGAAAGTAGCACCAGGGTTCGCTGTAGTAGAGACCGTCTGATCGAACAAACCCATATCCAGGACCGCTGGTACACTGGAAGC
This sequence comes from Saccharimonadales bacterium (SeqCode), assembly GCA_044340745.1. Classification (GTDB taxonomy): domain Bacteria; phylum Patescibacteriota; class Saccharimonadia; order Saccharimonadales; family Saccharimonadaceae; genus Microsaccharimonas. Next base: position 50,992 of record JBIISZ010000007.1, read on the forward strand.
TTGAGGATGGCGGAGTGCCTACGAACTCGCAGGTGGCGTTCGGGTCATGCGTGCCCACAATGAGTACGCTATCGCCGTACCTATCGTTTACATGCATCACTCCCCAAGATCCTCCGTTGGCGACGATGTCTTCGAACTCTGAAACGAAATTCGTAGGCCAAGGAAGGCCTTGATCGAGACGTCGAGCATAGCTCTGTTTGTAATCCTCCCACCAGCTTGAACTGATGTCCATCGTCTGCGTTTGAGTACTGCCGTCAGTATAGACGAACAGCTCGGGCTCGACCTGGATTAGGTTGTCGTAGTCGCTGCTTGCTTGGGCTGCCTGTGAAGGTACCCATGCGAGCAGGGCAATTGCCATGATGAGCGCCAACGCATATGCGAGGCGCTTTCTAATCGGTTGCATTGCTCTACTTTCTGTCGAATTGTGAATGAGCTGATTTGTTCGTTGAAGAACAGCCCCAATTGTACATTGAGGCTGTTAAATATCAAAATTAAGTTTTTAACTTACGCTTCTTCAGCCAAAGTATACGTCGCCTTGGCCACTCGCTTGAACTGCGTCTTGCTTTGCAGGTTCAAAAGGATGGTGGTTTCCTTTACCTGGCGGCTTTTCAGGACACGTTTGACGATTTCGTCGCGGTGCAGCGGTTCGGTAGAATCTTTAAGGACTTGGGTGATGATGTCACTGACGGTCCCTTTGCTGTAGCCCCAGTTATCGAGGGCGTAGATGCCGCGGCCGATAAGGACGAAACGCTTGTCTTTGATAAGTTCGTTGTGGATCGCCTGGGTGGTGACGTCCTTACGCTTGAATGAGCTGTCTTTGATCGCCTTGGCGATGTCTGAAAAGTGCATCGGCTTGCTGTTTTCAGCCAAAATGACATAAATCTTGTCACGGATGTTCTTCGGGTTGACGGTCGGCCACTTGGCAAGGCCCCAGCTGTCTTTGAGGTGTGCCAGGAGCTTGCTGACACTGGCGAGGGCGGCGACTTGCGACGGGTGTTCGTAGCTTAGTTTGTCGAATAGTTGGTCGACGGTTTGTGGCTCTTTGGCTTCTTTGATGACCTTGACGATTTCATCGACGCGGCCCTTTACCTTCTTTTCGTCACCGTAGTCAGCGATGGCAACGGCTTGGAAGTATGAGTCGTTTTCATCGACGACGGTCAGGCCCGGCGCGAGGGTGGCGATGAACGCGACGTGGGCGCGTTGCTGCTGGTTAGTGAGCTTGCCGTAAAGTTTGTCGGCGAGGTCCTGGACGCGAGCGGCGCGGCCGGTTTCGCTAAGGGTTCGGATGAAGATCTTCTCGAGTTGGCCGACTGATTCAGCTTTGCCTTCTTCGGCAGCGATTTTGAGACGGATCAAGATGGCTTTTTCAAGCTGTCGGACGCGCTCGCGGGTGATGCCAAGGAGTTCACCGATCTGCTCGAGCGTTTCACGACGGTCGTAGAGGCCGAAACGACGAGTAATGATTTCGCGTTCGCGTTCTTGATCGATAAGGGCGATGATGTCATTAACCCCTTTTTCGAGGTCGATCGTCTGCTTGGCTTCAGTGGTTTCGGTCATCTTTTCCGTCTTTCTTCCCGCCTCACCTCAGGAATTATTCAATTTCTTTCGTTACTATCATTATACAAGATAATGTAAATAATGTCAAAGAATTTGTTAAGTTAATTTATTATAGCATGAAATGGACACCCGCTGTATATAGTGTTCTGAGAGTTTGGTTATCCACAGTATGTGGTATAGCAATATGCTTATTCTAAAATGAGAAAGGACGGCCCTGGGGGCCGCCCTTCTCTTTAAAAGTCCTTTCGTATCAGAGGTGTGTACTGGATCACCAGCGCCGGGAGGCGCTGGCGGAGCGTTGTAGCTATCGCCGTTGGAGGGGTACTCCGGCTCGGGGTACTCGGCGTACATCTTGCAGGGTTCGGTTGTCTCGATGCCGACCTCGTTGGTGAGGGTGTGGATCGAGAGCGACACGAATTCCTTGCCGGTGAGGGACTGCAGCCAGGTCATGGCTTCGTCCTTACCTGTCAACTCCACGCCATACGACGCGCAGTAGAAGGAGTAGTAATACTCCGGCTCGACGGGGCCGTTCTGGCTGGGCGGGTACGGCTTCTCCAGCGAGTGGTTCGAGTCGGTGTTGTCACCGAACTGCTCCCCTGCTTGCCAGGCGGGCACCCCCTCGCAGGAGCTGTCCGGGGCCGCCGTGCATCCCGAAAGGATGCCGATTGCCACGACCGAAGTCGCAACGGCCATCAGTGCGGTGCGGATGATGTGACGTATATCGTTCCTTTGTTCGTGTACGGTAGGCAGAGTGCCAGATAGTACTGCCTTAAAAAGTCTCGCGGTGAGCTTTTGCCAAAGCCTGCCATGAATGACAAGCTCGTCGCAAAAGCTCGATCCCTTGAACGGCATGAGGGTCGAAACGAAGAAAGATAGTTCCCGTGAGAGGCTTCAAACGAAACAAGTAGGACTACCCTTTCGAGTCGGCTCACACATAATCAATGATACGAAGCTTTTAAAGAGCGGAGTAATAGAGCCAGGTGGCTCGACGAAAACTCCCGGCACGCATCTGGTGAAATGGGTGGCGGCAACTTTCGCGGTAAGGAACGGATCTAATCGAAGCCTCTCACAGAATCAATTATGATTTTATTATAGCACAAGCTTTATAAAAAGTCAATAGTATGGCTTAAGAACAGGCACCTTGTTCGAGGCGCATCTCTTCCGTAAAGTGCCAAACGATTTCAGGGTATCGCTCGGAGGTTCCTTCCAGGCAGAAGGTTGATTGTATGGTCGGCGTCGGAAGGTTTTCGTACATCGTTCCCCCGTTTCCAGGCGCTGCCCAACTGTCCCAGAAGCTTTGTACGGGAAAAGTGCCACCTTGTCGTTCGTAGGTGCTTACCATCTCTAGATAAAAAGCGCGGACGACATCATCGGCGTTCGGGTTCCACTGTTGGTCGTGCGATACATAGGAATTGGCGTAGCTGGTCAGTGCAGATTTTGATACCGGTGCGTTCCACTGCTTTGTCTCCCAGGCCTCGATCTGCATGCTGGTACGGTTCCAGTTTCCGCAGGCGACGACGTAGTTTTCCGTTCCGCCGCCATTATTCTTCCCTTGCCCCTTTCCGTCTGCAACCATATCGTTACAGATGTCTGATAGTAGTACGCCTTTCTGGACAGTCGTCAAGTATTCGTAATGCGGTTCGGTAAAGGAGTTGGCGATAGAAAGGGTATTGTGATCGGATGTTTGAACGGAGCTCGGTACGGAAGTAGGATACGAGCCAGTGTCGCGGTAGACGAGCTGCATTTCGGTCATGGCATTGTTGAGATCGCTTTGGACGGCGCGGGTGGCGGCTTGCCTTTGGACCCCGTTATATCCCAATATGCTTACTGTGGCAATCACGCCGATGACGACGACCACGACGATTAATTCAACTACCGTAAAAGCTGGCGCCCACCTATGGTCCATAGATTTAGTATACCGTAAGCAGTACGCGAACGTAATTGCTACGACTTATTTTTTACGACGTGCGAAACGGCCTTTTGCCTCAGGTGCATCGGCGATCATCTGCTTTGCCTGTTCGTGGGTGATTGTCTTCGGGTCGGTATCCTTAGGGATCTTCGCATTCTTCTTGCCGTCGGTAATGTACGGGCCGTAACGGCCATTCAGTACTTTTATTCCGTCGCCGAAGTCAGCGATGTTCTTCGCAGCTTCCGCTTTGAGTTTTTCGTCATACAGTTGCAGCGCTTCTTCCAAGGTGATGGTGTGGGGGTCAAGCGGCTTGATACTCACGAAAAGCTTATCGACTTGGATGTACGGCCCGAAGCGGCCGATATTCGCTTTGATAGGTAGCCCGTCTTTGGTTTCACCGACGAGGCGTGGCAGCTTGAAGGCCTTCAATGCTTCTTCTAAGGTGACGGTATCCACGCGGAATCCCTTCGGCATTGGGGCGAACTGGGGCTTTTCTTCACCTTCGGTGTCACCGAGCTGGAGCATCGGGCCGAAGCGGCCGATACGAGCATAGATGACCTTGCCGGTCTTCGGGTCGGTCCCGACTGGTGTTGCCTGTGCGACCTGCGCACGGTCGATGCCGCCGGAGTTTTCGATGAGCTTATGAAACGGCGTGTAGAATTTCTCAAGCATGACGTTACGCGCCAGGGCGCCGGTAGCGATCTGGTCGAATTCTTGCTCGACGTCAGCCGTAAAGCCGTAATCGATCACTTGCTCGAAATGGTCGCCGAGGAAGTCGCTAATCATCATGCCGATTGATGTCGGGACAAGCTTGCCTTTATCGGAACCGGTTTTTTCTTGTACGACTTCGCGGGCGACATCTTGGCCGGTTGTACTGAGGACGATGACATCGCGTTCAGTCCCTTCGCCCTCACCCTTTTCGGCGTAGCCACGGACCTGGATGGTGTTGATGATCGTTGCGTAGGTAGACGGGCGGCCGATACCAAGGTCTTCCAATTTCTTGACGAGTGAACCTTCGGTAAAGCGGGCTGGCGGACGGTTGAAGGTCTGGCGGGCTGCTGCCTGTGCGAGGTCGAGCGTATCTTGTACCGAGAGCGCCGGAAGGATATCAGGATCTTTTTTACCGCCACCGTAGACTTTCAAGAAACCATCGAAGACGATGACTTCACCTTTGGCCTCGAAAGAAAGATCGGAGCTGCTGATAGCGATGGTAATGGTCGTTTTCTCGAGCTTTGCCGGGGCCATCTGGCTGGCGAGCGTACGGCGACGGATAAGGTCGTAGAGTTTTTGATCATACTCGTTCGAACTTCCCTTCTCTGAAGCGATATCGGTCGGACGGATGGCTTCGTGGGCCTCCTGTGCGCTAGAAGATTTTGTTTTGAACTGACGGACCTGAGAGTAGTTTTCGCCGAACGCACCCTTAATGTAGTCAGCGGTGGTTGCTAAAGCTTGTTTGCTGAGGACGGTCGAGTCGGTACGCATGTAGGTGATCTTACCGGCTTGGTAGAGCTTTTGAGCACTCGCCATAGTCGCCCGGGCGCCGAACCCAAGCTTGGCGTTGGCTTCCTGTTGCAGGGTACTCGTCGTGAACGGTGCGCCCGGGTTGCGGGTACCAGGGCTGGTGGTGACGTCGGCGACGGTGAAATTCGCACCCTTGAGCTGTTCAAGGAATGCTTGAGCCTCGGCTTCGGTATCGAACCGCTTTGGAAGCTCGGCTTTGACGGTGACGCCCTCGTGGGTAAATTCGGCAGTCACCTTGAACTGGAAGGCACCTTCGAAGCTTTGGATTTCGCGTTCACGCTCTACGAGCAGACGGACCGCTGGTGATTGGACGCGCCCGGCGGATTTACCCCCCGGCACTTTTTGCCAAACGACCGGGCTGAGCTCGAATCCTACGAGCCGGTCAAGAATCTGACGTGCTTGCTGGGCTTGGACGAGCTGCATATCGACGGTGCGGGGTGTTTTTACCGCCGCTTCGATGGCACTTTTGGTGATCTCGTGGAAGACGATACGCTTCGTCTTTGACGGGTCAAGGCCAAGGACTTCGCAAAGGTGCCAGGCGATTGCCTCCCCTTCGCGGTCTTCATCGGTTGCGAGCCAGACATGCTCGGCAGCTTTGACGGCTTTTTTCAGTTCGGTAATAGTCTTCTTCTTTTCGCTGTCGACTTCGTAGGTGGTTTTGAACCCGTTCTTCACATCGATCGGCGGGGTGCCGTCTTTGGTTTTTTTCGCGATCGAACGGATATGCCCTATGCTGGACAGAACCGTGAATTCTTTACCGAGGTATTTTTCGATCGTCTTAGCTTTTGCAGGAGACTCTACGATTACAAGATTTTGTGACATATATATAAGTATACTCAGGCTTTCTAAAATAATGCTTAAGTCATATGCTGACTTTTACTTCCGCCCCTTATCAGGGGGTGCGTCAATTGCACAACGCACGACTGTACACTACTGAACGGTCATTTGTAAAGCGCACCTGCCTAAAATGAAGCGCCCACCCCCTGAGGGGTGGGCAACTCCGAACCGAAGCGATGGGTCAGACCGGACGGACGACCGCGTTCTTCATGAGCTCGAGCATCTCGCCGGCGACCGAGTTGGCCTTGGTGACGGTCTCGAGGATGCTGTCGAAGACGAGGAGCGGGTCCACGTCGATCTCCTTGAGCAGCGCGACCAGCTGGTCGGTGTCGAGCACCTGGAACAGGTACAGGTCCTGGTCGAACAGTGCGCACAGCACGGCTCCGCGCCCCTGCTGGTCGTCCCGGAAGGCGATCAGGTGCTTGTTGTCGTGCTCGTGCCACTTGTAGTCGACGGTGTATAGGTAGTCGATCTGGATGTAGCGCATCCCTTCGTAGTAGGTCGTGAACTCACCTTCACGACTCTTCGGGATCTTGCCGAGGCGCTCAGTGACGTTCTTCGAGGTGTACTCGGACAGCGTCTCGACCGGGGTCGCCAGGAACGTGATCGGGGTGCGCAGGACGTTGATCGCCCGGAGCGCCTGAGTGAACAGATGAGTCGCCACCTTGTCGGACAGCGTCGGTGATGCCTGATCGTGAGACACGATCCTCCTTAGGATGGTTCGAAGTTCGCGCAGAACTTCGATATTGGATGGTGGTCGCAATAGAGCTCTACGATATACATATTATAGCATATTTAATGGGTATTATCAATTATGCTATCGTTTACAACGACCACCTATTCGCACCAAGTGCCTTGATCGACCCTTTCAATTCAAGCATTGTCAGCGCTTGGGCGAACTTTGATGCGCTGGCTTGGCTGATGGCATGCAGTTCTTCACCCGTCCGACTCCCCTGCTGCAAGGCGGTAATGATACGGGTTTCAAGCGGCGTATCGCCGAGCGGGAGTACGGTTTGGGTAGCCTTATGAAGTGTTTCAGGTGCGATGATCGAAAGGATGTGCTCTGGCGTTATCGCGACATGCGCCCCTTGTTGCAGGAGTCGGTTAGCACCCGCCGATAACAGGCTGGTGATCGGACCCGGTACGGCGAAGACGTCTTTATTTTGAGCAAGCGCATGCGCGACGGTCGAGAGCGTGCCGCTTCTATCAGTCGCCTCCGTGACGAGCACGGCATCGGCTAAGCCGCTGATGAGGCGGTTTCTGGCAAGGAAGTCGTAGCGCCGGGCTTCTTCGCCGGGTGGTTTTTCGCTAAGGAGTGCCCCACCCTTCTGAATGATGGACCTTGCTAAACCGGTATGGCTCGCCGGGTAGATGCGATGCAGGCCGTTAGCCATGACGGCGACGGTTGTCCCGCCCGCTTCCAAGGCAGCTTGGTGCGCGGCGGCATCGACGCCAAGGGCGAGCCCGCTGATGATAGTGACACCCCGTTCGGCAAGCGCTTTCGCGAACATGCGGGTCACCTCGAGTCCATAAGGAGTGGGCCGCCGTGAGCCGACGATAGCGATTGACGGGGCCCGGGGAGGTATCGTACCTATGCTGTACAGTGCTTCGGGCGGGCTATCGATGTGTTGAAGTACAGAGGTGAAGGAAGTGTCTACTATATTGTGTCTATTGATTTTTCCTATATACATGTTTACCTTAGAAAAACTATTGACTTATCGTCAACTAGGTGCTATAATCAAAAACGATTGATACAGCAGTCGCTGCATCAAGCACCTTATACCCCCTATTTCTAACGGTAGTTACTATTTATAGTACTGCCAATGTTAGGTAGTGTGCAAGGCGCTTTTGAAGTACCTACCCTCCACTTTTCTAGCTTTGGGTTCATCCCACGACAGCTTTGCATGCTTACTAATCCCTTTAACACCGGGTCTTCGGACACGGATCCCGTTTAAAGAATTACTCGGAGGTGACTATACAGTAGTGGTTGGGACTCTGCGAGGTTCAACCAGGCGCGCACCATCATAGTTATCGGTCGCGACGCTTTACTTGAGTAATTCTGGGTGGGTTAAAGGGTAAAACGGCGCCAGGTGATGCCCACCCTTACCTGGCGCTTTTTTATTTTTAGACAATTATGTACTCCTAAAAGGGAACAGGCCCCGCACCGGAAAGACCGGGCGGGGCCTGTAGCTTGAGGGGGTCACCTATATCGGAGGTCACGCCTGGGTGTTCCGCTCCCGCAGCCAGCGCTTCGTTTCGAGGTGCTTGCGCTGGGACTGAACGGCTTCGAGCAGTTCTTCTGCCATCGTGAACGACAGGGTTTCCAGCCGCTCGCGTGTCAGGACCGCCAGGTGGCGACCGAAGTACCACTGGTGCGGCTTCTCCGACGTCGTCAGGTACGGCACGCCGTCGATGTCGACGTAGGCGGCCTGGTACTCCTGCTTGTGGATTGAACCGACCATCCAGGCGACCTTGCTGGTCGCGGTGGGCCGGAACAGACCAGGGAAGATGCGCTGCTTCCAGGTACGCGGGTCCGGGATCGAAATCTCCATTGCCATGTCGTACCCAGGAACGTCGAGTTCCTTGACTTCCTCGTAGTAGGTGGCGATCTCGATCAGGATGTCGTTGGCGATTGCCAGGACTTCGCCGGCGCGCTCGACATCCTGGCGGGCACGCTCCTCGGCTTCGGCTGCTCGCTGAGCTGCCTTGTCTTCTTCTTGGCGGGTCTTCTCTTCTTCCTTACGGGCCTTCTCTGCGGCTTGCGCTTCAACGAAGCGTTCGCGGTTCTGGCGGACGGTATCAAGGGGGTCCATGTCATCCATGGCTATTCTCCTAAGGGGTGTGTCAAGCTACATTCAGGAGCTCGACGGGTGGCACGGTGCCGGATGGCGCCATGGTTCCGGGTCGGCTCGACTGAAACATCTACAGTATGAGGGTGCGATGGGATATTTGCAATCGTGTGCGGTTTATATAAAGCCTACGGCGCTATCTGTGGTGTGTACCGCTTATGGTAGAATAAGGCTATGCAAAAGTGGGCGCAAAAACAAACAGGTTTTACTATCGTTGAGCTGCTCATCGTCATCGTGGTTATCGCTATTCTGGCTGCTATTACCATCGTGGCGTATAACGGTATCCAGGAGCGGGCAAAAGAGAGTGGCTCACAGGGCGCAAGCTCACAGGCGTCGAAGAAAATGGCCGCCTACGCCGTAGATAACTCGGATCAATACCCTGAAGACGAAGAAGGTTTCTTGACGTACGCCCAACTGAATGAGGCGACGGGCTCTGG
>JBIISZ010000016.1:0-13009 GCA_044340745.1 Saccharimonadales bacterium (SeqCode)
GCAGCAATCAGTCGTATTACTAGAAAACCTTCGCTACTACCCTGAAGAGGAGGCGAACGATACTGCGTTTGCTCAAAAAATCGCAAAAAGTACCGGTGCCCGATACTTCGTTCAGGACGGGTTCGGTGTCGTGCACCGTGCACACGCGAGTACGGATGCTATTACCCGATATATTCCCAGTGTCTCAGGGCTCCTGCTTGAGCGCGAATATATGACGATCACCGCTGCTATGGAACACCCGAAGCGGCCTCTTGTGGCTGTAATGGGCGGTGCGAAGGTCAGTGACAAGATTACGGTTATAGAGCGCCTCGTACATATCGCTGACAAAATTATCATTGGTGGCGCCATGGCAAATACGTTCCTACGATATAAAGGCCATCATATGGGGGCGAGTATGGTCGAATCTGGCCAAGAAAAAGTTCTGGACGGGATTTACCAGGCTGCACATCGCAAACTGGAAACAAGTATCGATGACTTTATCGTCTTGCCTGTCGATGTCGCGGTAGCGCATGAAGCAAACGAAATATCGAAGCGCCGAAATGTAAAATTGGGCAACGTTGCTGACGACGACAAAGCACTTGATGTAGGTGATGCCACCATAGATCGGATGGTCGAAGAACTGCAAGGGGCAAAGACCGTCATCTGGAACGGGACGCTTGGCCTTGCGGAGCTTCCGGAGTTCGCCCACGGGTCCGCCCGGCTTGCCCTTGAGCTCGCCACCCACCCGGATATCACTTCTATCATCGGCGGCGGCGATACGGCCGATTTCGCACTCAAGTGGGATGGAAACGGGGGCGAAAGCTTCAGTCATGTCTCGACGGGTGGGGGTGCATCATTAGAACTAATGGCGGGTAAGAAGCTTCCCGGAGTCGAGAGTTTGCTCGACGCACCAAGATAAGCTACACTAGGGGAAAGTAAGCGTAAACAGTATGGCACGTGATAAAAAACTGATTATCGGAAACTGGAAAATGAACCTGGACGTTCACGAGTCGAGCCTGTATTTGCATGACCTTGCGAACCGGGTGAAGTCGCATCGTTCAGTCGATATCGTTATCGCTCCGACGATGTTAGCACTACAGACGCTTAGCCTGCAGATTAATCATCGTCAATTTAAACTGGCGGCACAGAATTTCTATTGGCGTGACCACGGTGCGTACACTGGTGAGGTGTCTGCGACCCAACTACGGGGCATCGTATCGTACGGCCTCGTCGGACATTCTGAGCGTCGCCATCAGTTCAATGAGACCGATAAAGATACTCGCGCAAAGGTGCAGGCAGCGATTCGTAATGGTATCCGCCCTGTACTTTGTGTAGGTGAAACGGCGAGTGAACGCGCCTCTGACGAAACGCGCGATGTCATCCACGACCAACTCCTCGGGGGGTTAGCCAATATCACCGGTGATGAGCTTGCGAGTGTCATCATCGCGTATGAGCCTGTCTGGGCTATCGGTACTGGCGACAATGCTCTGCCGTCGGATGTTATAGCGGCAGTCGCTTCGATCCGAAGCCAACTCAAGCACCTATACGGGGCAAAAGCGGCGCAGGAAGTACAGGTACTGTATGGCGGTAGCGTAACGGCGGAGTCAGCCGCTGATTATCTGGCTATCCCAGACGTCGACGGACTTTTGGTCGGTGGGGCAAGTCTCAAAGCGGAGGCATTTGCAAGTATCGTTGAAAAGGCGCATCAAAGCGTAAGGAAAGAGGCGTAGGGATGAAGGATTTTGATTTCGAAGAATTAGACCGCGCTGTCAGTAGCGCACTCGGCGGAACGTCGCAGGCTACGACAACTTCAACTCCGGAGCCATCGCGCCCGGTAGTAGCTGAGACTCCAAAACCGCAACCAGTCGCGGAGCCTGTCGTGCCTACAAAACCAGACCCAACACCGACGCTGTCAACGCCCTCCGCGCCGTTAACGGCTGACGTAGTGCCTGTTGCGCGGCCAGAACCGACCCCGTCAACTCCTGTTGCCCTCGCGAACCGTCGCGCCTCAGGCCGATTTATGGATATGGTGCACCCTTCTTCCGACATGCGTGGGCAATCAACCGACCAGCCGTCCGTGGAAAAGGTTGAAGCACCTTCGATTACGGCCTCTCCTATCGAAGCGGACGCTTCACCAGCCGAGACGATCCCGTCACTTGAGTCGCCCTTCCTTCCTGATGCGAAAGTAGACAAGCGACCGCTTGGGGGGAGCCAACCGACCGGAGCGCTTTCGGATTTTAAGGAAGATGATCAAGACGATACCGCCTATCCTGACCCGATTGATTTTTCTTACGGTGATACGGCGGAGACTCCCGAAGAGGAACATCATGATGAGCAGCTTCTTCTCGACGAGCCTGAACCAACCCATGAAGAACCTGAAGGAGCTCCGTCGCTTGAAGACGATGAGAAAGTTGCTTCTGACCTTGCTTCGATTGAACACGAAACCGCTTCCCTTGAAGTAAAAGAAGAGCCGGTAGGGCCGACGTCTATCACCCAACAGTACACTGAGCAGCCAAGCAGCCAGCAAGAATCAGGCGCCATTTACGACACCGAAGCATATCATCAGCCACTTTCGACACCACCGAAAAAGAAATCGGGGCTCTGGGTGATAGTCTGGGTCCTCGGTCTTGTACTCGTCGGCGCAGGGGCTGGCGTCGCTGTGTATTTGTTCGTACTCCCTATGCTATAGCCCTTAATCTCACCCGCGACCACATGCTATAATAGAGGAAATGGATCTACTTGGGGGATTAAACGAGGCGCAACAAGAAGCAGCCCTGACCACGACGGGGCCGCTTTTGATTTTGGCGGGTGCTGGAAGTGGTAAGACGAAGACGTTGACCCACCGGATCGCTATTCTTGTCGCGCAGGAGAAAGTATGGCCTAGCCATATCCTCGCCGTAACATTCACGAACAAGGCAGCGCGTGAAATGCGTGAGCGGCTCGCGCAACTTTTGCGCCAGCCAAACGACCGCTCATTCATGCCCTGGATGGGAACGTTCCACAGTATTTGTGTGCGTTTATTACGTTTTGACGGTGAGGCAATCGATGTGCCACGAAACTTCGTTATCTACGACGAAGATGACCGCAAAGGCTTGATCAAACAGGTTATGAAGTCACTGTCTATTTCCGATAAAGAAATAAAAGCCAGTGCAGTAAGCAGCGCGATTTCTGGTGCGAAGAATAGTTTACAGGACCCTGATGCGTTTGAAGCGGCCGCCCACTATCCGTACCAGCAGAACATCGCTAAGATCTACCGTGAATATGAAGAGCGTCGCCGCCAAGCGAAGGCACTTGATTTTGATGATCTACTGATCGAGGCCGTCAGGCTACTCCGCGATGTACCGGCTGTACGCGCCAAATGGCGACAACAATTTGAGTATGTACTTATTGATGAGTACCAGGACACGAACGCCGCTCAGTACCAACTGGTGAAGCTGCTCCTGAATGAGCAACAGAACATATGTGTCGTGGGTGATGACTGGCAGTCTATTTACAGTTGGCGTGGAGCTGATTTTACGAATATCCTTAATTTTGAACGAGACTTCCCGGGTGCGAAGGTAGTAAAGCTTGAGCAAAATTACCGCAGCACCGGCAATATCCTTGAGGCGGCGCACCAAGTTATCACGAAGAACACCCAACGCACCGATAAGGAATTGTGGACGGCATCGGGAGCTGGTTCGCCAGTGCAGGTGTATGGTGTCTACGATGAGGCCGAAGAGGCATGCCAAGTAGCTGACCGCATTTCGGCACAGGTGTCTATTGGGGCGCGAAGGTACAGTGACTTTGCTGTTTTGTACCGAACGAACGCGCAAAGTTACACCCTTGAACGTGCCTTGTTACAGATGCGCGTTCCCTACCAAATTATCGGTGGAGTACGTTTCTACGACCGTAAGGTCATCAAGGATGTTGTTGCGTATTTGAAGCTGTTGTATCAGCCGAACGATCGTATGAGTTTCAGCCGTATCGCCAATGTGCCGACACGCGGTGTTGGTGCGACCAGTTTGGAACGGTTCCTGACATGGCAGTCTCAGAGTGGACTGGATATCATCGAGGCGATGCGACGAATGGCTTCGGAAACAGTTGTAACAGGAAAAGCGAAAACGGCCCTCGCTACGTTAGGGGAAAAATTATTCGAGCTTCGTTCGCGCATCGAAACGGACGCCCCTGCTGATTTCGTTGAGGCGACGGTGAATGCAGTAGGGTACAGGGACTACATTTTGGATGGTACTCCCCAGGCAGAGGACAATGCCGAAAACATCGGTTCGTTGCTTTCGGATGCGCAGAACTTTGCTTCGTTGCCAGATTTCTTGGAGGAAGTTGCGCTTATGTCGAGCGTCGATAGCGAAGTAGGCAGCGACAAAGTTATCCTTATGACATTACATGCTGCAAAGGGCCTCGAGTTCCCAGTGGTGTTCATGGTAGGGATGGAAGAAGGAATACTTCCGCACTCAAGGGTCTTTGAGTCCGGCCCATCAGAACTAGAGGAAGAGCGTCGCCTTTGTTATGTCGGAATGACACGCGCGAGGGAAGAGCTCCACCTAAGCTACGCATACAGCCGGTTGCAATTTGGTACAAGGGGCTATAACCCCGTATCACGGTTCATTGCCGATATGGGCAATTCGGTCGCGATGACAAATCCTGAACCGAATATTATGGGATACCGCGAAGAAGAGTCGTTTTACAGTGATGACATCGGCTTTGAAATCGGGGATCAAGTACGCTCTGCGGCTTTCGGCGACGGAGAAATCATAGATATGGACGGTCTAGCGGTCACGGTCGCATTCCTTAACGGTCAGACGAAGAAGCTGAACGCTGAATATGCTCACTTGCATAAGCTTTAATGGTATAATAGACCGAGCACACTATTAGGGGGTGTGAGACAACTCTTCTATGAAGATCCGGTTACAGAAATCCACCACATTGCTTATAAGCCTCGTCGTATCGGGGCTATTTCTTGTTACGCTCAGTATTGCCGTGGCATTAAACGCACGATCCGCGGCGGCTCAAAATTATGGCGGTACGCTTATTACTTTGTACGACAGAGGCACTGAGACAGCTTTCGTTACCGACAAACCGACACTTCGAGAAGCTTTCTCGGAACGAGGCATTCCGGTCGACGCTAAGGACGCGGTCGAGCCGTCGCTTGATGAGCAACTTGTCGCGACCGAGTACCACGTGAATATTTATCGTGCCCGCCCCGTGACCGTTATAGACGGTGCGACGAAACGAATGGTAGTCACCCCCTACCAATCCGCAAGTCGAATAGCAGAGGACGCCGGTGTTGCACTTTATCCCGAAGATGTCGCAACGCTCAGCCGATCAACGAATATCCTGACAGACGGCGCTGGGCTGCAGCTGGCCGTCGACCGTGCCACACCAATTCTTCTCAACCTGTACGGTACAACTACTGAAGTAAGAACGCAGGCGACAACCGTCGGTGATATGTTGAAAGAGAAAAATATCGACCTTGGGGTATCGGGCCGTATCTCCGTTCCGGGTTCAACTTCTATTGTCTCTGGCTTGGAGCTGCGTGTATGGCGCGAGGGTAAGCAGACGATTACTACCGATGAAGCAGTCGCATTTGAGACCGAGCAGATCAAAGACGCAGACCGACAGGTAGGGTATAAAGCGGTACAGACTCCAGGAAAAGAGGGGAAGCGTACGGTAACATATGAAATTACCATTCAGGACGGTGTCGAGGTTGCCCGGACTGAAATCGCCAGTATCGTCCTAGAACAACCGGTGAAGCAAGTCGAGATTGTCGGCTCGAAACCTGCCACGTTGCCGTATACAGGCGGGGGAACGAAGTCAGAATGGCTCGCCGCGTCTAATATCCCTCAAGAAAGCTGGGGATATGCAGATTTCATGGTTTCGAAGGAAAGCGGATGGAATCCGAATGCCGTGAATAAATCATCTGGCGCCTGTGGGCTTGCCCAAGCCTTGCCGTGTAGCAAGGTACCGGGTAATCCATATAATCCTATCGATTCCCTCAACTGGATGAACGGCTATGTGAACGGTCGCTACGGCGGCTGGGAGCAAGCGTATAGTTTTTGGCAAAGAAACCGCTGGTATTAAGATGGTAGGACCGAAAAAATCACTCGGACAACACTGGCTGAAAGATCGCGACGTTCTTTCGCGTATCGCTGATGAAGCCGCTATCACCCAAGATGATACAGTACTAGAAATCGGGCCGGGTCTCGGGACGCTGACGAGCGAATTGCTCCGACGTGCAAAAAAAGTCGTCGCCGTCGAACTTGATGAAGCGCTTGCGCAAAAGCTTCCAGGGCAGTTTCCCGGTACGTCACTGGAGGTCGTGAATCAGGACATTCTTACGTTTGACCTCAGAACCCTTCCTGAGCACTATGTGGTCGTCGCGAATGTTCCTTACTACATAACCTCTAAGATCGTCCGCCTTCTGACGACTGCTACGAATAAGCCACGAACCATTGTTCTGCTTGTCCAGAAAGAAGTCGCAGAGCGAATGGCCGCTGAGCCGGGTGATATGAGTATCCTTGCGGTTAGTTCGCAGATGTACGCATCGGTCCGACTTGGTGATATTGTTCCAGCCGAATTATTTACCCCACCGCCAAAAGTAGACAGCCAGGTAGTCATATTGGAGATGCGTGATACGCCGCTTGTGCCTATCGCTGATGACAAGGCATTTTTCCGCGTCGTAAAAGCAGGCTTTTCGGCGAAACGAAAGAAATTACGGAGTAGTATTTCAAGCGGGTTACATGTCTCAAAGCAAGAAGCTGAATTGTTTATTCGCGAAGCGGGAATCGATCCTGACGACCGCGCAGAAGCACTATCGCTTGATGATTGGGTCCGATTAACAGGCGTCATACGCCAACGAGGGTAACGTGATGACTTTGTCCGAGGTGGTGAGGAGCAAAGTATATACGAAATCGAAAGCAGGGTGGATAGTAGCCGTTATGGTCGGTGCATCAGTGAGTATCGCGTTGCTTCTTAGCACGAACGCACACTTGCAACATGAAGGGAAGCGACTCATTACCGTATATGATCGCGGCGCGAAATCGGCCTTCTTATCTAATGCGAAGACACTCGGTGTCGCGTTAGAAGAAAACGGATACACCCTAGATGAAAGGGACACGGTGGAGCCATCTCGCGAGGAAGAGCTTATCGCACCGAATTACCACGTAAACATTTATCGTGCACGGCCTGTAACGGTATCAGACGGTGCTGTGCGGCTTAAAACGGTCAGTCCGTACCAGTCCCCGAAGCGGATTGCCGAAGATGCGGGTTTTATCCTGAAACCTGAAGATACCGTCAGCATGGAACGGTCGACTGATTACGTATATGACGGCGCGGGGCTGAAGTTGGAAATCGACCGCGCATACCTTGTTCGCCTCGACCTCTACGGTAGAGTAATGGACGTCTATACCCAGGGTGATACGATTGCACAGATGCTTCTCGAAAAGAAGATTACTTTAGGCGTGCAGGACCGCGTATCCTTAAGTAAAGATACTCGCATTACCGAAGGGATGGCCATACGGATTTGGCGTGAAGGCAAGCAGACGGTAAGTATCGACGAGGCGACTGATTTCGGGTATGAAATTGTATATGACGCCGATCGGGCGTTGGGATATCGTGCTGTGCAGACACCTGGTCAGAACGGGGTACGGACCCGCACGTTTGAAATTGAAATCAAAGATGGCGTGGAAATAGCGCGTGTTGAAATCGCGAACGTCGTGACGCGTGACGCGAAGAAGCAGGTCGAGGTCATAGGGCTGAAGAACGACGGCCGTGGCCTGACTAAATCTAAAGGTGCGCAGCATTTTACCGACAGCCGAGGGATAACTCACAGGGAAACGTATTATGATCTGGACATGAAGGTCGTCATGCAGGCATGCCGCCAAGGGGGCTATTATACCGTCCGCCCAGATGGCGCTAAAGTAGATAGCCAAGGATATGTAATTATTGCGGCGAATTATGCCCGCTATCCTCGCTGTTCCATTGTGGAAACGAGTCTTGGACTGGGTAAGGTGTATGACACGGGCGGGTTTGCAAAAGTGCACCCTGACGGCTTCGATTTAGCGACCGACTGGACCCGCTACGACGGTATATAGGTTCGTTTTAAAGCATAAGCAGGTATGATACACTAGCTGAAATGGCTATATCGCTCTCTTCGTCGTATAAAAATGGCTTCACGGTAGTTGAGCTTATCGTGGTGATTGTTATCATCGCCCTTTTGGCGTCTGTCGGTTTATTAGGCTATTCGAGTATCCAGCGCGATGCCCGGGACAGAAGCTTGTTGTCAGATATCGACAGTATCGAATCGTTACAAGCGAGCTATATGTTGAGTAACGGTGGAAACCCGACGGACTGGTATTCGGCAGCCGGTGGAGCGAACGCTTCTTTGAATTTCACCCCATCTGAAGGGAACGTCATAGATGTTGTCACTGCGGGAACTGAATACTGCATCCGTGGGTACAATGCTTCGGCGAACCGTAACACACTGGAATCTGCCTATACGAAAGGCTCCACAGCCGGCGCCTGCGAACTTATGGACGCATCAGAAGAGGCGGGGGGAAGCGGTGGTAAGATCGTCGGTTGGTGGAAGCTGAACGGCGGCGCAGTCGATTCGAGCGGTGAGGGACGTGACGGCACTATTTCGGGTGCCACACCTACGACCGGTCAGAACGGCCAGCCTAACAGTGCGTATGCTTTTAGCACGACCTCGAACCAGTGGATCAATACAGGATATAATTTCCCACTCGAAACGTTAAGTGTTTCCATGTGGGTGCGCTGGGCGGGTGCCTCACCTAACTCCTATGCGACCTTGATATCCAATGCAAGGGATTGCTGTGACGTATATAACGGGTTCCAGATGCACATCGCAAAAGCCAGTAACGCGATTGGCGCACGGTTATGGTACGGGTCAAGCGCTGGGAGTATGGCATACTCTACAATCCCAATCGATAGCTGGACTCATGTTGTCCTGACTTACGATAAGCAAATCGGCATCCTGTATATCAATGGACAGAGGGTAACGTCAACGAATCTCACGCAGGACCTTGGCAGCTCTGCCTTCAATGTTTCGATTGGCAAGGGCGGATGGTCGAATAATTATGGCTTCGGCGGAGATATCGACGATGTCCGCATCTACAACTACGGGATATCCGCCGATACGGTGAAGGCAATCTACGACACGGGTGCACTCTAGGCGCTCCATCTGTTACAATAATCTGTAATGGACACACCACAGAAAAAACTCTACATTACGACGGCTATTCCGTATGTGAACGGAACCCCGCACATCGGAAACGCCCTCGATTACTTATTGGCCGACATCTGGACGCGATACCAGAAACAAAACGGCCACGAAGTCCGTTTCCAGGTCGGCACTGACGAGCACGGGAATAAGATTGCCGCTAAGGCAGCCGAGCAAGGGGTGACGCCGAAAGAATTTACCGATAAAATGTACGGTAATTTCGAAGATCTCATGAAAAAAGTCGGCGCGCAGTATACCGATTTCGTCCGCACTACCGATGAGCATCATGTTCAGGCGGTCCAATACATCTGGAAGCAGTTGAAGCCATATATTTACAAGGGCACCTACAGCGGCTGGTATTGTATCGGGCATGAAGCCTTCTTCACTGATAAGGAAGTCCAGGCGACCGGAGGGGTATGCCCCGACCACCAGGCGCCGTACCAGCAGGTAAGTGAAGAGAACTACTTTTTCAAAACCAGCGCATTTACCGACAAGATCAAAGAAGCGATCAATGACGGTACAATGCAGATTGTTCCTGAATTTCGTAAGAACGAATTCCTCGAGCTCATCAAAGACGGCCTGGCGGATGTCAGTGTTTCACGCCCTAAGAAGAACCTAACGTGGGGGATTCCTGTGCCAGACGACCCTGACCAGATCATGTACGTCTGGCTTGATGCGCTTGCGAACTATATTACCGTCATCGGATACCCGGACCGCGTCGAAGAGTATAGCGCTTTTTGGCCGGCGGATGTAGAGGTGATTGGGAAAGATATTCTTCGGTTCCACGCGGGTATTTGGCCGGCAATGCTTCTAGGTATCGGGCTGCAGCTTCCAAAGAAGCTTCTCGTGCACGGCTTTGTTAATATTGGCGGTGCGAAAATCAGTAAATCGGTAGGGAACGTGATTGACCCGAATGAAATCATTGACCAGTACGGCCTTGATGCGTTCCGCTACTTCTTCTCACGCCATATCCCGACGCTAGATGATGGTGATTTCACCTGGGAAAAATTTGAAGGTGCCTACAACGGTGAACTCGGAAACGACTTAGGAAACTTGATCAGCCGTGTCGCTGGAATGCTTACCCGGTATCAAGCGGGTGTCATTGGCCAATCAGAGCAAACCGAACACGATATGACCGCTTACCACCAGGCTATGGAACATCTAGAATTTAACAAGGCGATTGATGAAGTATGGAATATGGTCCGAAGCCTTAACCAATACATAGACAATGTGAAACCATGGGAAATCGCGAAACAAATCGGTAAAGATGCCGAAGCAGAGGCTCACCTTTCGGAAGTCCTTGCGCATTGTGCCGGTGCATTAGTACAGATAGGGGACCTATTGGTGCCGTTCTTGCCGAATACTGCGAGCGCTATCCATAAGACGTTCGAGTCCGGAGTCGTTGTCCCGCTTGAAGGGGTGCTATTCCCTAAGGTATACCTTCACACCCCGGACCCGCACGCGGCAAAACAATAATGCTCATCGATACCCATTGTCATATTCACGAGACGTACGAGCTGCCTGTCGAAGAGGTATTGGTTCGTGCCCAACAGGCTGGGGTAGAACAGGTACTTTGCGTTGGTACGAGTAACGAGAGCTCGCGCCTTGCGGTCGCTTTTGCTGAAGCTCACCCCAAGGCATATGCTTCAATCGGGGTGCATCCTCATGATACGAAAGACGGCTACGAGGAAGTAGCAACTCTTGCGGGGACGTCGCGGCGCATTGTCGCGGTAGGCGAAATAGGGCTCGACTATTTTTATACGCATAGCGATCGTGAAACGCAGATTAAAGCCCTCAGAGCGCAGCTAGAGGTTGCCGAGAAGCACGACCTCCCCGTCATATTCCACGTCCGTGAGGCTTTTGACGATTTCTGGCCGATTTTTGATAGCTTTAAGAACCTTCGCGGTGTGCTCCATAGTTTCACTGATTCACAGCAGAACCTCGATAAGGCCCTAGAGAGAGGCTTATACATAGGGGTAAATGGCATTAGCACGTTCACAAAAGACGAAGCGCAGCAAGCGATGTTCGATGCAATCCCACTAGGGTCAATCGTTTTTGAAACAGATGCGCCGTTCTTGACTCCGAAGCCATATCGTGGTAAAGTAAATGAGCCTGCGTATGTGCGGCTTGTAGCGGAATATCATGCTACAAGAAGGGGCATTTCCCTCGAGGAAATAGCTGACGTCTCTACCCACAACGCCCGTGCGCTTTTTGCGCTGATCTAAACGAACACTTCCAAAAATGACCAACCAAGGGTGGCGCTATTCGTATGGACAATTCTCAATACCACATCCCAGATACCTATTCCCAATCAGAGCCAGCTGAGGATCTTTTTGCTTCCCTCGACAAGCAGCAGTACACGCCCGAAACGCAACCGGCGGCATTCAAGCACCTCAAAGATATTGAGGCAAAAATCCATGACTATCGATTAACTGCCATCCAGACTGGACAGGCAAATATCGATAGGCCATGGCTTCGCGCGATGGGTGCTTTCAAACCGAAGCGCGTAACGATCGATAGTCTTATAGAGGCCGAGAGCCACAGGGGCGGTGCGTTATTCGGTGAGGGGCATCAATTCTGGCTCCATACGCAAAGCGCGCACCCTATGGAGCAGGATAAAAGCGATTGGTTTTATCGCCGCAACAGCTTGGCCTCAAACGTGCCGAGCCATACGATTCACTATCAGATCACTGAACATGAAATCCATAAACTGTATAACGGACGCCCTGTACCCCTCGAGGCCGAAGAGCAAGCACATGTCGGCAACGTCATTGTCCAATATGAGAAAAATATCCGCCCACTTTACCCGCTTGATGGCACACTGGCGGATATACAGGACGAAGCGGCAACCGATGAATTACCGAAGGTCGCGTAGCGAATATAGGCTATACTTAGTATAAGCATTATGGAAGGTATCTATCTCGACCATGCGGCTGCGACGCCGCTCGATCCAAAAGTTCTGGCCGCTATGCAGCCATTTTTTTCTGATGCCTTTTATAACCCTTCTGCGCCATACGCACCTGCTGTAGCGGTCCGTCGTGAATATGAAGCGGCGAAGCAGCAGATTGCCCGCACAATCGGTGCCCGGGGTGATGATCTAGTAGTTACCGCTGGAGCAACGGAGTCGATCAATCTTGCTTTCTCTAGCTTCGACGGGCATGTGGTTACGGCGACCATCGAGCATCACGCCGTACTTGAGGCAGCGAAAAAACGAGACCATACGCTCGTCGAACCTGACCAACATGGTGTGGTGTCGGCCGACGCAATCAAAGCGGCGATAGTGCCGACGACGAACCTCGTCAGTATCGCCCTCGCCAATAATGAACTTGGTACGATTCAGCCGCTTCGCGATATCGCCGAGGTCGTGAAAGCTGAGCGACAAGCACGGCTTTCAAGGGGCGACCACACGCCAATCTATCTTCATACCGACGCCTCGCAAGGGGTGGGACAGTTAGATGTAAATGTCGCGCGCCTCGGCGTAGATATGCTCACCTTGAATGCTGCGAAAGTGTACGGGCCGAAGCAGGTTGGGCTCTTATGGGCGGCTCCATCAGTCGTTATTGCCCCGTCAATCGTTGGGGGCGGGCAAGAGCGTGGCCTTCGAAGCGGTACGGAGAATGTCGCAGGAACGGTCGGCTTTGCAAAAGCTATGGAACTTGCCAGCGCGCACCGCAAATTTGAATCAGAACGCTTAAAGAAATTACGGGATACAATGCAAGACCGACTGGTAGAGGCGTTTCCTCAGGCGGTCGTTTCCGGGCATCCGCGACACCGCCTCGCGGGGCATTTGCACATATC
>JBIISZ010000017.1:0-12518 GCA_044340745.1 Saccharimonadales bacterium (SeqCode)
AGCCTATATACCGCAGGGGCAATTGTGCTTCGGTCAAAATTTCCTGAGCATGCATACTCCCCATGACGTGCTCGGCACTTCCCTGCAACCATAGGTCATCATCTTCAAGCTTGTAGCGGTCGTCGCGTGGCTCAAGGCGGTCCATTGCATCGTACAGTTCCGTACGGATCATCAGCGGCGGCAAAATCGGGTTGAACGGCCTAGTCGAAACCCCCTCCAGCCCCGCTTCGGTTGCAATCTGAGACAAGACTGCTTCATCGGACAGTGTATTAATGACGAACTGAATGATTGCGAACTGCAACTTTACCAAATCGCCCTTGATGTAAGCGAAACGGCTTCCCGCTACCTTAGCGGCGCGCTCCTTATCGATCCAGTCACGTTGTTCGGCAATTTCCCAGTGGTTGCGTGGAGTAAAGGCGAAGGTTGTCGGTTCACCGACTACTTTCGCGACGATATTCTCATCTTCTGTCGCCCCGATCGGCACGTCATCACTGGCAATGTTCGGTACTTTCTTTTGCAAAGTAAGTACATCGGTTTCAAGCGTACCAAGGTGTGCTTCAAGCTCACCCAGCTCCAGCTTGATCGCCTTCCCTTCATCAATCAATGATTGTTCTGGTTTGCCACCCTTCATTTTGGCGGCATTCGCGTTACGGCGTTCACGAAGTTCGTCGGCCTGTTTGGCGATTTCTCGGCGTTGGTCGTCGAGGGAAATAAGCTGTGCGATATCGACGTCGTAATTCTTACGGCGTGCGTTTTCTTGTACAAGTTCAGGGTTCTCACGGATGAAGCGGATATCTAACATAACTAGGGTCGATTATAGCATACACCCCTTTGGATGATGCGAACTATTCAGTACGCAGTGCTTCGATTGGGTCGAGCTTCGCGGCCTTACGCGCCGGGAACCATCCTGCCAACATCGCGATGATCATCAGGGCGATAATCATTAGGATAAGCGGTAGCGGCTGGAAGACCAGTAGATAGTTGCCTTCACCGAGGCCTAACGCCTCCGTGATAGTCGGGTTGAAAATCGTTCCGAGCACCACTGCAATGATAGCGCCAATGATACCCCCAAGGAATCCAATCCAAGCGGCCTCGAACTGGAACAATCGGCTTACCCCGCTCCCACGCATACCAAGGGCTTTCATCAAGCCGATCTCACGGGTACGTTCCAAGACGCTAATGTACTGGGTGTTGATGATACCGAACACGCTCGCAATCAACGCGATGACACCGAACCCGAGGACTATCCCCTGTAGGATGTTCACGATCGTAAAGATGACGCCCTGTAGATCCTCTGCAGTTTGTGCGTAGAATTCATCATTTGCAAGCGCCTCTTTCACCGCTTCTGGGTCGTTTCCTTCGGTCGCAAGGGCACGTACTCCAATGTATTTCTGATACGCTGGTGTACCTTCAGTGGTATATTCACTGATCTGCCGGGCTACCACAGCGGGAATCTGAACTGAGCTACTGCTTGTCAAAGCGGTTGCTGATTGCTTCGATAGCGCACGGATTGTGAAAGTGTATTCTTCCGACTCCGGCTGGGCAAGCGCGGCTGCCGCTGCGGCACCACCTGTCGCAAATGCTTGAGCGAGCTCTTCACTACTTGCCGATGAACTCGGTCGAGAGGCGGTCAGCACGACTTGGAGCCCGATAGCATCTTGCTCTGTTTTGATGACTCCCTTTTCTACTAACGTAGTGGCAAATGTCTCTGGCATGACAATTTCCGAATCAGGCAATTCGTTTCCTAATGAAGGGATAGAACCGAAAGCCGCTTCGGCCGTAACGGTCGGATCATATGTTGTCACGTCCGCAACAAATTTCGTATCTGATTCACCGAATGACATATACGTGATTTGTGGCGTGTACGTAGGTGTGACAAACTCAAGGTCATCACGCCGTGAGAGTTCATCTACCTGCGCCTGGGTCATCTGCTCGATCGTCAGGCCACTAGCGGTCATTCCGGCATTCGGGTCGTATTCACGAAGCCCAGAGTTCGTGAACGAAGCCGCACCCCCTTCGAACAGTGTCTTATCTTTGACGATGAACAATGCACGAGGGTTGATGTTCGAACCAATCAACGTATCGGCATATTGTCGAGCCCCTTCACCAGCGGCGATAGAGATAGCGATCGTAAACGCCCCCACACCGATAGCTAAGCTTGTCAGCACCGTACGGGTCTTTGCATTCTGTAAGCTTCGGGCTGCGCGGCGGGCAATATCAATTGTCTTCATTATTTCTTCCACGCTTTCTTTTTCACTTCAGGAATACCGACGATAGAGTGGATCTTTCCATCTTTAATGTGTATCTGAATATCGCACTTCTTCGCCAAATCATGATCATGCGTGACGATAATCAGCGTACTGCCACCCTTTTTATTCAATCCGAACAATAGGTCTTCTACTTTTTCACCCGTCGTCGAGTCGAGGTTGCCCGTCGGTTCATCAGCGAAGATGATACGCGGTTCATTAACAATCGCTCGGGCGATTGCTAATCGCTGCTTTTGTCCGCCAGAAAGGTTGCGAGCCTTGACCTTTGCTTTGTCGGTCAACTCTACCACTTCGAGCGCCGCCTCGATGCGCTTGCGCTTATCGCGCCCAGAGATATCGGCAATTTCAAGAGGAAGTGCGACGTTATCGTAGGCCGTCTCATTTGCCTGAACGAAAAAAGCTTGGAAGATGAAACCAATTTTCTCAGAACGGAAACGGTCGACCGCCTTATTTCGAAGCTTCAAGATGTCTACGCCGTCAATGACCACCTCGCCCACTTCAGGGCGGTCCAGCCCGCTCATGGCGTGCATCAACGTTGACTTGCCGCTTCCGGATTTCCCAATAATTGCCACGCTGGCACCCTTCGGGATAGTGAAATTAATGTCATCAAGCGCCTTGAATGCACTCTGCTTCTTGCCATACGTCTTCGTAAGGTTCTTTACCTGAATCACCATGCTCCCCTCTTATTACTACTTACGTTTATTGTACCACGGAGCCTACGGCTTACCAGCCACCACCGCCGCCGCCACCACCGCCGCCACCGGAAGATCCGCCACCACTCGAACCACCAGAACTTGAACTGGAACCCGATGAGTAGGTCGTGCTTGTACTGAAACTTGATACCATCGTACCGAACATCGCTCCATTGAAAGCTGCTGAACCGGCGTACCAATCCGGTGCCGTCTGAGTCGTCGCGTAGAACTCGCCCAATCGTTTTGACCATTCCTTCTCACACCCAAACAAGATTGCGTACGGCAAGACTCGTTCATACAATTTAAGGAGTTGTTGTGTGTTATTTGGATCGACAGCTTCCCCGACCTTCTGCGCAGTGTCTGGCCCTTGGAACATTTTTAATCGCTCTGTCTCAGCTGCCGCGATGTAACGGTCAAGACCGAGAAGATACCGACGAAGTGCGAGCCCCCTGTCTGTAAGCGGGCGAAGGGTCGAACCTAATATCGCCACGATACCGCTGAACACAAGCAAGGCTGGCGAAAGCGTCAGTAAGCCAAAAATGAGCAGCGCGATACTCCAGCGATAGAAATATTTAGACTGCAAGCCATCCTTCGCTCGTATCGCATAGCTCCCCTCTAGAAGCGTTTTGATCTTGTTCGAATTATCAAACAACCTCAAAGTATACGAGTAATTATCACGAAGCGATTTCATACTCATCGTCGACCCGACCGCAGGCACTGATCCAAACATATCGCTTAACAGCTCCAACTCTTCGGGGAGAAGCGTCGAAGGATCTTTTACGACCTTAATATCATACTCCGCAAAGCTTAACGTGCTTTTAGGCTTCGTCTCGATGATTTGAATATAGTGGCGCACCGCTAAATCAATCAGCTGCGCGACAAACGATGAACCTCGGGTGTAAACAACCTGGGCTGATATTGTGACGCTTGTATCTTTCGGAGGGATGTACTCCGTAACGATAGTCGTAAGTTCCTTGGTGCGATTTCGACGACGAGCATATGCTATAGAGAGAACGATCACGATAATAAGACCGATTACACCCGTGATAATTGCCAATAAAAGCCACCAGGCAAGCAGCGTCATCCACAGAGGTTGTTCATACCGTGCGAACGTACCCCGGGTGAACCCAAAGGAAAGCGTAATGTTTTCACCAATACTGAGGTTTTGAGCCTCGGCTCGATACGAATCCTCACCCAGCGATGAAATAACACATCGACCAGACTCGCCTTCACCGCCTACGTAACATAGTGGCGCCGCCTCCAAAGATTCACTAACAGAAGGGTCTATCGTTGCAGATACCGTCAGCCGGTCGATTGGCACCCGCCATTCCGTACCATTGGTGTCCCAATACCATTCATCGCGGTTGGTATCCTGGTAAAAACGGGTCACATCACGCTGTGTGTATTCCAAAATATACGTCTGGGTACCCTGTACGTAAGTATTTGGATCACCAATGCGAAGTACCCTCGTATTATTTTCAGTCCTCTCTGAAACTGAGAGGAGCCGCCCTGACGCATCTGTTGCAACCGGAG
The DNA here is from genome assembly GCA_044340745.1 of Saccharimonadales bacterium (SeqCode). Lineage (GTDB taxonomy): Bacteria > Patescibacteriota > Saccharimonadia > Saccharimonadales > Saccharimonadaceae > Microsaccharimonas. The sequence continues at coordinate 4,493 of JBIISZ010000017.1, forward strand.
TATCTAGGCTCGTACTATGCCCGTCGTACGATAAGGGAATCGCTCGCTCGATACCATGATTCTGATCATAATTGGGGAATTCAGCGGTAATTGTCTCTTTCGTCTTTAAAACAGAACGGCCCTCGCTATCGCGCGAGAGCTCGTACTGAATATCATAGTTAGAGATACGGAAATTGTTAGTATCAACCGCTGCAACTGGTGAGCTCGAGAAGAGGCTTAGACCTAAAGCTAGTGCGGCAACGACAACAAGAGTACCCTTCATACCCCTATCATACACTACCTAGAGGGCAGCGAGTAACTCGCCGACTGCGGCCGAAAGCTTCGCTTTAACCGCATCAGCATCAGCGACCGTACCATCTGGGTTGAGGTGCTTCATGAAGAACAGGTTCGCCTGGTCATCCCCTACCTTTGCCTTCAAGTTGACCGCGAGCACCTCACGGGCAGTGGCATGCGCCTGGTTCGCGCCGCTTGACCAACCATACCCGATCAGTGCGACTGGCTTATCTTCCCACTCTTTACCAATCCAGTCTACAGCGTTCAGTTGCACAGGGGTCATAGTGTGGTTGTACTCAGGGGTAACCAAAATCACCCCGTCCGCTTCTGAAACCTTCTTCGTCCAAGCGAGGACGGATTCATTCGTCGGAGCAAAATCAGGTGAAGTCGGTGGCAGCGGGTCGTCATAAAACGGCAGGTCAAGCGCCTTAAGGTCAACTACTTCTGCGGTAGCCCCTTGTGCCTCTACTTCGGCCACGACAAGCGGGACCACTTTTTCATTAACACTGTTCGGACGGACACTTCCGGTCACGACAAGAATATTGGACATAAGGATATACTCTTTCTTTTCAAAAATTATTACTATATTTAGTATAGCAATATACGAAGTATAGTAAAGACCTTAGTCGAACTTTACGTCAGGATATAAGGCTTTCGTCACCTCGTCATATTCTTGACGGAGTTGCGGGAAAGGCACGCCCTCACGTGCGGTCACCCCTTCGAATATCCAGAAGACGCGTTCACTGAAGCCCCATCCGCAGGCTGGTGGCATACCGTATTCGAGCATTTCTACATAATCGATATCGAGCATCATCGCTTCATCATCACCCGCGTCACGCATGTTCTGCTGTTCGACGAATCGGCCTAGCTGGTCAATCGGGTCATTCAGCTCCGAGAAGCCATTACCAAGCTCCGACCCGGCGATAACCGGTTGGAATCGCTCGACGACACGGTCATCGTTAGGATTAGCCTTTGCGAGCGGCGAGATGAATTTCGGCGTATTTACCAGCCAGACGGGGCCGGCGACATCTTTACGAATGTTTTTCCAGAGCTTATCAATGCCACGAGCGCGGTTTTCGGTCTGCTCGACCTCAAGCTTGTTATCGGCAAGTGCCTGCTTGACTTCATCAAGAGAACTTTCATATACATCGATACCGTAGCGTTCTTTGATAATTGTCGCGTAATCCCAGACTTGCCATTCCCCTGCCATATCGACATCGAACTGGCCAAGTTTGAACTGCAACGTACCGAATGTCTTCTGCAAGACTTCCTTGTACATCGCCTCCATGAACTTCATACCGTCCTGCCAGTTGGCGTATGCCCAGTACCACTCCATCGCGACGTGTTCAGGAAGGTGTTCATCGGAATAATTCTCATTACGGAAGCGTGGACCGATATCATAGACTTTCTCGAACCCAGCACCAAGAAGGCGCTTCAGCGGGAGCTCATGGCTGATACGTAGGTAAAAATCTTGGTCTAACGCGTCCATATGCGTGACGAACGGATTGGCGTCTGCACCACCGGTGGTGTGCTCAAGCACTGGTACGTTCACTTCGGTGAAGCCGTTGTCGTTCAAGAAGTCACGAGTTGCCTGCCAGAACTTAGACCGACGCACGAAGCGTTCGCGGACATCGAGGTTGACGTTCATGTCGATGTATCGGCGACGCATACGTTCTTCTTTGTTCGTAAAGCCTTCGACGGCGCTCGGCATCGGACGCAAGGCTTTTGTCAACAAGCGAAGCGTATTGGCCTGTACTGAAATTTCACCCGTTTTCGTCTTGATGACCGGACCGGTCGCTTCAAGGAAATCACCGGTATCAAGCAATGGAAGGTCTTCAAGCCCAAGGACACCATTTGCGGCATCACGGGGTGCGACGGCGCCTTCTTGCAAAAAGAGTTGGATCTCGCCAGACTGATCGCGGAGCACGATAAAGGCAAGCTTACCAAATTTACGGATACCCATAATGCGCCCAGCGACGATAACCTGTTGGTTTTCAAGCGTGTCAAAGCTATCTTTGATTGCCTGGGCTTGGTGAGTCCGGTTACTATCAGCCGGGTACGGGTTGAACCCGAGTTCTTTGAGGTCAGCGAGTTTACGCAGACGCTCGTCACGAAAATCTTTTAGTGTCGACATATGAGAGTAAGTATAGCAAACTACCCCTTATTTTGGATAGAGGCGTACTACTGCACCCAGTTGGCCCAGACTGCGGTCGGGCCATCGAGGGCAAACTGCCCGTACGTAGTATTCCAAGCGGATTGGCCGACCATGGCGCAAACATCGGCGCCACTGATATTCGTTGAGCCGTTGGTAAATGTTCGCTGGCCGTTGGTGGTATCGTAACTGTAGCCTTTTCCTGATTTTGAGATGGCGCCTACGGCGAACCTATCACCATTTGTGCAATAATACAGATTATTTCGTACCTCATAAGCGTTCTTTGTCACCCTGATTCCTGCCGCCGACGTTAAAGGGAACGGTACTGCACCCGTCGTCGAATCTACCTTCAATGCTTCGACTTTCTTCGCAAAAGCCGTGATGTCAGATTGTACCGCAGAATCATAGGCACGATTCTGAATGCCGTTATAAGCCACGACCGTTATAGCGGCAAGGATAGCAATCACCACGATGACGATCAGTAGCTCGACGATCGTAAAACCTGTTTGACTTCGGAGAGCTTGTTTCATTACGTTGCCTTATCCTTATGTACCTGTTCGTATTGATTAATTCGGGTAGACGTAGCACGCCTTAGCAAAAGATGGTGCCGGATCCGTGAACGTCGCATTATTGCAGGTAACGCTCCCCGTCTGGTTATGTAATCTATTAAAACGCCCCTGTGCCGCGCTTCCGAACACTACGGTCGCAGTACCGGTTACCGTACAGGTCGCGTTTTCTGCACTACATTGCGATGGAAGATTGAGGTACGTCGTGTGCGCCCCGGAAATACCTGATGTTGCGCAAGGCTGGAAGGTATCCATACTGTCATTGTTAACTACTTCAGCTCCGTTTTTCGTATAGTATTTCTTCCCTGCGAGCGTTTCTACCGCTAAGGTGAATTCAGTTGCACTGGCGCAGTAAGTCACCACACGATATTTCGCATTATCCGGCTTAATATTCGATAATCCGACGGGTAATACTGCGGCAGGCAGATGGCTCGATTTCGCATCAGTCACTGCGTTCATAGCTATTTTGACATTTTGTGCTAAATAAGATTTCGCCGAGGATTCTTGAGCCCTTGCTTGAATACCGTTATATGCCACGATAGTAATTGCCGCCAAAATCGCGATGACTACGATCACGATCAATAGCTCGACGATAGTGAAACCTGTTTGTTTGCGTGCCCACTGCATTGTTTTCATTGTACCATGCCTACTATTAGTAGCAGCGCTCCGTCGTGCAGGTTCCCTCTACGATAGCGAATTCATCAACCCAAAAACTCTTTCCAACCATACCGTTCACGTTACCCCCAATATATATGAAGAAGTTCGTCGAAGCCGCTGTCGTGAATGTCGCCGTTCGGCGTATTTCGGCCCACTGGCCTTGCGTGCTGGTTGAAACCGGATAACTTCCCGCACTGCCAAGCGTTATACCCGTCCCCTGTATTGTCGTTGTTACCGCAGAGCTTAACCCAGGCTCGATCCACACTTTCGCAATCAGCGTATAGGTTCCTGGCGCCAACGCGGGTAAGTTCTGATACAACCCAGGGTTCACCGCGTTCGTCGTGATCAAGACCCGAGCAGACCTACTCCCCTCCGAACTACGGACGTCTGACTGAAAGCGGTTTCCGCCAGACCCGTTAAATACGAAGTTCGCGACGCTCGGCGCACGCTCTATGCTCGTACTGACCTGCGCGGTTCCCGTCCATCCGTAAATGAAATCGCCGCTCGCCGCCGAAGCTCCGCTGAAATAGTCTCCCAAACTCGGCGTCGACTCGACAAGGACTGAATCGACATAGATAACTTGGTTTGCGTTGCTCGCCGATGTCGTCTTCGCGATGGTGTACGACATCGTCCCTGCCGTTGACGGGGTGACGGTATATGAAAGGCGCGTCCAAGCATTAACCGTGGTGCTTACTGTACCTCGCTCGGTCCCGCCAGCAATCGGAGTACCGTGGACGATAATCCTCAATCCGCTTCCTATGGCTGTCGGCGCATACACCCAAGCTGATACCGTATACGGGGTGTTCGCATTAACATAGACACTTCCGGTCGGTCCGGAGTCCTGGTGCGTCGAGTCGCCGTAGGTGTACTCTAGTGATCGAGTACCGCTATGCGCCCGGGTTGGCGAGCTTGCAACCGCAGCTCCCGTTCCACCGTTCGTGATCCCCCATCCCGACGTTACCGTCTCGATACTCGGGTTATTTGCAAGGTTAGTCCGCGTGGTTGTCTCTGCAGCAGCGGTTTCGAACGAACCGTTCTGGGCGATATTAGGCGGAAGTCCGTTCACGCCGTGGCCTGGACAAGACCCGACTGTCGGGTTTCGGGCGGTCGTCGAATTCTGATAATAAGAAATGCCTTGAACGGTAACCGTCACACAGTACGTGCGCGGCGTTGCTCCATTGTTTGCCGTGTATTGATATTTTCGCGGATCAGCCGGATCACTAACGCTAATCGTATCTAAATCAGCCGGATATTGGTCGTTATGTTCCGCCGCATGAGCCTCGATTTTTCGGGCTACCTGTGAAGTGAGCGTTTGTGCTGAAGAATGCTTCGCCCTATCCGAAATTCCGGTATAGGCCACGATCGTAATAGCTGCTAAAATCGCGATGACTACGATCACGATCAATAGCTCGACGATCGTAAAGCCTGTGTACTTCTGCGCCCCCTGTTTCATTAGCATAAGTATATCATTCTTCGGATACCCGATGAACGATAGTCGCGTATTATTTCAGAGATAAGTGACTAGCCGACCGAAACGATGGTGTAAGAAATGTCGCCCTTAGGTGTCGTAATCGTCACCTTGTCGTCGACGTTCTTGCCGTAGAGTGCCATGCCGATCGGTGATTCATTGCTGATTTTGCCTTCTAGAGGGTCAGCTTCAACAGGACCGACAATGATGTAGGTCACTGACTTGTTACCGGTTTTCAACTCGACGCGGCTTCCGAGCCCGATTGCGCCCTTCTTGCCAGTCTTGATAATCTCTGCGTTGTTGATGATGTCTTCGATTTCCGCGATGCGGGTTTCAAGCAGACCCTGCTCTTCACGGGCAGCATCGTATTCCGCGTTTTCGCTAAGGTCACCGAAGTCACGGGCTTCAGAAATCTTGTCAGCGACTTCGCCGCGACGTGACTTCAATTCAGCCAATTCTGTTTCCAGTTCTTTCTTACCTTCTGCGGTAATCTGATATGTTTTCTTCATTATGTATAATCTTTCTTAATTCTGTTAATCTGAACGCCCTACGCTATATGTAGCGTGGGGCGTCGTACTCGCGTCTCTATTTTCACTTTATTCTAGCAATGAGCTCATCGAGTGTCAATAATTCCGTCTCACCCGTCTTACGTACGGTGAATTCAAGTTTATCTTCACCAATCAGGCGCTCGCTGATCGTCACGCGGTACGGTAAGCCTATGAGCTCCGCGTCGGCGAATTTCGCCCCAGGTCGTTCATCGCGGTCATCGTATAACACTGTTATACCCGCTGCCTGAAGGGCGTCATACAATGCACTCGCCTGCTCGCCCACGGCCCCGATACTTACCAGGTATACCTTATATGGCGCGATACTCTCTGGCCAGACAAGCCCCTTCTCGTCGCTCAACTTCTCGGCAATAACGCCCATCGCTCGGGTGATACCAATCCCGTAAGAGCCGATGTGTAGCGACTGGCGCGACCCGTCTGCTGCCGTGTAATAGAGCCCCATTTCATCGGTCTTCTGCGTACCGAAGTTGAAGATATTTCCGGTTTCCGCCGTTTTCACCGGCTCGAGTTCGTCGCGGTTGATACCAAGTTCCGCAACGGCATCATCGATTACTTCTTCGTTAATAGCGATGTTCTTCTCACGGTGGAGATATATGATGTCCTCACCCGCTTCGCAGACCGTCTGGAATTCATGACTGAACTTCGTGAAGGCACCGCCGCTGGCGAACGTTACATACGTATCTTCGCCGATACCGAGGCGATCATACACGCGTTTATATGCTTCGATGGTCTTTTCATAATACGCATCAAGGTCTTCTTTCGTGGCATGCAGCGAGTACATATCTTTCATGACGAATTCACGGCCACGCATGATACCGCTTTTGGCACGCAGTTCATTGCGCATCTTGGTCTGGAACTGGTACAGGCTGATTGGCAGATCTTTGTAGCTATGTACGTAATTCTTTACCATCTCAACGATCGGCTCTTCATGACTCCACCCAAGCCCGAGCTCGGTATCATCTTTGAGGCGGGTCTTAAACCAGACGTCCACGACATCATCGCTCCAACGGGTCGTCTTCTCCCAAACTTCCTTACGCTGCAATGCAGTCATGATAAGCTCGTTGCTGCCAATCGCGTCCATCTCTTCCCGAACGATCTGCTTGATGTTCTCAAGGACTCGCAAACCGAGCGGCAAATAGGCATACACCCCGGCCATTTCCTTGTATACGAAGCCAGCACGGATCAAGAGCTGCGCATTCTTAGCAACTTCATCGGCTGGCGCATCTTTTAGCGTCTTGGTGAATAAATGTGATACTCGCATGATTTATCCTCCTAGTGTACTAAGAACGACGGGATTTATAAAGAGAAGATAATACGCGAGTCCGTTCTTCAACGTATGGAGCAGGATCGAAGGCCATAAACTACCGGACACCACACGCAGCAGACACAGTACGATACTCAACGCGAACACGTCTACCCCGACGTTCCATTGGAAGTGGACGATCGCGAACAAAAGGCTTGTCACTAAGATCGAAACCCACAGCGGTGCATACTTACGAAGTTTCCCGAATAAGTAGCCACGGAACAGTACTTCCTCGGCGAACGGTGCGACGATGACTAAGATGAAGAACGCCAAACCGTATTCCAACGGCGTCGAAATACCAGCGAAGCCTGTATCTTGCGCTTGGTCATAATCAATAAAGGTCAGGGTGTACATCGCGATGGTCGTCAACAACGTCGTGAGGATCAAATACGCCACGGCTCCAGCCGGCGTCCACAGCAGGTCAAGCCAGTTCGGCCCCCGTTGTAACCCAAGTTCCGTCGCTGTTGTACGCCGTTTTTTAATCAGCCATGGCAGGCCGATGACGATCGCAATTGCCACCGCATAAATAATGACGCTCACGATACTGTTGAAGATAATCTCATTGATCCCAGCGAGCGATACATTCGCCGCCTGGATAACCCCGAATACCACCAGTATCAAAGCTTGCGCCAGCATAAAGCCGAAGAATACCCAAGCCGGCAACCCGACTGCCATTGCGACCTTGCGCCAGATGCTAGAAGAGTTTGAAGACATCAGAGATTGTGATCACGATAAAGAGGACCATCAATACCGCAAAACCGGTACCGTGGATCTTTTCCTCGCGCTCCTTCGTTAATGGTTTCCTGAATACACGGAATAACATGGTGACAAACCAGCGCCCGCCGTCCAGTGCCGGAATCGGCAGTGCGTTCATCACGGCCAAGCTCAATGAGATGATCGCCGCAAGGAAGATGATCTGGTCAAACCCAGCACCGCTAACCGCAGGGAAGATTACACCCAGCAGCCCTACCGGCCCCGTGACACTATCGCCCGCTTTCTGAAGTTGTTCCCCGGCCGCTTCGCGACCCTGTTCAGTCGTAC
>JBIISZ010000024.1:0-2979 GCA_044340745.1 Saccharimonadales bacterium (SeqCode)
ATCTGGTCAAACCCAGCACCGCTAACCGCAGGGAAGATTACACCCAGCAGCCCTACCGGCCCCGTGACACTATCGCCCGCTTTCTGAAGTTGTTCCCCGGCCGCTTCGCGACCCTGTTCAGTCGTACTGAGCTGACCAAACAGACCGCCGAAGAAATTCACCATAAGGTCACCAAGACCTTGGAAGGTGACCCAGGTAAACTGGCCTGTCGTCACGATTCCGACGATTGGCGCCGACCAAGTCGTCTTGATTGTTTCCTGTTGGCCCAGGCCTGCCCCAAATACGGTCGCGTTTGCATCGCGGAGTGTTACTTGGACGGTCTCTTTTGTCTCACCACGCTCATAGGTTACCGGAACGGTCTGCCCGCGGTGCGCCTTGCTGATATCGATCAGTTGCTGGGATGCGGTGATCGATTCACCGTCGAACGTCAGTACTTTGTCCCCTACTTCTAGGCCAGCTTTCTCGGCAGGGTAGCCTTCGACCACCTGCGTGATTTGCACGGGTGTCGTAGTAATTGTTGTGTCACCAGGAACAGTAAACTGGTCGGGGATAATCTTTGGAAGCCCTATAGCAGCAAGTACAGAAAGCAGCACGACCGCTGTCAATAAATTGACAACGACACCGGCGAACAGAATCTTTGTCTTCTGCCAGAAAGTAGCCGCACCGTAGTCACCTTTTTTACTCGCAGCATCGTTCTCACCCTGAAGCTTCACGAACCCACCAAGTGGTAACCAGTTCAACGTGAAGAGCACGCCGTTCTTCAGCTTTTTACCCCAAGCTTTCGGTGGAAAACCAATTCCAAATTCTTCAACGACGACGCCGTTGCGCTTTGCAACGATGGCGTGCCCCAATTCATGAAGCACTACTAGTATCACAAGCACTATAAGCCCAATGATGATTCCCGCAACGAGCATTTCCCCTCCAGTATTATGTTTGGCTAGCTACCGAACCGGCGCTGCCTTTTCGCGTATTCTTTCATTATAGCCGCGACGTCTTCTTTTGTCATATCCGGCCAGTTTTTTTCCAAGAACAGGAATTCGCTATACGCCGAACGCCACAACATGAAGTTACTAAGCCGCTGTTCACCACTAGTACGAACGACGACATCAATCGGCGGGACCTCGGGTGCATACAGGTTCTGCTCAATTGCCTCTTCGGTGATAGCGTCTACAGACGCTCCCTCTTGAACAAGTTTTTTGACCGCGTCGACGATTTCGCGCTGCCCGCCATAATTGAAACATAGCGCGAACACACCGCCGGTATTTGCCGCGGTGGCCGCTTCGGCCTTCTCAATCGCTTTAAGGATCTTCGGATCAACGTCATCGCTCGCGCCAAGAACTTTCAACCGTACGTTATGCTTGTTGAATTCCGGAACATCCGCACCAAGGACCTTCAAAGTAAGGCCCATCAACTTCTTTACTTCGTCGGCGCTTCGCTTCCAGTTCTCCGTTGAAAAGACATATGCCGACATATACTCGACACCTGCTTCGAGCGTTGCCAGACCCACCTCTTTCAAAGCGTTATACCCCGCAAGGTGCCCTTCATACGTAGGGAGCCCGTGCGATTTTGCCCAGCGGCGATTACCGTCGACGATATAGCCGACGTGCCGAGGAATTAGTGCTCCTGAATCGTCAGTCATTAAATTGTCAGGATTTCTTTTTCTTTTTCTTTGAACGCAGACTCTATCTTGCCGTTCGCCTCGGCGAGGGTCTCGTCGATCAACTTCTCGGCGCGCTTCTGGTCGTCCTCAGAAAGGACCTTGTCATCCTTGAGGCGCTTAATTTCTTTGAACGCATCCTGTCGGACATTGCGCAGTGCAATCTTGGCATCTTCAACCTTTTCGGAGGTCTGTTTGACAATTTGCTTGCGGCGCTCTTCGGTCAAGGCAGGAATAGGCGCACGGATCAAACGGCCGTCGTCACTCGGATTAAGGCCAAGCGATTGGTCAGCGCGGATAGCCGCGACGACTGCCTGAAGGTTGCTTGGGTCGAACGGTGTAATCGTCAAAAGTTGTGGCTCTGGCGCCATGACGTTTGCAACCTGGTTCAACGGTACTTTTTGCCCATAGGCTTCGACCTGAATGCCATCAAGCATTGAAGGGTGTGCTCGGCCAGTGCGGACTTTCTTTAATTCTTCTTCGAAGTGCGCGACGGCACCTGCAAATCGATCATCGTACGGTTTTGTATCAAACATATCAGTTCCTTGTATACTACTAGCTTACCATTATACCAGAGGCGCCTTATTATTCGATCGTCTCGGGTCCGGCCTTAAGGTCCGCGCAGTACTTTCGAACAATCTCTTGTCCGCTCTTAGGGAGGGCAGATATATTCACATATAGTTTCGTCCCTCGGCCTGGATATTCAGGCTCGTCATTGCTCGTATATACCATGACGACGTTATCATACTTGCGCGACGGACTCGTCGTATCGAAGTCGGCATCGACCCCCGTAACGAAGGGTCCGTCGGGCGTATGAAGCCGTATCAAATCTGGGTGCTCAATAAAGAACTCGGTATAATACGCAGCCGCACCTGCTACTTCGTCAAAATACTCGCGGTACAGGCCGTCGGCAAGCTGCTCGATAGTCGCCTTGTTGTCCTGCCAGAAATCACTTCCTATCGATTTGCCGAAGTCAAGTTTCTGCATGTCCCGGTAATCGTACATATAACCAGAGATGAACCGCCCCTCACGAAACAACCGCCAAACATCTTCTAAAAATTCAGGAAGAGATACTCCGTCACCTTCGTCTTCAGCGCTATCGCTGTAGTCGTAGGCCATGAGTACCTCTTCTAAATCCAGATTGCCCTGAACAGGCCCGTGCTCGGGCGAGGCAGTATGCCGTTCGCCCTGAGCCTCGGTCATATACTAGTCGTTTACTCCAAGTTCAATACGCTTGAAACGGCGAATCACAACGTTCTCACCAGTCAGTGCGATAGTTTCCTTAAGGAATTCACCAACCGTCTTTGAATCATCCATAATGT
>JBIISZ010000025.1:0-2970 GCA_044340745.1 Saccharimonadales bacterium (SeqCode)
GCGCGAAAGCATCGGGCAAAATCGAATCGAGGTTCGTGCCCTTCTTTGCAAGGCGCTTCTTCAGCGCTTCCGTCTGGTTTTTGAGCTCGGGCTTTGATAATTTCTTATATTTGTCGCCCAGCGCATTGACTGCGTCGACCTTCTTCTGCAAGCGCTTCAGAATCTTTTTCTGCGGGTCGCCAAAAACCTTAGTAAGCGCACCCTGCCTCGTAATTGCCATGTAGTGTATCCCCTCGCCTTTCGGAAAAAATATCGGTATTTCTTTAGAGATATTATACCACGATTAACCAGGGAGTGAACGACTGTTTGATCGAACTTTACATCGCTGCGATTTTACGGACAGCAACGGAATCCTTATACTTTTTCAGCTGCGCAATCAACTTCGCTTCGACGATATCGACCGCCGCCATCATGTTCATCGTCGAGTCTTTAGCGACGATCGTTTTTTCCGGGACGCGTAAGATTACTTCCGCTTCATATTTATTCCCGTGGTCACGGTTCACCTGGCGTAACTTCACGTCTGCCGCCATAGATTTTCGTGCATGCCCGGGCACATACTTGTCGAGTTTTCCAACCTTCTCGATGACATACTTCTGCGTCTTTTCGTTGACGTCATATTTAATGCCAGTGATATCAATAGATCCTATCATATCGTCCCTCCTTATGGTTGGTGCTCTTTTTAGTATAGCACTTACTGCGGGAGGGAAGGCCCGAACGATTCGGAGGTATGCTCGGCGCCGACCCAAGACCAGTTGTCACTATTGCCATCACCATAACCATACACAGTATCACCTGTCGTCGCCATGAAGCCATCGTAGTACACGGCCTGTCCTACTGTCTGGGTTGGGCGGGCGATGATCTGCAGACCGGTCGTAGGGTTAGCCGAGGTCACACCCGTATGTACCATACGTACCGGAGCCGTTGTAACGTTAAGGGCGCGGGATTGGATATCCACACAACAGGTACCTGAATTGTACGTTCTGAATAAATTAGAGTTTCCTGTATTAGTCGCTGCCGTCGACCATACCCAGTACGTCAATGTATGAGCCGTAGTAGCTGGTGGCTGATAGGTTGTCGTATGAACGGAATAAGCGTCACCTGTCGTCGTACGATTGACCATAAACACTCGGGCACCCGCTGGTGAGCCTGACACCGCCGCCGTACTATAGGAAGTCGTCGACGTATTAGCGCCCCACATCGCCGTCGTTCCACCTTCAAAACTTGGGTTCGTAACATAATTCTTTATGCACCGACCTTTAATATTAGAGGCGGATTGCGTCTGAGCGTAGGAAGTCGCAGGCGACGTCGTCGTGTTCGTGACTGATATACAGAACGACTTTCGGTTACTAGAAACATAGTAGTCATAGGTCGCTTCAGAAGTATCAGCGGGAAGCGAAAGGTCGGTACGGAACGAACTTTCTTGTGGGTACAGGTCGGTATTCAAAGGCCCGTATGCGAGTACCTTCTTCGCGGCTTGGCTCGCCGTCGACTGAAGAGCGGAATCTTTTGCCCGGTTCTGGATTCCGTTATAAGCAACGATAGTGATAGCAGCCAGAATGGCGATGACCACGATGACAATAAGGAGTTCGACAATGGTGAAACCCGGTTTTTGTGCCCACTTTTGCATTACCACCAGTGTACCATAAGCGTTTTACCGGGAACAGCACTTAATCGGTCAGTACAGCTACCATGGCGTGGCACCCCGCCTGTGGTTTATTCCCCTTCAGGTATTCACTGTGGGAAAAGAATCGGTCATCAGTGCCTGTATCTCCCCTATGATCATTGATCTGTTGACGGTCGACGCCAGCCCGCGCCATCTGCTCGAAGAACACTTCTCGCATCCCTTTGTTATCTAACTTGAAAATCGGGTACGCCTCTTTATTGATTGTCGGACTTGTCCATACCCGAAGTGTCTTAGGGTCGGTGCCGTATTCTTGAGTCAGAAATTCTACCGAGCGCATTCCCCCATCCTGTTCAAGGCTCTGGCGTCCAAGGTGGGTCAGCATAAGAACTTCGTGTTCAGGGTCATATAATGTCGTAGCGATACAGTCGGCGACAGGCAGGAACAACGCGTGTCCCGGAGTCGTCGTGACGAGCGCATCGGCCGGAAACTCATCATATCCATGCATATTTACGCCGTATTCAGCCGGGCCGACTTTCTTGTAACGGCAATAATCATCGCCAGTGAATTCGATCACGACGCGAGTGGTCGTATCCGGTGAGAGCCCTTGAGCTTTTAACCATTCGGTGCGATTGCTTATGACCTGCGGATCATCCGGGTCGTCGCGGTGGTGCATCGACCCGTTCGCAATCGTTGAAAGCGCGACACGCACGCCCATCGGTTTACAGCGTTTCCTTGCCGCCCAAGTACGGGCGAAGTACCTCTGGAACGACGACCGAACCATTTTCTTGCTGACCGTTCTCAATGATTGCAATCATCGCGCGGCCGAGTGCGAACGCTGTCGCATCATTCGTATGGATGAGCTCAAGTTCTCCTGAGTCGCGGCGCACGCGGGTCTGCAAACGACGTGCTTGATAATCGGTCATGTAATCGGCCGTGTGCGTTTCGCGGTATTGGTCCTGTCCAGGAAGCCACGCTTCCATGTCGATACCGCGGGCGTTCGGTTTGCCGATATCAGCAGTACATTTTTGAATGACGCGGTACGGGAGTCCCAATGAGGCAAGTAGGTATTCTTGAATGGCGACCATCAGGAAGTGTTCTTTCAAGCCATCAGCACCGGTCGTAAAGCTCTCCATTTCCAGCTTATCAAACTGGTGCATACGCAAAATGCCTTCCATGTCCTTGCCATATGTGCCGGCTTCACGGCGGAAGCTGGTCGCATAGCCTATATACCGCAGGGGCAATTGTGCTTCGGTCAAAATTTCCTGAGCATGCATACTCCCCATGACGTGCTCGGCACTTCCCTGCAACCATAGGTCATCATCTTCAAGCTTGTAGCGGTCGTCGCG